>CAZSBQ010000025.1:0-25675 GCA_964604795.1 uncultured Victivallales bacterium | reverse complement strand
TTCTACGTCGTTTCTTACTTTCAGCAATCATTTCAAATCTCCTTCTTCGACAATGAGTTCAAACAGTTTGTGTGTATGAATATAAGCCATTTTCTTCCAGTCGCCATGGAGCCACCAGTTACCATAGGGTTGATCATTGGGATCTCTTCCCCATCCTGTTTTGAGCGTTTCCATGTCTATATTGACATCCAAATTCGGATCGGGATTATCCCAATCACCAATCCCCCTCCCCATTGGTGGGGAGAGGGCCGGGATTCCTTTGGCGAGCAGTTCGTTGATTTCGTCCTGGTTGAGACCGGAGTCGAAGATGTCCGGTTCCGAGGAGGAGCCGGACGGGTCCTTGCGAAACACCGGTTCGGTTTGCAAATCGCTGTCAGTGGCGGCGTTGGCTGCGGCAGCGTCGGCGTAGGCCGAGTTCTTTCCCCAACCTGCCCAGTTGGTGCCGCCCAGCGGGAAGAGTGAGCCGCGCCCTTTGAACAGTTCCTGTTTCTGCCAGCAGTACCGTTCCCACAGCCAGTAGAGCAACGATGTCCCGCTGAACGAAGTGAGTGTATTTCCATCTTGCGGCATGACCTCCAAGACGGTGTCACCCGATGAGTAGATATTGAAGGCAAACGGCGGCCCGATGCTTGGAAACCGGTCTTTCCAAGTGAGTTCGGCCCGCAGGTCGCCTGGGGAGGATGCGAAGAGCTCGTGCCAAGTGGCGGCAAGGGTGTCGGCGTCGTAGCCGAGCCAATCATGGTGGGCCATGGGGTTACCGGCAACGGTGTTGTCATTGAACGTAGTACTCTCGTAGCATTCGGCGGCGACAGCGGCATTGAGCATGATGTAGCGGAGCGCATTCACGCCGTGGTCCTGGATGGCGCTGGAGATCAGCATGTTGCCCAGGCTGTGGGCGATGAAGACCTTGTTTGGAGTGCCCGACACATCGGGGTCGGCGGCGAGGACTGCCGCCGTCTCGAAAGCGTTGTGCGCGTTCTCCTGATAGTTCAGATCGCTTCCTTCGTTTCCGCGCCAGTAGAGCGCCCAGTATTTCGCCCGTGAGCCGGCCCAATACAGGCGCTTGAACATTTCCGCGTGTTCCGAGCGAGCCGCGTCGCCATCGACCTTGAAGCCATGAGTGTAGAACAGATTTCTATCCACAGTGCACAGGTTGTCGGGGTAACCGGGCGGTTCGCTTCGCTGGTCCGGGTGTCCGCCGCCGTCGCCCCGCAGGTTGATATGGCGGTACATGTCTTCGACGCTGGACAGGCGGAGTGGAAGATCGAAAGCCATAACAACCGAGTTGTCCGAGTCCCGCACCACTTTCAGGGTCAGCGGAGTCGAGGTGGCGGCTCGCGCTTCGAGCAGCATGACAACCTCGTTGCCAGCGGAAATGTCGTCCAGCAACGAGCCCGGGATTTCGTGTCCCCAGGTGCCGTCAATGTCGCCGTCAAGTTGATCGCTGGCGTGGGTCTGGCAGAAGCTCAGGTCAAAGATGTGTAGGTTGGCGTTGGAACAATCAAGGCCCGGGTCGAAGAGTACATTCAGATTGCCGTATCCTCCAACAGTTTCGTGCCACAGCGTGTACGTGTACTCCGAAGCAGGAAACTGCAGGAGGGTGAAAGCCAAATCGAGCCAAACCGGGAAGAAATCGATCAGATCGCGTTCATAGTCAACCCATCCCCCACCAGGATCGGCGTCCGGGTATGTTTGTCCCGGTGCATCCTTCCCATGGCATACATCGAAATCGTCGTCATCGTTGATCCAGAAATGAAACGTTTCCCTGCCAACTGCCCTGGAGCTGTCTATGTCGGCTATTTCTCCGTCGCGGTCATAGTCCGGCACAAGAGGAGGTGGCAGCACGGCCGCCTTGACCTCGTCGCTGTGGATTTCCAGGCCGGTGTCGGTGTAGTAGGTGAGGGTGAGGGTGGCGACTCCGGGTTCGACGCCCTCGACGTGGAAGGTCAGGTCGCTTGCGGGCAGGGAGATCGCCGAAAGCTCCTTCTCCCATTCGGTCACGGGTGAGCCCGGGTTGCCCGCCGCGTCGACTTCCGTGAAGGGGCCGAGGATGGCCTCGTTGCTGGCGTCGAAGACTCGGACCAGTTCCGGGTCGTCGACGGTGAGGACGACCTTGTGGGCGTCGGGCAGGTCGTCGGGGTCGAGTCGAAGGACGAGCTCGCTGCAGTCGTCGTCCCCGGTTTCCCACAGATGGTCGTCGCAGTCGCGGTCGTCGTTGTCGATTGTCCCGTCGCCGTTGTCGTCGTCGTTGTTGTCGTTGTCCCAGTTTACCATGAGGACGTGTCCCGGGGATTCGTCTTCGTCCGGATCGTCGGCGTCATCCTCCACAGTGCTGTCGTTGTCGGTGTCGATGTCGAGGTCGGTCTCGGCGACGGTCATGTTCACCTTGTCGCGGCAGGTTGGCAGGTCGTCGTATTTGAGTGTGAATTCAACGTCGCGATGTGCGTCGCTGACCACGAGACCCTCGACATCCAATTCCAGCGGCAAATCCGCGACCTCCCACTGTGGGTGTTCGGGGGCGCCTGCGGCCGCAGCTTGGTCCAGGACGGTGGAACCGTTCCGCACCTCCACTTTGCTTTCGTTGGTCCAGCTAAGCCTGACTGTGGCTGTATCTTCTCCTCCCCTGACGTCAAGCCGCAGGGCATCGGTGCGTCCGGCGCCGACTAGGCCGCCGCTGGTGGTCTCGAGGCTGTCGTCGTCATTGGGATCGCCGGGATCGTCCTCCACAGTGATCTGGTCGTCGTAGTCGGCGTCGACGTCCAAGTCCACATCGACCACGCGCACGTCCAGGTCCGCGCGGCACTGGCCGGTGGCCGGCGGATCCGGAGTGAAGAGCACGGTCACGGTCCCGACGCCGGTCTCCTCGGCCGTGACTGTGGCGGTTGAATGGGTGCCGTGGGTCTGATCGGTGGTGAACGAGCCGATCTCAACGGTCCAATCGAACGTGCCGGGCCACGTGGTCCCGCCGGTGAGCGTAGCCGAGTAGTCCGCAGTGTCGCCGAGGCACAGCAGGGTGTCGCCGGTGAGCGTCACGTCGAACTGGGTTCCGTTGGGTGCGTTGCAGGCGGCATCGGCTTGCTCGGTGAACGGGGGGCGGAGGGCCAGGATGACGGCGGCTGCGGCGGCCAGGGCGATGAGGGGCAGGACGGCGCGGCGGCGTTGGATGGCTCGGATGGCTTCTGGCATGTGTTCGGTTCCCTTTTCGGTGGGGCCGGGGGCGGCCCCGGCGGTGTCTTCCCTTGCTGTCGGTTTCTAAAGCTGCTCCTCGTCGGGCAGGAGTTTCTGGTGATAGTAGGCTTCGCCGAGCGGGACGCCGTTCTGATAGGTCTGGATGCGGTGGCAGGTGGAGTGGGTGGCGTCGGGGCTGCGCAGCATGTCGAAGGCGTGGACGCCGATGTCGCTGAAGTCGGGGTGGGCGATCCAGCGCTCGCGGGTCAGATCGTCGAGGGTTGCCCCGCCGATGAAGACGTGGATGCGGATGTCCACGGAGGGGGGCAGGTTGCGTTCGAAGACTTCCTGTCGCCAGCGTTCGCTGCCGTCGTCGTAGCGTTCCATGACCCAGACGTAGCCGTCGGCGAGGGCCTCCAGGCAGAACCCGTCCAGGGGCGTGCTGTCGACGACGGGGCCGCCGTCCCCGGCGCGGGCGAGGATGCGGTGGGCGTCGGAGACGTTCTTCATGGTCAGGCTGAGGCGACCGTCGTCGAGGCGCGCGGCGCGCACGGTTGCGTCGGTGTCGAAGACGGCGTTCTCCGACCAGGCGCCGGGGTTCCAGATGCGGGTTCGTCCCAGCATGCATGCGGGCGGTTCGGCGGGGAAGGCGCCGTCGACGACGGTGACCTGCAATTCGCCGGTATGCTGTGTGCCGTCGGCGGCGGTATGGACGCCCTCGACGGTGACGGTTCCGGGGTTGAGGAAGGTGTGCTGAACGGGATCGCCGACCGACGTTTGGAGGGGGGCGTCGTCGCCGATCTCGATTTCGACCAGGCCGTCGGTCGCGCCCTGGGGTGCGGCGGTCAGTCGGAGCGCGTCGCCGACGCGCAGGGTCATTTCCGCGGGGGCTTCCTCGTCCAGGAGGTTGAGCGTGCGCCAGGTCAGGTCCGCCCGGAGGGTGCGCGCGCCGTTCTGGAAGGAGACCTCGACGGGGACGGTGGCGTCGGGCAGCAGGGGCACGTCCGCGTACCAGCGGCGGGCGGTGCCCGGTTTGACGTCGACGGGCTCGGCGGCGGCGGTCAGGGACATCAGGGAGGGGAACCGGGACCGGCCCTCGAGGCAGACCGGGGATGCGTAGGCGGACAGCGCCTCGTCCTCGACGGGTTTACCGGGGGCGGATTCGAGGGAGGTGAGGTTGCGCAGGGCGGTGGTCTGCCAGTCGCGCACGCCGTCGCCGTCGGCGTCGACGCCCTCGGGGACGGTGACCTGGATGTCGCGGATGCGCAGTTCGGTTTTGGAGTGGACGTTGTCCCACTCCAAGCGCAGGGTGTGAGTTCCGGCGGCGAGGCGGGGCGTGTAGAAGACCAGGGCGCCGTAGACCCCCTGGGGCGCGATCAGCTCCCGGCGGCCCAGGTGCAGGCCGTCGACGTGGAGGCGGATGTGGCTGCGGTCCACGGGGCGGGCGTCGCCGCAGGAGGCGGTGCGGGTGACGTGAGTGCCGGTGACCAGCACTCTGCACATGGAGGCCTCGGGAACGTCGAGTTCGTACTCGAGCCGGCCGCGGCGGTCGTCGGCCGCGGCGTGCGTGCCCTCCGCGCGCCAGTCGCCGAGAGCGGAGGTGAAGTCGGCGCCGTCGAGCACGGCCACGGTGAGGGTGTCGCCGCTGAACTCGGGCGTCAGGGGATCGGTGTGGGCCTGCTTGACCTCCTCGTAGTCGGAGACGGAGTCGCCGTCGGAGTCGGGGTTGAGGGGATTGGTTCCGGCGAGATACTCGTCGCGGTTGCTCAGTCCTTCGCCGTCGGGATCGAGGTGGGCGTCGGCGAGGACGGGGTTGGTGCCGTTGTCGATTTCCCAGGGATCGGGCATGCCGTCGCCGTCGGAGTCGGTCTTGGCGGGATCGGTGCCGTGGGTTTTGCACTCTTCGAAGTCGGTGAGTCCGTCGCCGTCGGTGTCGGTGCGGAAGGGATGGGCGCCTGCGAGGTACTCGTCGAGGTTGACGAGTCCGTCGCCGTCGGGATCCTCGGATGCGTCGTCCGGGGCCAGCGGATCGAAGCCGAAGGCGATTTCCCAGAGGTCGGGCATGCCGTCGCCGTCTGTGTCGGTCACGTTGGGGTCGGTGCCGTACAGATGGACTTCGACGAAGTCGGAGAGCCCGTCGCCGTTGGTGTCGGCGAGATGCGGGCTGGTGCCGGCCCGGCACTCGGCGAGGTTGACGAGTCCGTCGCTGTCCTCGTCCCGGGTGGCGTCCAGAAGGGAGTTGAGGGCGTCGGCGGAGAGGGCGGCGGTGTGAATGCGCACGTTGTCGAGTGCGCCGTGCAGGAAGTCGCCGTCCGATGCGCCGGCCATGCGTGGTCCGGGCAGGTCGGCAAGGGCGGGTTGGATGTCGAAAGCGGCCTCGGCCGCGAGCGTGCCGTCGACGTACAGGCGGGCGTCGGGGCGTTCGAAGGTGGCGGCGACGTGGTACCAGCCGTCGCGGGTGAGGAAGCCGTCGGCGGTCTCGAGCGTAACGGAGGCGTCGGGGGCGTTGAGGATGAAAGTCAGGGAGTTGCGCTCGGTCTTGGCGATGCGCCAGGCCGGCGCGGCGCCGTCGGCGGCGCGTTCAAGCAGGACCATGGCGCCGTCGGTCGAACCGGGAGCGGGGGTGTTGCCGTAGAGAGCGTCGAACTGCACGTGGAGGGAGGCGGTGAAGGCGCTTGAGTCCAGGTGGACGGAGGCGGGCACGTCGGCGCATTCGCTCCGTCCGTCGAAGCGGCGGGCGCCGTCGAGGATGCCGGCGGCGGGGGTTCCGCCGATGGCGGCGGCGTGCAGGGCGTGCGGGCCGCTGTCGGCGAGGACGTCTCCGGCTGCGTCGTCCATCGACCAGAGTCCCGCCAGTTCGGCGGGATCGGCGGACACGGGGTCGTAGCCGTTGTCGATCTCCCAGGCGTCGGTGAGCCCGTCCAGATCGGTGTCGGCAACGAGCGGGTCGGTGCCGGCCTTGATTTCGGCGCCGTCGGTCAGGCCGTCGCCGTCGGAGTCGGCGACGCTGGGATCGGTGCCGTACAGCTGTATTTCGTCGAAGTCGGAGATGCCGTCGGCGTCGGTGTCGACGGCTCGGGGATTGGTTCCGGCCGCGAGTTCGTCGTAGTTGCTGAGCTTGTCCTCGTCGGGATCCCGGCCGGCCTCGCCGAGGGCCGCCGCCTGGTGGGGGAGCATTTCAGTGGTGTGGATGCGCAGGTCGTCGACCGCGCCGGCGAGGGCCGCCTCGGCGCCGCCGCCGATGCGCAGGCCGGTGTCGGGATCGCAGTCCAGGGTCGCGTCGTGCAGGGCCGAGGCGACGGACAGGCCATCGACGAACAGTTCGGCGTGCGGGCGTCCGAAGGTGCCGACAACGTCGTACCAGCGGCGTTCAAGGAGCAGCCCGTCGGGGGATCTCACTTGCGTGACCGCGCCGTCGGGGCCGGTCAGCTCGAACACGAGGGCGTGCGAGGCGGTCTTGTAGAAGGCGTAGGCGTTCCCGCCGGTGGCCGCGCCCTGGGCGACCAGGATCATCGCGCCGTCCTCGGCGGCGCCGGAGACGGCGTTGCCGTAGAGCGCGGCGAGATTGAGGTGAAAGCCGACAGTGAGGTTTTCGGCGGGTTTGCAGGCGGTGTTGCTGGGCACGTCGAGGGAGTCGTCGATGCCGTCGAACTCGCGCGCGGCGCCGATCACGCCCGGTACGCTGTCGGTGCCCGAATAGGCGCCGTGGTTGCCGTGTTCGGAGCTGTCCAGGGCGGTGGTCTCCCCCCGGGGGTCGTCCAGTTTCCAGTGACCGGCCAGGGCGTCGGGGGGTGCGGCGACGGGATTCAGGCCGTGGGCGATCTCCCAGCCGTCGGGGAGGAGGTCGCCGTCGGAGTCGGCCAGGGTCGGATTTGTGCCCCAGCGCAGCACCTCGTCGGCGTCGGAGAGCCCGTCGCCGTCGGTGTCGGGATCGGCGGGATCGGTGCCGTGGGTTTTGTACTCTTCGAAGTCGTCGAGTCCGTCTCCGTCGGTGTCGGTGCGGAAGGGATCGCTGCCGGCGGCCTGCTCTTCGACCGCAGTCAGTCCATCGCCGTCGGCGTCGGAGAGTCCGTCGAAAAAGGATGCCACGTCCTCGGCGGACAGGGCTATGGCGAAGGTGCGCACGCCATCCAGGGCGCCGCGGAGACGCGCGTCGTCGGCAGTGCCGGTGCCGCCGAAGGTCATTCCGGCGGCCGCGTCGAAGTCGGGCGGGGGGCTGGATGGCGTCTGTGCGACCTGTTCGCCGTCCACGTAGAGGGTAAGCCCGTCGCCCAGCACGGCGGCGATGTGGTACCAGCCGTCGCGGGTGAGGAAGCCGTCGGCGGTCTCGGCTCGGGCCGAGACGCCGTCCGCGGCCGTGACTTCGAAGACCAGGGAGTTGCGCTCGGTCTTGAAGAGCGACCATGCGGGGGCGCCGTCCGTGCCGGGCTGGGATGCCGGAATCATCGTTCCATCCGGAAGGTCGCCGGACTGGGCATTGCCGTAGAGCGCGTCGAGGCGCAGGTGGAGAACGAGGGAGAAGCGGTTCGTCTTGTACACGGAGTCGTTGGCGACGGTCGCCAGGCCGTGCGCGCCGTCGAAGGCCAGGGCCGCGCCGCGTGCGCCGTCGATCCACGAGGTGTTCTGCAGCGAGGCGTGGTTGCCGAAGCCGGTGCCGTCCGCGGCGAGCGCGCCGGTTCCTTCGTCGAACTCCCAGGCGCCGGAGAGGGAGTCGGCCGCGATGCGGCTCACGGGCAGTCCCCAGAAGGTTTCGAAGCCGTCGGTGAGTCCGTCGCCGTCGGTGTCGGAGAGCAGCGGCAGCGTGCCGAGGTCGAGTGCTTCGGTTTCGTCGTCGAGGCCGTCCGCATCGGTGTCGGGGAGTGTGGGATCGGTGCCCCAGCGTTGGGTCTCGTCGATGTCTGCCAGGCCGTCCCCGTCCGAGTCGGCATCGGTGGTGAAGGCCGCCGGATCGCTGAACTCGCCGGTGCCGCCGGCTTCGCTGACGTGGCGCAGGCGGGCATGGAAGGTGGTGGCCGGCGGCAGAGCCCGCGCACCGGCGAGACTGCCGGAGAAGACGCCGGTTTCGGGAGAGATCCGGATCTTCGTCAGACGGGGATATCCGACGCTGCCGGAGGACCAGACGGCGTCCGTGAGGTCGTCGTCGCCGTAAAGTTCCCATTCGGTGGCGCCGTGGACGGCCTCGGGTGCGCCGACGACGCCGTGCAGGCCCAGCAGGCCGCGCAGGTGTGAGTCGCGAAGCTGTTCTTCGGAGAGAGCCGCGGCATGGACGCGAAGTTCGTCGACGAGGCCGGTGAACTGATGGCGGAAGCGGGAGCGACCGGTCCAGGGCTGGTGCCCGATTGCTCAAGTTAGGCGCTCAATTTGGCCCGCATGGCGGGGGTGTTTGCGTGCCGGGGATGGCGAAATTCGGGGGGTGCGGGGAGTCGTGCTGGAGCATCATTTTCAGAGCGAATACTGGCCCCGTTCCATTGTTGTATGCGAGCGAGTCGCAGCAGCCGGCCGGATGCAGTTGGAGAACCGTTGTGGCCTGCACGGCTACGAACCTTTGATAAACTCGTCCCAATCCAAGCCCCAGACATCGTCGGGCGCCACGCCGTTGCCCAGCGGAACCGCGTGGCAGCTCCCCTGATACGGCAAGATGCTATCCGGCCCCATGGGCACCGCAGGCACCGGGGACGGCAGACCCCGTCAACCCAGGGCAGGTGACCTGGGTGTATCCCAGGTCACCGCCCCGAGAAGCATCACGGGACACTAATGTTTCTGTAGTGCCATCACAATTTCTGTGATCACCAGTAAAAATGGCAGCCAGCAACACCCTTGCAATGATTCGGATCGCCAGCTTTTTGCGGGAAAAATCTAATGTTAGAAAAACCATAGAAATCTCTGCTAAACAAACTGTCGTCGGAGTACTCATCCACAAGTTGTTGGAACAGCGGGTTGAGCTTGTCATATATACCCTGATCATGTATCAAGGCAATACATTTTTTTAATTCAGATTCTTTTTGAGTAATATCTGGTTTTTTGGATTCGGGTATATCGTCATTTTTATAATCTAGATAATTCCCTATAATTTCATCTCCCAGACGGAACAGTTCTTGAAGCGTTGATCGTTCATCATTTTCAAGTGTTGTGAATACACATTCTAGAGCAGCCTCCTGCAGCCAATGTGCTTTCAGAAAATCGATATGAGAAACTGTTTTCTCATTCCCGAAAGCATTATTGCAACCAGTCCGAAATCCGGCCCAAAGAACGTCACTATGCATAGTTCGATTTTCAAACTCCTCTATTCTTTTTTCAAGCCATTCATCACTGGGAAGAATGCTATCCTGGTACTCCTCAACAAAACTTGTAGCGGCCCAGCAAATCTCACTAATTTTTTCTTTGTCTTCAGTCTTCATGTCTCTTTCTCCTTTCTGTCTGTGGTTTTTGTTTTCTTAACCTATGGCGCTTTATAGTTGTATAAGACGCCGTCTTTCCTTCCCCCTTCCCCATGTCGGATATTTTTCATTGATTCATATTGGTCTCCTTTTTCGTTTCGCGGTTGTTGTATGGGAAAGATAGTTGAAATAGCCAGTTTCAAATGCACCCCGTATCGCGATGGGAGCGGGGCAGGAGGCGGTTCAAAACGGGTACGTAGTCATGCCCTGTGGATAGTTGAGAACCGGATCGGGAATTTGAACCATGGCCTCCTTGTCGCATCGCCGCTGAAACGCCGAGACGGCAGGATCGCAGCGGATGTCATTGGGACGGACGGGGCGGTCGCAGGAAAACCCTTCCAGACTCCGCACCCGGCTCATTGCAGTGTAGAGCATGCCCGGCGCGAATGTTCCGAGATCGCCGAGCGCGAGGTGTGCGGAGTCAAGGGAAAGCCCCTGTGCCTTGTGGATGGTCACTGCGTATGCCAGCTTGAACGGCCACTGGGTGTAGGTGCCTGCCACTCTCTGGTCGATTTCGGGCTGAAGAGTCCACGGGTTCTCCACGACCGAGTAGGTCTGATTGAACCACGTGTGGGGTTCGACTCGAACCTCCCTGCCGCAGTCGAGCCGAACTGTCGCGAACGGCTGATCACTGTCTCCAACGCAGCTTGTGACGCGCCCAAGATCGCCGTTGACGAACAGGTAGCCGCCCGCACCGTCGGGCGAGTTGGCCAGCATCATAACGCGCGAGCCGATGCGGAACTCGAAATCGAGGGGGACGGGGAACATGTCCTCCTCGAAGTGACCCGATACTTGGCCCCGAAAACTGAGGGGGTTGCCGCCCAGGGACGCGTCTCGGCGGGCGTTGATGCCGTGGGCGATGGCGTTCGTGGCGCACAGGTTTATCGTGTCGTCCAAAGGGGTGTAGAAAACCGGTGAAGTGTTGAACTGACCGACGGCTCTCAGAGTCTCGGGATGCTGGCGGTCCGTGCTTCCTGACCGGATGCCGTTCAGGATGTCCACAAACTGCGAGTCCGACTGCCGGTGAATGGTCTGCAGGGCGACGATTGCGAAGTCGGCCTGTCCCCATGCGGGGCACTCGAAAGCGTGAACCCCGTTGAAATAGCTGCGCAGATTGGCCGCATCCTGGGAGCATGCCACGACCGGGGGGAGCTGACACGCGTCCCCCACAGCCACGACCTGGCACCCGCCAAAGGGCAGTTGGGCTTGTCCGTGCGGAGCGACGGCCCGCAGCGTCGAGTCGACGGCCCCGAGCAGGTCTGCGCGGACCATTGACAATTCATCGATTACAACTGTCCGCACTGCCTTGATCTTGGCACGGCGCTCCTCGGTCATCTCCGGGACGAATTCCGGCGGGAGGAAGTGACCGGGAAAACCGAAAAACGAGTGGATAGTCTCGCCGGCTATGTTGATGGCCGCTATGCCGGTGGGGGCCAAAAAGACGGTGTCCGACGGGATCATGGACCGGAGGGTGCCAAGAACCGTTGATTTGCCGGTTCCTGCCCTGCCCGTCATATAGACGTTGCGTCCTGCGACGATCAGGTCGAGGGCGCACTGCTGTTCGGCATTAAGTTGTACACTTGGAAACATGACTGAGTTTCTCCAATGTTCGTTTCGTGAGGGGATGAGCGAATCGGCGAGTTTAGTCCCTGGAAACAACCCGTTTTGGGGGGCTATTGGACCGGGGGAAGGGGCGTTTTTCAGGAGGGTGTCCCTTCCCGCGCGGGGTTGAATTGCGCGCATGCTCAGTCCGTCAGGCGACGGCGAGAGCCTCGATGGCCGTCAGCGGAATCCGCCACTGATTGCGCACCTTGGTCGCGCCCAGCGTTCCTTCCTTGCACATGCGGATGACGGTGAAGTGGGAGACACCGAGCAGTTCGGCGGCGCGATGCTTGTCGACGAACTGCGGCGCCTGTCCGATGCGGGTTTCGGCCGAGTCGGGCTCGTAGCTCTTGATGGCGCGCACCAACTCGGTCGCGGTCAGGTCGGGACAGCTCGGCTTCATCAGGGCAACCACGGCTGTCAGCGTGTCGGCGGAAATGTTGTTCTTCATCTTCATGGTGAATATCCCTTGGGAGTAAGGCGACCACGAGCAGCGACAGGCTGGGAACTGGACGTTCTGCTGATCATGGTCGGTGGTGGGGGAGGAACGGTAAGCCTGGTATAGCATGGGGGTGCCAAGTGAAAAATCACTTCAAGCAGATGGTCTCATCAAGCCCATGCCGGCAAGGGATGCTGATCCAGGCGGCCCGAAGTGCACAGTTGTCGAGCGGGACCGGAGAAATGTCTATGCGCGCATACCTGCCCATGGGAAGCCATCGAGGATGAAAATGGACGCCTCCATAGCCGATATGGCGGCCTCTGTGGATGCGGTTTGGAACGGCGGGGAGATTTGGTGCGGCCAGAGTCCAATCTCCCGACAAGCCCGCCGCCATGGTGTCCAGCCTTCAGGATATAGCCGTCACTTGCGAACCTCCGAATTGGCGGATGCCGCCGGACGACGGAAGTTTCGAGCGGCATTTTGCCAAGTAGCTCAGGTGATACATCGCGTCGTTCAGCTCGTCGGGGACATTCCGGTGAACCATGTGGTCGCCGACGTGGTGAACCAGGCCTCCCGCGTCAGGAATGCCCAGAGTCCGGCACCAGAGATCCCTTGCTTTGAGGAAGTGGTTGTACCCCGACCGAGTGCGGTTCCCCGAAAGGCATACGACCATATGCCAGTGCTGGTGGCTGCCGTTCTGCTGTTCACGGGTCCAGAACAAGAGGGGATCCAGTCCCAAGCGGAACAGGTGGGTCTTCCATGCGTGGGTGAAGTGGCTCAGGGCGGAGTTGTCGGGCTGCCATTCGCCTTCGACGGGAAGGCAGAGCACCAGCTGCACCACGAGGACGCGGCTGTGGCGTTCCAGGGCTTCGGAGAGGGTTGCATCCAGGCGGTCAAGGATTTCGGCCTGTACGGGTCGTGCAGGTCCCGCGTTAACAGGCATTTCTCGGTAGACGGGTGAGTAGTACTTGGTGTGTTGACGCATTTGGGGCACCTTGGGTTGGAGTTAATAGTTTGCGCAGACCTAGCGCACCAGATGACCCGGACCTGTAGTTTTTCAATGCGGCGACCAATCGGTTTCGGTGACAACTCGGGAGGGCTGTTGCTGCGATCGAATGAAAGCAGCGACGGGAAAACGGTTTCAAGGAAAAAACCACTATTCTATGGAGGATCGTGGAACTCCGATGCGCTTGAGGGGAGCGAGTATCTCGTTCGGAGCGCCAGAGCCAAAACAGTTACCGTGAAGTTGTAGAGCGATGGAACAACTGCTCGACAATGGCCGGGATCGTTATAGACAGGGAAAGAGAACAAATAGATGGAAATCCACCACACAGAGGCGGGTGATGGCTACGTAGTATGGAGATATGATTCTGAGATGAGTGATAGTGATATATATACTCCTAATAACCGCAGAAGGGCAGAAATCGGATGGCCCTCCAAGGGGACGTTTCCGGTGCTTCGATGTCGAAACCTCGGCAAATTTCTCTTGTGCAACTTGTGACGAGACCGTGCCAAGCGAATGAGCTTCAGGCCAGAGCACGAGGAATTGAAGCTGCCGTAGTCACTTGGAGGTCAGTCTGCTGGGGTTGCCGGTATCAGCGATGTGGTGGCGCCGCGACGCGATCCGCGTGCTTCGGCGAGTATTCGCGCTTCTTTCCTTGGCCATTGAGCCGTTTAATCCGCGAGAGAACCTGCCGAACGGTTGCAGGTTTGGTCGGTTTCGGCATGATGCCGTTCAGCATCTGTGCGATTTGGAGGGAGTTGTAGCCTTGCCGGTGCCACTGCCAGATAAACAGGTCGCGGTCTGGGTGGGAGAGCGGCACTACAGACTGTCTCCAGCATGGAGGATCTGTGTTTCTTGCCAGTTCCCAGTGAACGGGGAATGAGGGATCGACCAAAGCGGGATCTCTGGCGAAGGTGATGAGTGCGCCCAGGTCGCGCGACCAGGGTGCTGCACACTGGGTGATTTCGCCGACGGTATCTGGTTTGAAACGCTCGCGAAACCCGGCCAGTTTCTTGTCCGAGCACGAGTTTCGGGCAACCACCATGAGGGAGCAGTTGCGAGATTGGAGCTGGCTCAGAAAATTCTGAAGGTTTCGTGACTGTTCGTCCCGCGCTCCTCCGGGTGATTTCACAGGCATGCCGTCGATGACGATAAGGCCGGGGCGAACCGGGTTGTCTTGCAAGGTCTTGTCAATAAGATTCAATACATATTGGAACATGCCGGGGTTCTTGAGGGGGGCGAACCAGTCGGGTTCGAGCGCTAGCCAAAAGAGCTTGGCGCTCGCTTGATGCAAGTGCTGAAGGTTACCTCCTGCAGAAGGAAACAGGGCAGGACCGTGGCTTGTTATGTACGGGGTGGTTTCTGGATAACTGGCGCCGGTCATCCTCAGAATGAGCTGAAGCCTTTCGAGCAGCGAGTCGCTATTGCCGTGCTGAGTCGCCAAGTAGAGGACGTTTGCCTCCTGATTCGGTTGGCCAGTCGGCCAGACGGGCAGTAGCCGCCACCCGTAGGCCAAGCTGAACGCCGTGCTCAGGGCAAACCAGCGTGCCAGTTCCCGGTCCCCGTGAAGGAGGGTCAGGCTTCTTTCGCGAAGGAGCGGATGGAACAGCCAGGCTCGGGGGCGTGGGAGTTGGATCGTGAAGGAGGCCGGTGCCAACGCTTCGGCCTTCACTCGGTTGAAATCCTCTTCACTAAGGAGAACGGGGGCATTAAGTCCCTCGCCAGAGGGCCTCTCGGATGCCGGACGGTCGGGCAGGAACCATACGAACGAGAGGCTCTTGACCTTATCTCGAACAAGTTTCCGCACCGTGTCTGCGGTTCCAAGTATCTGTTTGCTTCCTAACCCAGAGTGTTCGTGCAGCACGTAGTACACATTCTTGTCTTTTAAACACGAGAAATCGGTATGGCTCTGCCAGCCATCCCCAGTGTACCAAGAAACCCAATCAAACGAGTCGCGCTTGCAGTGATCCATCTCGAGCCAGTTGATTTTGGCGGTCATAAGGGAGTCCGTAAGCAAGACGGTGTCGGGGGAAGTTAGGCTTCGCCCCTTGCGGTAGTGGACGAAGCGTGGACGATACATCGGGCAGGGACTGTGCAGAAACGGGACAGAGCAATGAAATCGCCCCACCTTCAAAGCATTTGGAACGGCAGCAGCCTCCGGCGTAAGAGTGAAGCTGACTCTTCTGTAATTTTGGTGCCGGCGAATGATTCCCCAGACTGCACCCTCATGATCAGCAAGCGGGAATGCACCACCGCTCAACGACTCGGACAGGGTGACGTGCTCGGGCATGACTGGGTGCCAGAACTTAATCTCATGGTGATTGGCAGTACCGTCAAACACGTCGGGCTCTGCCTGCGGTATGAGTTTTTTGGCTTCGAGCGCTTTCGCCAACTCATTGATTTTTAACGCGGATATTCCTAAAAGAGCACCAAAAACCTTCAGCAGCGTGCTCCCCGCAGTAGCCCGGCACAGTTCCCCATCCTTAAGGCAGTAGAGCCCGCAATGAAGCTCGTCAGACAACTTGTAGACGATGTATTGGGGTGGATCTTCGGATGACGCAAGACGCTCATGTACTGCTAGCTGCAGCTTGGCGCAGGGATGCTTCACGGGTTTCACGTTGAGAAAATCGCGGAGTCTCTGATGGTCGACTTCGGCCCTAACTTCAAAAGCGGACATGCCCCATGACTTCCTGACTGCTGAAGATCTACAAATGCTGCCAGTGGGAGGTCGGATTTCTGTCGGCTTGGAATCGGACTTCCTTTTTTGACCTCTTGACCATTCAAGTGCTATGTAGAGCCACACCTCCACCCACGCCGACTGTAGAATCTCCCGCTCCGTTCTGCGGTCGTGTTTCGCCAGAACATCCGGAGGCCGCTGGAAACACTCGCGGAGGAAACGAAGAACATCGTCAGGAGTTTCGGCCATGGATGACACCTTTTGTTGACTGTTCGATTTTTTGCCTTCCTCTGCCGCCGCTTCCGTCACGCGTGCCCGACGAACGGGTAAGCCGCAGCCTCTTCTGGCGATCACTGTACTTTAGACCCAAATTCGCAGATGCCGAGTCGTACACATAAAACGGCAATAAACGCATATATGGAACAACCCTACGCGCGCACGCGTAAAGTGTTTGCTATGTGTTAATATGTGTGACGTCACACATATTAACTATTTGATGAATGTTTTCAACGTTTTCGTCTGATTTTTCAGCTAGGGACCTGCGCCTCAACCAAGTTTCTGCGGGTCTGAAAGCGGGGTAAAACGCTACGACGAAGCGTCTGCTGAACGAGGCAAAATACACTTCTGTCGAAGGTGTTTTTTAACGGGTGGTAGCGCGCGATGGATGCAGGAAAGGTCTCTGAATTTCCGGCATGTTCGCGGTGACGGTGGCGGTCAGCATTTTTCCGAAGGAGTTTTATGCCATATCCACTATGACGGCAGTGTGGGTGTCACTGGACTGGTGGCCGCTTTGTCGACGTGGCGGTGTTGTCTTTGTCTCACTCGGCCCAATGTTTGCTGGAGTGTTTCTTCCGAACGCTGGACGTGACAATCGGCATCCTGTCATCTGCCGCCTCTTCGCCGGAGCGAAGGCTATACCGGAGCATCGTATGACAGGGATGGCTGACCGATGGCTAGATATGACCAGAACTGCCTGCTGGGTGAAATGTCGTCGGACGTAATCGTGACGTGCGGAGTGAAGAACAAGGGAAGAAAACGGGTCGAATTTTTCGTGCCGTTATGTGCCATTATTGGCCATGGCACGGCCTCACAGGGGGTAGCAGAGCCTAGTGCCGCACATATCCGGATCACGAAAAGTGTGCTTGTAAGTCCTTGGAATAGAGAGGGAAAGGGTGGTAGCGGCTCAGGGACTCGAACCCCGGACACTCGGATTATGATTCCGATGCTCTAACCAACTGAGCTAAGCCGCCACTTTTTGCGAGCAGGATTAACCATAGTGCGGGAAGCGGGGTTTGCAAGTGCGGTTGGTGAAATTTTTGCCGTTCGGGGGTTTTGGATTTTTACTGCTAATCGGCGGTGCGGCAGTGGGTGACGAGGGTGTCGCCGTATTGTTTTTGGCGGACTGGGCGCCAGGGGCCGAGGGGGTGCCAGGGGAGGGGGGATCGGCGGGGGTGCTCGAGGACCAGGAGGGCGGGGCCGGCCCATTGTGCGATGTCCGCATCGCGCAGCCAGGCCTGAAGGGTGCCGTCCGGGGCGGATTCGTGGTATGGAGGATCCATGAGGATGAGGTCGAGGCGGCGGGCAAGGTGGGGGAGGATGCGGTGCGGGTGACGGGCGTCGCCCTGACGCACGGCGGTTTCGGGGGGCTGTGCGGTTTGGCTGATGGCTTTGCGGACGCGTTCGATGTTGGCGAGGAGGATTTTTTGGTGTCGCCGGTTATTCTCGACGAAGGTGACGGAGGCTGCGCCGCGGCTGAGGGCTTCTAGTCCGAGTGCTCCGGTGCCTGCAAAGAGGTCGGCGACGTGCTGTCCGCGCAGGTCGCCGAGGGTGGCGAATACGGATTCCTTGACGCGGTCGGTGGTGGGGCGAACGTCGGTTCCCGGGGGGGCGTCCAGGCGGATACCCGCAGCGATTCCGCTGATGATTCTCATGATGGTGGTGTGTGTGTGTGTGTGGGTGTGTGGGGCAGTTATCAGTCATGAGGCATGAGTCATGAGTCGCTCGGTGTTCGGTGTGGGGGTTCAGGGGGCGACGACTCGTTTGCCGCAGCGGGGGCAGGCGGCGGCGGTTTCGGAGCGGGGGACGATGAAGGTGCATCTGCATTGGTCGCAGTAGCCGAGTTCCTCGCGGGATGGTGTCCAGTTCTGGGTGTTTTGGCGCAGAGTTTCGTAGAGGGCGGCGACGACCAGCAGTCCGAGCATGATCAGGACGTAGAGGACAAATCCGGTTTCGAGGGTGATTTCAATCATGGGGTGGTCTCTTCGGCGGTTTGAGCCAGGAGGGGGCGCCATTCGGCTTCGATTTCGACGTGTCTGCCGGTTGGGGGGAGGAGAGCGTCGGGGATGTTCTCCGCGGTTTCAGGGGGGGGGGTTGGATCGATCAGTATGGGTTGGAGAGTTTTGCGGAGATCGCGGATGGCCAGGTGGTCAAGGGCGGGGACGCCGCAGGATTGGGTCAAGCGAATGCGCAGGCTTGAGCGGAATCGTTCGATGCGGACGCGGGTGGGGCTGCGGGGGAAGCTGGAATCAGCGAGTTCGCGGACTTCGCCTGGCAGATGAGGCGGCATTCCGATGATGGGGGTGCCGGCGGCTGTGCGCCAGAGCAGCTGGGCGGGAATTTGTTGGGGAGGCGGCGCACCGAGTGGCTGCGGGGTGGGGAATGGCCAGATGGATTGGATGCGTGCGGCCAGCGAGACCTGCGAGGGGGTCAGCGCGGGCGCTTGGAGGGGGCGCTCCGCAGTCAGATCAGTCAGGATGGGCAGTTTTGGTGGGGCTGTGGTCGGGCTTGGGCGGGCGTCGCCGAGGATGCTGCTGAATCCGTATTGGGGATGGGGCTTGGTGAGGATGGTGGGATCGAAGAGGCGAGTGACGAGTCGAAGCTGGTCCGGCATGTCGCCGGGCTGGGTGGAGGCCGGCAGAAGGAGGCTTTGGGTGGATTGTTTGGCTGCGGGTGGCGAAGAGGTTTTGGAAGGGACGCGCGCGCCGAGAAAGAGCAGGGCATGCAGGCCGGCGGCCAGCAGCAGTGGAAGGAGGATCATTGCCGTTTTCCGCAGTGCGTCGACGAGAGTTTTTGTTCGTGGACTTCGGGGAGAGGTCTGGACGGTTTCGGGCGCTTCGGTGGAAGATGCCGGCGGGACGGCGGCTTCTGGAGGGGGCGAGGTTGTGTGCGGCGGCGGGTTCACTGCTTTGATTCAGGGTCTGTGGCCAGGTAGACGCCGAGGTTGAGGGAGCGGGCCATGGCCATGATTTGGACGACTTTGCCGTAGGGCACGCTGCTGTCCGCGCGCAGCAGGACCTTGGGGGCGCGTGCGGGGGGTAGATTCTCGTCAGGCTGGTTCATGCGGCGCAGGGTGACGGCTTTGCTTTCGAAGGCGACGTCGGTGAGGTGTTTTTCGAGGTTTTCCCATTGGATGGGGGTGTCGTTGAGGTAGATTTCGCCGTTTGGCGTCAGGACGACGACGATTTTTTCCGTGGCGTGCATGTGGGCGGACTCGACCTGCGGGAGGTGGATGTCCACGGGCAGTCCGGGGTGAAAGACGAAGGAGCTGCTCAGCGCCAGAAAGATCAGCAGCAGGAAGATCACGTCGACGATCGGCGCGGCGTCGAGCTTGCCGGAGAAAACTGGAAGGTTGGAGTGGAGTCGCATGGGGTGCGGTTCAGGGCGTGGTGTTTCAGAAGATGCGAATGGGCGGATGAGTTTCGGCGTCGTCGGCGGGCGAGGCAGCTTTTTGCTGCTCCGGCGGCGGTTGGGGCGGGGGAGGAATGGGTTGCTTGTCTTTGTCGGTTGGCGTGGTTTTCGGCTCGGTTGATTGCTGTGGTTGTTGGGCGGGGGTGTTGACGGGGTTTGTGCGGAGGAAGAAGAGGATTTCCGCGCCGGCCTTCTGCATGTCGAGCATGAGGCTTTCCACGCGTCCGTGGAGGAAGTTGTAGAAGGCGGAGGCGGGGATTCCGACGCTGAGTCCGGCGGCGGTGGTCAGCAGGGCCTTCCAGATGTGGCCGGCCAGCTGGCCGGTGCTGACGAAGGCGCCGGCGCCCTCGATGGACTGGAAGGCGCCGATCATGCCCACCACGGTTCCGAGCAGCCCGAGCAGGGGGGTGATGTGCGCGATGGTCGCCAGTGCTTTCAAGTTTTTCTCCAGGCGGGGGACTTCGACCATCGCGGCTTCCTCGATGGCCCGGCGCAGGCCGGGCTCGTCCTCGTCGCAGTGAATTACGGCGGCGCGGATGACATGGGCGACCGGTCCGGGGGTTTCGTCGCAGATGGAGATGGCTTCGACTGGGTTTTTGCGCTTGAGCACATTAGTCAGGCCGTGGAGAAATTCGGGCACGTCGATTTGCGCTCGGTGATAGTGCCAGAAGCGCTCGAGGATGATGAAGACAGCGGCCACGCTGCAGCCCAGGATGAGCCACATGATCGGGCCGCCCATGACGACCAGTTCCTGCAGATATGACAGTTCCACGACTACCTCCTGCGGGAAGCGGCGGGCTTCCCGTTTCGGGGTTGGGGCCGGCGTTGTTCAGGCATCAGGAATGCGAGTGAATGAACGTGCCGATCCGGGCCATTGCGATTTCGATTTCGTCCAGGGCGGTGGCGTAGGAGCAGCGCACAAAGCCTTCTCCGCAGCGCCCGAAGGCGGTGCCGGGGACGACGGCGACGGACTGTTCCTTCAGCAGAGTGCGGGCGAAGGTGTCCGCGCTCATGCCCAAGTCCGGAATGCGCGGGAACACGTAGAATGCGCCTTTGGGCATGGCGCAGGCCATGCCGAGGGTGTTGAGACGATTGACGATGACGTTGCGGCGCTCCTGGTATTCTTGCTTCATGCGCAGCATTTCGCCGTTCGCATTGCGCAGGGCCTCGAGAGCGGCAGCCTGGGCGATGCTGGAGGCGCAGAGCATCGAGTACTGGTGGATTTTCATCATCGCCTCGATGAGTTCGGCGGGTCCGCAGGCGTAGCCGATACGGTAGCCGGTCATGGCGTAGGACTTGCTGAAACCGTGGAGGATGATGGTGCGTTCGCGCATGCCGGGCAGAGAGGCGATGCAGTCGGAGCGTTCGCCGTAGGTCAGCTCGGTGTAGATTTCATCGGTGAGCACAATCAGATCGTTGTCGACCGCGATGCGGGCGATTTGCCGTTTTTGCTCCGCGGAGAGGTCCGCGCCGGTGGGATTGCACGGGAAGTTCAGCAGCAGCACTCGCGTGCGCGGGGTGATTTTTTCCTCGAGCGCCGTCGGATTCAGAGCGAACTGGTCGGCTTCATCGGTCACCACGGGCACGGGCACGGCGTGGGTCATGGCGATGGAGGGGGCGTAGGACACGTAGCAAGGCTCGTGATAGACCACCTCGTCGCCCGGATTGAGCAGCGCGCGCAGAGCCAGGTCGAGTGCTTCGCTGACACCGACGGTGATGATGCATTCACCGGCCGGATTGTAGGGGGCGCCGAACAGGGACTCGGCATGCGCGCAGATGGTTTCGCGCAGATTCATCATGCCGAGATTGGACGTGTAGTTGCAGAACCCGCGTTCGAGAGCGTGGATGGTCGCTTCGCGGATCGTCCACGGTGTGACGAAGTCGGGTTCGCCGATGCCGAGCGAGATGACGTCGTCCATCTCGCTGACGATGTCGAAAAAGTCGCGGATGCCGCTGCGCGGCAGCTCGCGCACGTGATCGGCGACACGGTTATGGGACGACTTTGAGTCGCTCATGTTCCTCTTCCTTGTGCAGGACGAAACCCGCCTGCTTGTATTTCTTCAGGAGAAAGTGTGTTCGGGTAGCTCGGATTCCCTCCATGGTCGAGAGTTTTTCGGCCACGAAGGAGGCTACCTCGTGAAGGGATGGGCCGATGACTTCCAGCAGCAGGTCGTAGCTGCCGGAGAGCAGGCTGAGCGCCTTGACTTCGGGAAATTTGGTGATGCGGCGCGCGATGCGGTCGAATCCGCCTTCGCGTTCGGGCTGGACCTCGACTTCGATGAGTGCGCGAACCGGGCGTTCGGGCAGGTTGCCCTCGTTGCAGAGCGCGCTGTAGCCCATGATTGTTCCCTCGTTCTCGAGTTCTTCGATGACTGCGGCGACATCGCTTTCGCTCATCTGCAGCCGTTCGGCGATCTCGGAGTTCGGGATGCGCGCGTTGGTGCGCAGATGGTCCAGGATTTGCTGTTTGATTTCAGGAGAAGCCATGACAGAATAATGCCTCTTTAGTGACGATTCCTACAGATAGTCCCGCGGATCGGTCAGGTGGCCGGTGATGGCGGACGCCGCAGCAGTCAGCGGGGAAGCCAGGATGACCGATGCGCTCTTGGAACCCATGCGGCCGACAAAGTTCCGGTTGGTGGTGCTGACGACGACCTCGTCGCCGTTGGCGCGTCCGAAGGTGTCGACGGGGCCTCCCAGGCAGGCCGCGCAGGAGGGGGGCGCGGGCGGCAGGCAGCCGGCCTCCTCGAATATTTTGCGCAGAGGCGTGTTGTCGATGGTTTCGGTGTCGAGCTGGCGGTCGATTTCCACGGTGGCCGGCACCACGAAGGTGTCGACGGCCACGGTGCGTCCCTTGAGGATGCGTGCCGCGGCGCGGAAGTCGGTGATTTTACCGCCGGTGCAGCTGCCGATGTATGCGCGGTCGACCTTCCAGTCGTCGCATTCGCGCACGAGCGCGCGTTGGTCGGGGGAATGGGGCAGGGCGACGACGGGTTCGAGCGTCGGTGTTTTGAATGTGTGAACGCTTTTGCAGGCGGCGTCCGGATCGGCGTCGAGGCATTGGAACGGTTTGTCGGTGCGTTCGCGGACGTAGGCGATGGTGGTGTCGTCGGGTGCGATGATGCCGTTTTTGCCGCCTGCCTCGATGGCCATGTTGCAGAGCGTGATGCGCTCGTCCATGTTCAGATCGGGTATGGTGTCGCCCTCGAACTGCATGGCGCAGTAGGTGGCGCCGTCGAAGCCGATTTCGCCGATGGCATGCAGGATCAGGTCCTTGGCCATCAGGTGGGGAGGCAAATCTCCCTCGAAGACGAATTTGAGCGTTTCGGGCACTCGCAGCAGGAGTTTGCCGGTTCCCATGGCGAAGGCGGCGTCTGTGTTGCCGACCCCGGTGGCGAACTCCCCGAAGGCGCCGCTGGAGCAGGTGTGCGAATCGGTTCCCAGCAGCACTTCGCCTGGGCGGCAGTGGCCTTTCTGGGCCAGCGTCATGTGACAGACGCCCGAGTAGCTTTCGTCCGCGGGATCGTAGAAGTGGGGCAGTTTCTGTTCACGCGCAAAGGCCCGGCATGTGTCGACGTTGCGGTGGCATTTTTCGTCGTCGGTGAAGATGTAGTGATCGGGGACGACGACCACCTTGTCGGGATCGAACACGCGCGCGTTCTCGCCGAACTCCTGTTTGAAGATGCCGATCGTGCCCGGTCCGCACACGTCATGCGTCATGAGGACGTCGACGTTGACCCATACGTTTTCGCCGGGTTGAACGCTGTCGCGGTTCGCCGCTCGGGCCATGACTTTTTCCGTCAGGGTTTGTGCCATCGTTTTCTGTTTCCTTGTGGTTTAGGCGTGAGTCGTCTTGTACAGGGTAATGTATCCATTCGCCCGCCGAGAGGCAAGGGCACTGCCAATTACTCATCGCAGGGCTCAACTGCTCCGCCCAAAAGGTGCCGCATCGTGGTTTCGCCACGTCACCGCGTTGTCCCGGAGGTGCTTGTTGCCTGAAAAAGGCGACAAGGGATACCGGTGCAGGAGACCCGCGCCGCCATTCGTCCGTCGGCGGGTCTCGACGAAGTTTCGCCCTCCACTGGGTTCTGCATGGGGATTTTCTCCGGTCACAGAATTTGGAGGAAGCGGTGGAGGCGGTCGGCCAATTCGAGGTGCAGGTCGTGGGGATGGATGGCGACGCGGAGGGGGCGTCGGGTTAGGCGGGCGAGGTTCAGGTTGGCGGCGTTGAGTGCTGCCAGTCCGATTTTTCGGGTTGGGGTGTCCGCTTCGAATCCGATGAGTGGGAGGGTTTGAAGGCGGTCGGTGTGGGTGTCGTAGATTCCGGTGAGGGTTTCGAAATAGCGGAAGGGGAGTTGTCGCATGGTTTTGCGCGACAGTTTTCCGAGTCCCCAGGCTGGTGGTACGTAGGTGGTTGGCGGGGGCAGGTGGTTGTTGGGGAACCAGAGGAAGCAGCGCTGGATCATGTCGTGCAGTTCTTCACCGGAGAGTGCCAGGTGCTCGGCGGCTCGGCGCGACAGGAACAGGGCGTGGAGGCGGTGTCCGAGGCCGCGAATGTGGCGCGCGCGATGCGTCCAGCCGTGCCCGGCAAGCTCGTGCCCCTTGTCGGAGAGTTCGCGCAGGGTTTTGAGCTGCTCCGGTCTCCAGCTGTGACCGGGAGAGACGAGGAGGGGGGCGGGCGGCAGGTTGTGGGCGTCCAGGAGGGAAATGATGCCGAGTACGGGATCGAGGGTTTCGGGCATCACATCATGGATGGTGAAGAGGGTTTTCATGGCTTGACTGACGGGCGGTTGGTCGGTTATTCCGAGCGGGATGAGCTGGGATGTGTGCGGACGATGTCGAACAGCTCGTTTTGCCAGTCGGATAGGGTTTTTTCGACGAAGTCGAGGCAGCCTTGGCGCGCTTTTTCGCGTTTTTGTGCGCGTTGTTCGGGGGGGAGGGCGGCGAGCTGCTCGAGTTTTGGGGTCAGGGGGGTGTTGACGGGGACGGTTTCGAGTCCGTCCGCGAGTTCCGGCCAGTCGGTGATGCCGCATTTGTCGGAGACGAGGACGAGGCGTGCTCGGGCCAAGGCTTCGGCGGCGACGGTGCCGAAGGATTCGACCTGGGATGGGAGAAGGAGGGCTTCGCATCGGTGGTCGAGGAGGTCGAGGAGGGCTTGGCGGTCGACCCAGCCGACGTAGTCGAGATTCGGCAGGTTGTTTGCGGCGTCCGCAACGGTATTTGCGAGGGGGCCGTCGCCGGCGATGACGAATTGCAGGTGCGGCATTGCTTCGGCGGCGTCGAGGATGAGGTGGATATTCTTTTCCTGGGCGAGTCGTCCGACGAAGAGGAGGGGGCCAAAGGCGTCCTGCTTGATGGGGGCGGGATCGCCCAGCAGGATGGGATCGATGGGGGTGCCGATTAGCTTGATGCGGCGCGCGCCCATGGTTTTGGCGGTGTCGACCATGTGTTTGCCGTTGGTGAAGACGGCGTCGGAGCGCCGGAAGAAGCGGCGGTCGAGCCAGGCCAGGTATCGTTTGGCGAGGGAGCCGAAGACGCGGTTCCAATAGAGGTCGGTGAGCTGGTCGTATTGGGTGTGGTATCCGAAGCAGAAGGGACGTTTTCTGCGCCGTGCCATGTAGGCGGCGAGGATGCCGTAGGGTCCGGGGCTGGCGGCGATGATGACGTGGGGATCGAGTTTTTTTATGGCGGCGCTGGCTTTGGGGTAGCCCGGCAGGCACACTTTCTGTGAGGGATCGCCGGGCAGGGGGAGGGAAAGTCCCTGCTGTTTTCCGTAGGGGGTTTCTCCTGGGCAGATCAGTTCGATGGCGGCGACGCGCGGTTGCAGGTGGGCGATGAGGTCGCAGTAGTATGCGCCGACGCCGTTGCGGTGGCGGAAGGAGTCGGAGAACACGGCTATGCGCAGGTCGGCGGGGGACTGTGGCACGTCGCGGGTCTGTTGGGTCGGAAGGGGATCGGGCATGGTTTTACCTTGGTGGAGCGGGGGTTGGTTCAGGGGATGCGTGGGCTTTCAGGCTTGGCCAGACATCGGCGAAGCGCTGGCTTATGGCGTTGGGGCTGAGATTGTAGTCGGCGGGGCAATAGCGGTGTCGGCTTTGGTGGTTGCGGGCGGCTTGGTGTTCGTTGGCCAGACGCTTTGCGAAGTCCGCGGAGAGAGGGAGAGCAAAGTCGGCGTAGAGTCGGCGCACAGTGTCTTCAAGGTGGTCGGTCAGGGATTTCATGCGCACGCATTTGATGCTGTTTTGGCCGGGTTGTTTCAGGAGTTTGTTCAGGTGATGGCAATAGTGGTGGATGAGGTTGATCCAGCGGTCGCGGAAGAGGTTGGTGTCGGTGCGGTTGCCGAAGGCGCGCCAGGCGGGAAGCATGGCGCTGATCTGGGAGGGGACGGTTTTGACGGGATCGCGGATGCAGGCGATGACGCGGGCGTCGGGGAAGGTGTCCAGGAGGGATTCGAGCATGGGAGTGAAGGAGACGTTTTTGGACAGCAGGGTGCGGTCTGCGCCGACGCAGTACAGGTGGCGCTGGAGCATGCCGCGGTAAAAGGCCATGATTCGGGATCGGCGCTCGGCGGGGACGTGTGTGTCGAAGCGGGCAAGGTCAGCGATGCTTTCGGATTGGGGGAAGGGGGCGGCGAGGATGTAGCAGGCCAGGACCGGCATGAG
>CAZSBQ010000024.1:0-27029 GCA_964604795.1 uncultured Victivallales bacterium | reverse complement strand
GGCCGCGGCGGCAAGATGGACGGTCTGGAGATGGAGTCCGGATTCGACATCGCGGTCTCCTCGGAGTTGATGGCCATCCTGGCGGTGTGCCGGGACCTCAGGGACATGCGCGAGCGAATCGGCGGAATCATCGTCGCCTACAGCCGCAGCGGAGAGCCCGTGACCACGGCCGATCTGGAAGTGGACGGCGCCATGGCCGCCTGGATGGTGCAGACGCTTGATCCGACGCTCATGCAGACGCTCGAGGGGCAGCCGGTATTCGTGCACGCAGGACCGTTTGCGAACATCGCGATCGGGCAGAGTTCGGTGATTGCCGACCGCCTGGCGTGCCGGCTGTCCGAATATCACGTCACCGAGAGCGGGTTCGGCGCGGACATCGGGTTCGAAAAGTTTTGGAATCTGAAATGCCGGTACTCGCAGCTGCATCCCGACGCGGTCGTGATCGTTGCAACCGTTAGGGCCCTCAAAATGCACGGCGGCGGCCCCGCCGTCAAACCGGGGCTGGACCTGGATCCCGTCTACACCCACGAGAATCTGGAGCTGCTCGACAAGGGCTGCGCCAATCTGCGCGCGCACATCCGCACTGTCCGGCAGAGCGGAGTGCGTCCCGTCGTCTGCATCAATTCCTTCCATACAGACACCAAGGCCGAACACCAACTGGTGCGGCGCATCGCGGAGGAGGAGGGCGCCCTGTGCGCGGTCTCGGACCATTGGCTGCGCGGCGGCGAGGGCGCGTGCGAATTGGCAGAAGTCGTTATCGAGGCATGCGAGGCAAAGCACGAATTCACCCATCTCTATCCGGACGGACTGCCGCTGCGCGAACGCATCCGCACCATTGCCGCGAAGGTGTACGGCGCGGACGGTGTCGACTTCAGTGAAACCGCACGGGAAAAGCTCGATCGCATGGAAGCCGATCAGGAACAGGCCAAACTGGATGTATGCATGCTGAAAACCCATCTCAGCCTCAGTGACGATCCCGAGCGAAAGGGTGCGCCAACCGGCTGGACGCTGCCCGTGCGCGACGTGCTGCACTACGCCGGCGCCGGACTTGCCGTTCCCGTGGCAGGCACCATCAAACTCATGCCCGGAACCGGGTCCAATCCCGGCTTTCGACGCATTGATGTGGACACCGACTCCGGCAGCGTCACCGGCCTGTTCTGACAGCGCGTTCTCACAAACCTGCATTGCGGAGTTCGCAAAGCCAAGGCGCCCGCCCCGGCAGCCGACAGGGCGGACTCTCAGCATCCGCAAACGATTTGCCGACTTCAAACAAACGGAATCCCTATGGCCAAATCCGACGAGCTAAGCACTATCGAGGAAAACTTTTGTCGCTGTATGGATGTCTTGACCCGCTGGGACGAAGGCGCCTCGCTGCAGCGCCTGCTGGAGGAGCCGGGCATGGACGTGCGCATTCGCAACAGCCTGCTCACCCTCTTTCGCCGCCGCGCGAGCATCGACTGGTTGATCGACAATACGGCGTCCGGCAAGATCAAACGGCCCCTGCGCAATCTCCTGCGTTGGTCCGTTTGTCAGATTGTGCCCCTCAAGGGAATCGCCCCGCCCATCGTGGTGAGTTTTTCCGTGGAGATGGCGCGCAAACGGTTCGGCGAGGCGCAGGCGCGGTTCGTCAATGCGGTTCTTCGGCGGATTGCGGACGCGGAAATGGGGGGTGCCGTCGAGGCTTGGCTGGCGAAGGCCCCGGAATGGGTGCGCCTGGAGCTGGGCGAGGAGCTGCATCGGTCGTGGACCTCGTTCATGGAGCGGGACCAACTGATGGAGCTGGCCGAAGTTCTGCAGGGCCATGCGGCGGTTACAGCCCGCTTGTGCTCCGGCTGCCGCATGCCGGAAGCCGTCGAACCCTACCTGGACCCCGTACCCGAAAACGATTTTCTCGACAATCTTCAGTTCTTTTGCCTGCGTCGTCCGAGCCGCTTTTTCGCCCGACGGGACGAATGGCACGGGCGATTCTACATCCAGGATCCGGCCACCGGTCTTGCCCCGCTGATGATGAAGGCGGAACCCGGCCAGACCATCGGCGACCTGTGCGCCGCCCCGGGGGGGAAGTCCATCATCCTGTCCGAATGCATGCACGGCGAGGGCATGCTGGTCGCCGCCGACCGCTCCTGGAACCGGCTGCCCAAACTCCGTGAAAACCTGGAGATGGCCGAAGTCCCCGTGCATGTCGTGGCCGCCGATGTGGCACGCCCCTGCCTGCGACCGCAATGCTTCGACGGCATCCTGCTGGATGTGCCGTGCACCAACAGCGGCGTCGTTCGCCGCCGTCCGGATGTGCGCTGGCGGTACAACCGCAGGAAAAAGGCCGCCATCGTGGAACTGCAGCGGGATATTCTCGAGGGAGTCCTGCCCGCCGTTCGCCCCGGCGGCTGCATCGTCTACAGCACCTGCAGCCTCGAACCAGAGGAGAACAACGATCAGGTGCGGGCCTTTCTGGACCGGCATCCCGAGTGCTCGCTGGAAGCCGAACGCCAACTCCTGCCCGTCATCTGGCGCGACGGCGCCTATGCCGCCCGCATCCGCATTGCAGGGTAACCCTGCCAAGAAAGGGGGCAGGGCTGCTGTAGTCGGCGCGCCGAGCCAGGTAGGACTCGACGCACCCGGTTCGTTGGTTGACGTTTTCTACTTTCCCCGATGCCAATCCGCACAAAAATACCGTCCAATTCGGCCGGATTGGCCGGATTGGCCGGATTGGACGGATTGGCCGGATTGGACCGGAGCACCGGCTTTTCAAACTCGGAGCTTCCATTTCGACGCGCGAGCCACGTTGACAGAAGTCTGTTACGGTGTAGATTCATGGATGTTTTGCGAGGTGCAATCCAAGTCCCGCCAATCGGGAAGAAACAAGGAGAGATGCGATGCTTAACCAATTCGAAATCAACGGCAAGCGTAACGTGGTGGTGCTGCTGATAATGGCAACCGCAATGGCCCTGCCCTGCCAGGCAAATCCATTCTCGGCCATTCGAGATTTCTTCACAAAAGAGCACGGGGCGGATACGTTGATCGTCACCGGCAACTATGTGCGCCCGCGCCTGCTCTCCGAACTGGTTCAGCGCAAAACCAATGATCCTATCCTGCTGGTCTCCGGAAACGGCAAGGACCGCGTCTTCTATCTCTCCGTTGACCGGGACGCTCCCCTTGAAATCAAAAGCGGCTCCTATGTGGAATTCATCCAGTTGCTGAACCCGCGGCGGTTGGTCGTGCTGGGCAATTCCGATGTGGTCCCCCGCCGGGTCTCCGATGTGCTGAACGACCGGTTTCCGACCGTGACCGTCACCGGCACGAACTGGGGCGTGAACGCCGAGGCCGCAGCCAACCTGTTCAAATACAAAAACCTTCCCAATCATTACGCCTATTACTTCCGAACGGGAATCGACAGCATCGTCAAGCCGGATGAATCCCCCGCTCCCAAGCCGGGACCCTCGCAATCAGCGCCGCCGGCCTCCCTGCGCTCCGGGCAACAACGCCGTCCCAGCCCCAGCCCCGACACTTATACCCCCAGAGAGTCCGCAACACCCATGCAGCCGCCCGTCATCCAACCCATCAACTGATGCCCGCAACACCGGCGGCAGAGCGAAGATACTCGCGCCGCGCGCTACACGAGCATGACGCTTTTGGATCCCGCCCGTGAACGGACGCTTTCTCCATATTGCCCGTAATACGTTCCGCGAATGCCTGAGGGAACCCATCTTCCTGATCCTGGCACTGACCGCCTGCGTGCTCATCGGCGCCCTGCCGGGCATGACGCTGTTCGTGTTCCGCGAACAGCAGAAACTGGTCACCGACAGCGGCATGGCCGCCACTCTGTTGTTCGGATTGATCGTCGCGGTGATGTGCGCCGCCCGCACCGTGGCTGCGGAAATCCGCGGCGGAACGTCCCTACTGGTCTTATCCAAACCGGTCAACCGCACAGTGTTCATGACCGCGAAAATGGGCGGCGTCCTACTGGCAACGGCGGTTTTCTGGCTGCTGTGCGCGAGTTCCACCCTCATTGCGGTGCGCGTGGCCACGGACCAGTTTCGCTTCGACATGCGCGCCATGGCCATCTTTTTCGGCGCCCTGGTCGCAGGCTGCCTCTACGGCGGACTGCGCAACTATTTCGCCCAAGCCTCGTTCTGCGCCGCCGCCGTGACGGGTCTGCTTGTGGCCATCCCCAGCGGCGCGCTGATCATTCGGATTCTGTTTCTGCTTCAGGCGGCGCCGGGCTTCGACTGGGAGCTGCTGCCCGCCCTGATTCTGCTTTTGTTCGCGGTGCTGGTCTTTGGTTCGGCAGCGGTGGCTGTGGCGACCCGACTGGACTGGACCGGAACGCTGATTCTATGTTCCGCCCTCTTTGTCGTCGGCCTGATGTCGGACTATCTTATCGGCCGCCATGCCGCGGACAACGCCCTGGCGGCCTTTCTGTACATCCTCGTGCCGAATTGGCAACTGTTCTGGATGGCGGACGCGCTCGCTGCCGGCCAGGTGATCCCGCTCCGCTACGTGGCCTGGGCCAGTGGATATGCCGCCCTGCTCGTGGGATTGTTCGCCGCGCTGGCCGCCATCCTGTTCAGCGGACGCGAAGTCGGCGACCAGGGGTGACACCGGCACTCGAACGGCGAACTCACGCCGAGCGGGCCGCAGAAGGATGCCCATATCATTTTTGACGACGAGAGTCCCACGGACAAAGAAAACACTATGCAATCATCCGAACCGTTCTACATCACAACGCCGATCTACTACGTCAACGACCGGCCACATATCGGGCACGCCTACACCACGATTCTCGCCGATGTGCTCGCCCGCTATCACCGCCTGCTCGACGAGCCGGTCTTCTTCCTCACCGGCACCGACGAACACGGCCAAAAAGTCCAGCAGGCCGCCGACAAAAACGGCATCACCCCCCAAGAGCAGTGCGACCAAACCGTCGTCCGCTTTCAGGAACTCTGGAAAAAACTCGGCATCACGCATGACGACTTCATCCGAACCACCCAGGACGACCACAAACAGGTCGTCCAGCGCATCCTCCAGGACCTGTTCGAGCGCGATGAAATCTACGCCGCCGACTACGAGGGCTGGTACTGCGTGCCCTGCGAGCGCTTCTTCACCGAAAAGGATCTCGTCGACGGCCAGTGCCCCGAGTGCCGGCGCGACGTGCAGCAGCTCATCGAGCGCAACTATTTCTTCCGCATGAGCCGCTACCAGCAATGGCTGGTCGACTACATCGAAAACCATCCCGAATTCATCCAGCCCGAGCACCGCCGCCAGGAAACACTCGGATTCCTACGCCGCCCCCTCAACGACCTCTGCATCAGCCGCCCCAAAAGCCGCCTGAACTGGGGAATCGAACTGCCCTTCGACGACGACTACGTCACCTACGTCTGGTTCGACGCCCTGGTCAACTACATCAGCGGCATCGGCTACACCAGCGACGACGAGCGCTTCCGACGCTGGTGGCCGGCAGACTACCACCTCATCGGCAAGGACATTCTCACCACCCACACCGTCTACTGGCCTACCATGCTCAAGGCCATGGGCGTCGAAATGCCCCGCACCATCTTCGCCCACGGATGGTGGCTGGTCGGACGCGACAAAATGAGCAAGTCGCTCGGCAACGTCGTCAACCCCATGGACATGGCCGAGGAATTCGGCGTCGACGCCTTCCGCTACTTTCTCATTGCGGAGATGACCCTCGGCCAGGACGCCAGCTTCACCCGCGAAGGCTTCATCACCCGATACAACGCGGATTTGGCCAATGACCTGGGCAATTTCGCCAGCCGCGTTCTGAAGATGGTTTCCCGCAACGCGAACGGGCGCATCCCGACGCCGGTCACTCCCGGCGATCCGGAAAAAGACTTGGTCGAAGCCGTACTCGGCGCCGTCTCGGGCATGGAGAGCAGCCTGCGCAACATGCAGCTCGACCGCGGCGTGGCCGAAGTCATGAACGCCGTGCGCGCCGGCAACCGCTACTTCGAGCAAACCGCCCCCTGGGAACTGGTCAAGCAAGGCAAAACCGACGACCTCAACCGCGTGCTGTACCACGGCGCCGAATGCCTGCGCATCGTCTCCGGCCTGCTGTTCCCCATCATGCCGGAAAAAATGACCGTCCTGCGCAAAACCCTGGGGCTCACCGATGCCGAAATTCGTCCCCACATCGGACGTCTGGCGCAATGGAACGAACTGACCGAGGGCCGCGAAGTCCGCAAACTCAAAGCACTGTTCCCAAGAGTCAACCGCGACCGGGAACAGGAGACGCCGCCACCAGCACCGCCGGCCGCCAAAGCGCCAATCGAACCAGCCGCTCCCGCAACGACGGAAAAAACCGCGCCGGAAGGCACCGTCGACCTCATCGAAATCGGCACCTTCACTCAAGTGAACCTGCGCGTGGCCGTCATCACCAACGCCGAACCCGTCCCCAAAGCCGACCGCCTTCTGCGCCTCGACATCGATCTGGGAACCGAAACCCGCCAACTCGTCGCGGGCATCGCGCAGCACTATGCGCCCGACGACCTGCCCGGCCGCCGAATTGTCGTCGTCGCCAACCTCAAACCAGCCAAGCTCAAAGGCGTCGAATCCCAGGGCATGCTCCTGGCCGCCAAATCCGGCAAATCCCTGTCCCTGCTGACCGTCGACGATCCAACCATCCCCCCCGGAACCAAAATCGGCTAGCAGCAACCAAGGGCGCCCACGCCCGCAAACAACCCGCAAAAGAGAAAACATCGCACCATGAACACTCTGCTCGAACGCATCAACTCCCGCGACATCACCGTCGGCATCGTCGGCCTGGGATACGTCGGACTGCCTCTGCTCATCGAATTCGGACGCACCCAATGCCGCGTCATCGGCTTCGACATCGACGACAACAAAACCCAAGCTCTGAAGAATGGAGAGTCCTACATTCGCCACATCGACAACGCCGGCATCCGCGACCTCTTCGTGGACGGCGACAAAGCCGACGCCACCACCGACTTCAGCCGCATTGCCGAGTGCGACGCAGTACTCATCTGCGTGCCGACCCCGCTGACCGAACACCTCGATCCCGACCTGCACTACATCGAAACCACCGCCCAGGCCATCGCCCCCTTCATCCAAAAAAATCAGCTCGTCACCCTCGAGTCAACCACCTACCCAGGCACCACCGAGGAAGTCCTCTGCCCCATCCTCGAGAAAGGCAGCAAACTCTCCGCAGGCGCCGACTTCCACGTTGCCTACTCCCCCGAGCGGGAAGACCCCAACAACGCCAAATACAACACCGCCACCATCCCCAAAGTCGTCGGCGCCCTCACGCCCGAAGCCCTGGAACTGGCCCGAGCCCTCTACAACCTGGTCATCTGCGAAACCGTCGCCGTCTCCTCCTGCCGCGCCGCCGAAGCCACAAAACTGGTCGAAAACATCTTCCGCTGCATCAACATCGCCCTGGTCAACGAACTCAAAATGGTGTTCACCGAAATGGACATCGACATCTGGGAAGTCATTCGCGCAGCCAGCACCAAACCCTTCGGATTCATGCCCTTCTACCCCGGTCCCGGACTCGGCGGACACTGCATCCCCATCGATCCCTTCTACCTGACCTGGAAAGCCAAGGAGTTCGGTCTGCGCACCAAGTTCATCGAACTGGCCGGAGAAATCAACACCAGCATGCCATCCTACGTCGTGCAGCGCACCATGCTCGCCCTCAACGAGCTCGGAAAATCCCTGCGCGGCAGCCGCATCCTCCTCGTCGGGCTGGCCTACAAAAAGAACGTCGACGACGACCGTGAAAGCCCCACCTACGTCCTCTGGAAACAACTCGAGGAACTCGGGGCCGAGGTCCGCTACTACGATCCCTACTGCCCCGTCGTCCGCCCCACCCGCGAACACCCGGAATACGCCGGAGTCAAAAGCATCGAAGCTGCGGACATCGCAACCAGCAACTTCGATGCCGCACTCATCGCCACCGCCCACGACTGCGTCGACCACGACGACTTGGCCAAAGACATCCCCCTGGTCATCGACACCCGCGGCGTCTGCAGTCCCGCCGACAATGTTGTTAAAGCCTGAACCAACTGAGCCCCTGTCGCCATACCCAGTACCGGGCGCGGCCTCCGCGCCCAGTCAACCGCGGGCCGTCGGGGCGCCGGCCCATACCCAGTACCGGGCGCGCCAACAATCAAAATCACGACGGACAGTAAATCCTGCCCGCCAGACAAATTAAACGAAGGGACTCAACCATGAACGTTCCACTGCTTGACCTCAAAGCCCAGCACCAAACCATCCGCGCCGAAGTGGAGCAGGCCGTCGCCGACGTCTTCGAATCCCAGCACTTCATCCTCGGCCCCCAGGTCGAAGCCTGCGAGGAAGCCGTTGCGGAGTACTCCGAATGCGCCCACGGTGTCGGCGTGTCCTCCGGAACCGACGCCCTGCTCCTGGCCCTGATGACCGAAGGCATCGGCGCGGGCGAGGAAGTCATCACCACCCCCTACACCTTCTTCGCCACGGCCGGCGCCATCGCCCGACTCGGCGCCAAGCCCGTCTTTGTCGACATCGATCCGGTCACCTACAACATCGATCCCGCGCTCATCAAGGCGGCAATCACGAACAAGACCCGCGCCGTCATGCCCGTGCATCTCTACGGACAATGCGCCGACATGGACCCCATCGTCGAGACCGCCCGCCGCCACGAACTGCCAGTCATCGAAGACGCCGCCCAAGCCATCGGCGCGGAATACAAGGGCAAGCGCGCAGGCAGCATGGGCAAATACGGCTGCTTCTCCTTCTTTCCCAGCAAGAACCTAGGCGGCGCGGGCGACGGCGGCATGGTCGTCACCAACAGCGACGAAACCGCAGAGCGCCTGCGCGTCCTGCGCGTCCACGGCTCCCACCCCAAATACTACCACAGCTTCATCGGCGGCAACTTCAGGCTCGACGCCCTGCAGGCCGCGGTGGTTCACGTCAAGCTTGCCCACCTCGACGACTGGACCCGCGCCCGCCAGCACAACGCCGCGCGCTACGACAAGCTGTTCGCCGAAGCAGGCCTGACCGACACCATCCAGCTCCCCGTCGTGCGCCAGTCCCGCCACATCTTCAACCAGTACGTTCTGCGGGTTCCGCAACGCGACGACCTCATGCGGCATCTGCGCTCCAAAAACATCGGCTGCGAAGTCTACTATCCCGTCCCCCTCCACCTGCAAAAATGCTTCGCCTATCTCGGCCACAAACCGGGAGACTTTCCCGAAAGCGAGCGCGCCGCCAACGAAACCCTGGCACTGCCAATCTTCCCCGAACTCACCCAACCCCAGGCCGAATTCATCGTCGACACCATCCGCACTTTCTACCAGTGACCAGTGACCGGTAATCAGTAATCGGCAGGGTAAAGTTAAACCGGAAGTTTGAACGCTTTGCGTCGGTGGAGCAAGAGATTGATATCCAGTGTGTTGCGGAAACAATCCACGTGGGCTTGTCGCGTCTAACAAGCAGAGAATCTGCGCTCCAGAGACACAAGGTCGGCGGGGGCGTTTGAACTAAAATTTATGCCCATACCCTTTCTGGACAGGGTCTAGCCTGGTTGTGTCGATCATGCCAATCAACATACCCAAGTTGACAGGCAGATGCGCACCTGGAAGCACTCGGGGTTCTCGGTCGACAAGAGCGTCGCGCTCGCCCCCCGGCGACACCGCCGGACTCGAACGCGTCGCCGCAACCATGATTCGCTGCGCTGCCCCAAGTGCGGAGGCACCATGAGAATCACCGCCTTCCTCAAAAAACGCGACCAGGCCGACGTGATCGAGAAGATATTGCGGCACTGCGGCCTGTGGGAACGCCCGTCATCCCGCCTGCCTGTGCGTTGCACGCAGACAGGCGCCCCGCCCGAGGAAACCGAACCCGAGCAGGAGATTCTCGAGTACGAGCACATCCCCTTCGACGATTTTGGCGCCGCCCAGTAGACAAATTCGCCGCCCAGAGGGCTGTTCGGAACCGGTGCGCCCGAATTCGCCGCGTCGGCTTGCATTCCCCAAAACACACGTATATAATACGAATATGGATAGGTAAAAGCAAGTTCCTATCCCTCCTCTTCATCTCTAAATAGAACATTCCCCATGAAAAAACTCCAAATGCTCCCTTTCGCCGTTTTCGTTTTTCTTTTCTCCGGCGCCTTGTCCGCACAGGTGCCCCGCCTGGTTCCCGAATTCGGGGAGAAGGGGCTGGTTTCTCTGAAAGTGAACGGGAATGAACTGCTGCAGAGTTCCTCCATCACGGTGTGGGTGAACGGGAAGGGGTTGAAGGATGGATCACTGAAATCCAATGGGGTCAACTCGGTGGACCTTACCTGGCCGGAGCTGAAGGCTCGGGTGGCGTATGAGGGAAGCGCGACCCATGTAGCCTACACCTTCAGCTTCGAAAACACCGGCGACGAAGCGATCAAACGCATCGAGGTGCAGCCGTTTATGATCCGTTTTCCCAAACGCCCGCGGGGCCCCAACTGGTTCTGGGGATACTCGCAGCGGGCGGAGGAGGGCGCCCCGGCGGTAATTGCCGGGGACTGGGGGGACGCCAAGCTGGCCGTCTGTGGCTATGAGGGTTCGACGGATTCCGCTCCGTCCGTGGCCATCCAGATGAAGGGGCCCAACTCGCCCTCCACCACCTATCCGGTGACCTACAGGCTTTCATTCCCCACCCCGATCGAGCCCGGAGATACCGGCACGCTCAAAGGATCGCTGCGGGTGGCCCCCTCCGGCACCCCCACCACGGAAATGGCGGCGGACGTGTACGAGGCCTTCGCGGCCCGTTTCCCTTTTGTGCTGGACTGGCCGGACCGTCGTCCCATCGGGGTGATTTTTCTGGCGAACTCCGGGCAGAATTGGCCCACCAATCCCCGGGGATGGTTCAACGATCCGAAGGTGGACGTCACCACGCCGGAGGGTTTGGCCGATTTCCGAAAACGTATGATGGAGCTGGCGGACCGTTCCATCGGCATTATGAAAGATCTGGACGCGCAGGGCATGCTGTTCTGGGACGTGGAGGGGGGGGAGATGCCCCACGCCATCACCTATCTGGGCGACCCGCGGGCGCTGCCTGAGCACGCGCCGGAAATGGACGCGGTGGCGGACGAGTTTTTCAAGCGGTTCACCGACGCGGGATTTAAAACGGGGGTGACCATCCGTCCGTCGAAAATCATCGCCCGTCCCTCGACCGGCAAGCCGGCGCATCAGCAGGTGGACGATCCGATCGCCGACATGTCGGACAAAATCCGCTACGCCCGCAAACGCTGGGGCTCCACGATTTTCTACATGGACACCAACGTCACCTGGCCGATCGACACCCGTCCGCTGGACGAAGATCTCACCCGGGGCATGTGGCAGGGCAACGCCTCGCTGATTTCCACCGAGGACATGGTTGATCTGGCCCAACGCCATCCCGACACCCTCATCTTTCCCGAGTTTCCCCGTTTCGGCTATTACAGCGCGGTGGGAATTTACGGAGAGACCAAGACCGGCGGCCGGCTGCGGACGCCCGACGACGTCCGGGCGGTGTATCCGGACGCCATGACGGTGTGGAAGCTGGGGGATGTGGATTTCCAGGTGGAGTGGGACGGATTGCTTCAAGCCGCTATGGAGGGGGATGTTCACGTGTTCCGAGCCTGGTTCGGCGATTGGGCGAACGCGTTCGTGAAACGGCTCCAGGAGGAAAAAGCGTATCGCACGCGATTGTCGGAGGTGAACCCCACCGGTTCGTTGGCGGAGCAGCTTGCCGATGACGATCCCCTGGTTCGCTACGCGGCCGTGAGTTCCCTGATGAATCCCACCGCAGATCAGGGCCGTGTCGTTTTGACGGCACTGGAAAAGGAAAAAGACTGGGTGCTTCGGCGTCATCTGATCCTGGCCTTGGGAAATTCCGGTTCGAAAGAGGCGATTCCCGTGCTGAACAAAATCGCCCGGAATTCCAAGGACCGCCTCGACTACGCGGCCATGCTCTCCCTGGGGAAGCTGGGTGGAGAGGGCACGGAAGTCCTGGTGGAACTCGCGAAAAACCAGGGCTGGAGAACCCGGCAGTATGCGCTGCGGGCCTTGCGCCTGAATGCGGATCCGGTGGCCACTCCGTTGCTGGTGGACATTGCCGAGGGAGAAAACGCCGGGGACTCCGTGTTGGCGATCCGTGCGCTTGAAACCCGGCACACCCCCGGGTTGGAAGCCCGCATGATCCAGCAGCTCGATTCTGATCACCCCTCCCGCCTAAAGGCCGCCGCACAGCTGCTGGGACACTACCGGAGCCGGGCGGCGGTGGAGCAGTTGGTGAAATTGATTGAACGCTCGGTGACCAGCTTGAGAAACAACCATGTCCGGGTCGCCGCCGGCAAGGCGCTGGAGGAGATCACCGGAAAACGATACGGCCCCTACGAGCGTTCCTGGAAACAGGCGCTGGAAGCCGGGAAGCTTGCACCCTGATTTTTTTTTGATGGAGAGACCAGACAACAAATCAGGAGAATCCGTTCTGGTCCGATCCGCCGCGGCCCTGGACCTAGGTCAAAGCCTGGGGCGGGCAAACCTTCCCCATCGACCCTCCTTTTTATATCTGGCCCCAAGCGCGTATGAAACAGTTCTTCCTCTATATTTCTCCCGACGGAAATGACAAACTGGACGGACGGAGTCCTGAAACCCAGGGCAACTCCGGACCGATGGCGTCCATGCAGGCGGCATTTGACCGTCTCGCCAGCTTGAAGAGACAATCGGTTGTGCCGGAAGACCTGAAAATCTACGTGCGGGGGGGCACCTACACTCTGACGAAACCCATTGTACTGAAACCGGTCCACGTTTCCCGGTCACGGTATTGCCTTACGGGGATGAAGCCCCGGTATTCAGTGGCGGGCAGGTGATTGAGGGGTGGCGGGAAACCACGCATCGGGGACAGCGCGCCTGGGTCACACAGCTTGAGGACGTGAAAAACGGCCAGGCGTATTTTCGTTCGCTGTATGTGAACAACCAACGTCGTGAACGGCCGCGCCTGCCGAAAGGGAAGCACACCCGCATTGCCGAGGTGCCGGGGCTGCCGCTGCCGAATGATTGGTTCGGTCCCGGAAACAATCAGTTCAAACTGCCGCCGGGGGAAATGAAACCCTGTCGGAATCTCAGTGACATCGATGTGATCGCATTCCACTTCTGGATTTGCGAACGCCTGCCCATTGCCTCCTTTGATCCCGACACGGAACTGATCACCACCCGGAAAGAGAGCCGGGTAGCGCTGGTGGAATCCTGGGGCTCCGCGCTTGCTTCCTGTTATCTGGAAAATGTCCATGAGGCCCTCGATACCCCCGGCGAGTGGTATCTTTCGCGGGAGGACGGCTGTCTGAGGTATCTGCCGTACGCACACGAGAGCCTTGAAAACAGCTGCGTGGTCGCGCCGCGCCTGCTGCAGTTGCTGAAAATTATTGGCGATCCGGACCAGGGGGAAACCGTGGACTGGCTGCGCTTTGAGAATCTGGAATTCCGTCACACAGACTGGGCCATGCCCTTTGAGGCGGGAGTTGACCGGGATACCCCCTGGCACGATCCGGAACGTTCGGTTTATCCTAACGGTCGGGGTGAAACCGGATCGGCCATGCAGGCGGATTGTGACATCAGCGGCGCCGTGTTTCTGAAAAGAGCGTGCAACTGCAGCTTTGAAGGCTGTACCATCGCCAATGTGGGTTGGTACGGGATGGACCTGAGTGACGGCTGCCGGGCCATTGCCCTGCGGGGCTGTGAACTGACGGATCTGGGTGCGGGGGGTATCAAACTGAACGGCAGTTCCCACGATGACCGCCGGCCCGACCTTGAAAACGGGAATCATCTGATCAGTGACTGTCACATCCATCAAGGCGGCCGGGTCTTCTGCGCCGCGACCGGCATTCACTGCATGCACAGTTATGGCAATACCTTCCGCCACAATGACATTCATGATTTCTATTACACCGGCATCTCTCTGGGCTGGCAGTGGAACTTCCGGCCCAGCATCTGCCGGAACAACACGGTGGAATACAATCACATCCACCATCTCGGATCGGGAATGCTGTCGGACATGGGCGGTATTTATACGCTGGGACTGCAAACGGGCACGGTACTGCGGAACAATCATATCCATCATATCGAAGCCCTCAGTTACGGGGCCTGGTGCATCTATCCGGACGAGGGCTCCAGCCACCTGCTGATTGAAAACAACGTCTGCCATTCCACCAACCGCGAGATTTTTCATCAGCACTACGGACGCGAAAACATCGTCCGCAACAACCTCTTCGCCTTCGGGGAACGCGGGGTCGTATGCTACAGTCTTTTTGTGAAGCCCCATACCGGATTCCGTCTGTACAAAAATATTCTGCTGGCCAAAAACGAACCACATTTTCTGGGCGGGCACTCGGTGGGGCTGGACACCCGCGGCCACGAAAGCAATTTCAATCTGCTTTACCGATATGACGGAGAATCTCCCTGGTTTACCGAAAAGCCGTCCACGGATTCGAACGCGGGTGGCGGCGTACCCTTCGAGCGCTGGCAGGAACTGGGGTATGACCGTCAATCCCTGGTGGCCGATCCCCAGTGCGCGGATCCCGAGGCCCTTGATTTCACCCTTTCCTCCGACTCCCCGGCCATCACGGACCTGGGATTTGAGCCTGTCGATCTCAGTACGGTGGGACCCCGGCCGAGGGAGGACTGGCATGACGTCGTCTTTCCGCATGCCCGGGATGTACGATAAACGAGATTATTAACCCGGAAAATTGGATAAGAAGATGAAAAGTATACATCATGTGTTTTGTTTGTCCGCCGCCGTTTTGTTGGTGGCGGGACTTGTAAATGTCCGGGCGGCGGAAGGAGACGTGGTTTTCTCCCGTCGATGCACGGCGGGCTGTATCCCAGCGTCATCGCGCGGGGAGTGAAGCCGGAGGCGCCCTTCAAGGTCCGGATCGAGGCGGGCGTTTCCTCGGATGCCGAAGAGCTGGTGGAGATCCGGACCTTCGCCGCGCATGGGAAAAAGGCGAAACTGGCGCCCCGCTTCGAGAAAGGAACCACGCCGGTGTTTGAACTGGACCTGCACAATCTGGGAGCCGGGGAGGCCGAGGTGCGGGTGGCGTTCACGCTCACGCACGCCTTTATCAACGGAACTGCGGGGCGGGAGGTGGTGCTGGAACCTGTTCGGATTCCCGGCTCCGATACGCGGCGGTTGCTTCTGGACATTCCGGTGGAGGATCCGGGCTGCCACTGGATCGATTTGGAATTGCGGAGCGGTGAGCGGGTGCTGCAGCGCGCCCGGCGGGCCTTTGTCTATGACGCGGACGGTTATCGTCCGGAGCTGACCCGTCCGGATGATTTCGAAGCGTTCTGGGCCGGTCATCTCGAAGCGATGCGGCGGATTCCAATGGAACCGGTATTGAAAGAGGTTCCGGAACGGTCTTCGGATGCCGCCATTCATTACCGCGTGGAATTCACCGCGCCAGATGGAAAACGGAAGACCTTCGACCTGCAGGCACCACGCGGGGAGGGGCCCTACGAGGCCATGTTCCAGAACGGCGTGCCGAAGACAGCGGACAGCCCGCGCGTGGTCCGGCTGGGATTCCCGCACGAAGAATGGCCGGAGCAGGCCACCTACAATCATTGGGAAAACGAAGCGGACAACAACCTGTTCCATTGCTACCTGCTGGCGGTGCGGCTCACGGACTATCTGCGGAGCCGACCGGACGTGACGAGGATCCATCTCAGCGGCGCCAGCCGGCAGGGTCCCATTCAGTTGGTGAACGCGGCGCTGGATCCTGAGAAAATCGCCTCGGTCACCGCGCATGTGCCCACCAGCATGGGGGTCAGTCAGCCGTATCCGTATCGGGGCTGGGGCAAGGCGCCGTCTCCCCGGTCCATGGCGGCATACGTCGATCCGCTGAACTTCGCGCCCGACATCACGGTGCCCTTTATCATCGACGTGGGAATGATGGACGGCCTGTCTCCCGCGCCCGGGGCGCTGGCGTTTTACAATCACGCGGATCAGGTGGAGTGGAAACGACTCGCCCTGGAGGAGGGGGGGCACGGCTACTTCACATCCGGGTTCAGGAAAGAGGCTTCTGCGGAATTGGATGCCTATCTGGACGCGAAGCTGGACACTTCCGTGCAGGACGACGCGATCCTGCGCGAACATTGATTCGCACCCTCCTGTTCAGAGGGATAAGCTAGTACCCTGCAAACCATAAATCTTCGCATAGGACCGTGAGATTCCGAGTGGAATTGCGCCACAAAAAATATTAGGCGATGCATTCCAGGGCAATCCTGGAGGATTTATTGCGTTGCGCTGCGTGCTGTTTGTAGGCCGAAACCTGACCCTCTCCACCACAAGGGTGGAGGATAATCGAACAATCATCCCCATTCCATAGCCTGTGAGATGGGGATAGGCGCCTCCGACAACATGATAAAGTAGGATGCGGGCCTTGTTTGCTTGAACCAGTGCCGCGCTTGGCGACAGCACAGATGCCTCGCTCGTTTACAGCGGGGAAAACCCCAAGACCCGGCCGAAAAGCTGGCGCTGTTCGTCACATTCCTGCTCTCATAATGCTATCATATGAAGCACACAAGTGCGGGTGCTTCATATGTCCGAGGCCGCCGACCATCCGATCCGCTTCCATCGCCCGCGCAAACTGTGGGAGACGCCCCTCCATCGTCTGATCGAGGAGAGGGGGGCATCACCCAGGAAGTCGTCGATCAGATGCGCACCTGGAAGCACTCGGGGTTCTCGGTCGACAAGAGCGTCGCGCTGGCCCCCGGCGACACCACCGGACTCGAACGCGTTGCCGCAACCATGATTCGCTGCCCGTTCAGCCTCGTCCGGATTGTTTAGGTCAGCGACGACGACAGCGTCGTGTCCCGCGCCGAAAAGTCGGACTGCCTTCCGTTTCCGTAGCTCGGCAGTCCGACTATTCGCAGCGTCGTGCCGCGCAACTTCGAGGTCTTCGAGCCCCTCGACTTCCTGGCCGAGATCACCCAGCACATCCCCTTCGACGATTTTGCCGCCGCCCAGTAGACAAATTCGCCGCCCAGAGGGCGGTTCGGGACCGGTGCGCCCGAATTCGCCGCGATTCCCCCGTTTCACGCCCTCGTTTTCACCCCGAAACAGCTGCGGGCTCTGCGGCTATGTCCACAGAATTTGGTTGGGTCCGGTCAGTTGAGTTAGCAATGGCTTTAGTATCAACGGGCATCCCTGCCTGTTGTGACGTTCTCTGCGGCCAAGATGGCCGCAGTACGCAAGCAATCCAACCAAATTCCGTGGACATAGCTCCGCGGGGGCCGGATGGCCGGCCATCCGGCCCCCGCAGAGCCCGCTCAGAACCAATTTCGCCGAGTCGGCTTGCATCCCCAACACACACGTATATAGTAAAAAGTAAGGATAGGCAAAAGCAAGCTCCTGTCCCCTATCCCTTATCCCTATCCCTTGACGTATCCAACCCCCTTGGGCATACGCGTCAAGCTAACAAGTATAAACCTCTATCGATTGGATGTTTACAAAATATACAGATTATGAGCCACGGAGGTCACGGAGCTTGCCAAGCCGAAGGCATGGGCCTTTCGTCCGGGGAAGGAATCCCGCGAGCCCCGGAATACCTCCCCGTTGGCGGGATTCCTTCCGTTGGACCCACCGTGATGGAACCTTGTGGGGAGGCTTCGGCAAATCGGGGTGCCTTCAGGGGCTCGCCGAACCTGCCCCCGTAACCTCGGCCTCCGCGATCTCCGTGTCTCTTTCTCCGAGCCCTCCGTGTCGAAAAAACCATGTTTCCGACTTTGGCAGACCTGTAATCCTTTCTTAGCTTGACGCGTATGCCCCTTGGGGTTGTTCGGTTGCGGCATCCTTTCTCTTGGATTCCACCGCTTTTGCAGAGCGGAATTGGCGGGCCATCCATGGAATTGTAACCAATTCAGGGATGCGCCCGTTTTTAACGGCTCCGGGGAAAGAGCTTGTGTTTTCATGAGTCATCCGTTATTCGATGTCAGTACTGATTCTTGTGACCGTTCCGAATTGTCACCCCACAACACCTTCCCATTGGAGAGATCATGATCCGAGCTGCCACCGCAGTTGTCCTGTTTTTGTTTTGCGCCCCCACTCCCTTTGCGGCCTTCGCGCAGTCGGACGGCAAGCCCGCCGATCCTCCTGGCACGATCCTGATCGAGGACAACGATCCCGACGCGATCAAGACCTCCTGGGACGCGAAGTCCCGGGGCGCATTTGGCGGCACCTCGGCTTCTGGAGGGACCGTCATGGAATTCGCTTTCGCCAAGAATGCGGGAGACGGCTCGAAGGTCCTGACGGTTTCCCCGGAGATTCCGGAGGCGGGCTGGTATCAGGTCTGGATGCGCTGGATCACCCACCTGCCGACTGTCGCCCAGCAGGAATGCAAAGTTCCGGCCACGCTGTTTTTGCGCGGAGAGGAGGAATTTCAATTCAGGATCAACATGAAGTCGGGCAACGATTGGGTGCTCCTGGGAACCTATCCGCTGGACGCGGGTAAGCGGCCTTTGCTCTCTTTTTCCAATCAGGGCACCACGCAGCGGGCGAATCTGGACGCGGTGAAGCTGATTCCCGTCGAGGCCAAGCCGGAGCCCCGTCCGGTTCCGTCCATGCATGCCGAGGCGAATGAATTCACCGGGCTGATGCGCAATGTCACCGAATTCGAGGTGGCGGCCGCCTTCGGGCGGGGGAACGAGGAAACCGATCCCGAGGCGATCCGCATGGCGGCGAAAAACGAGTTGCGGGCCCGGATGCTGTGGGATTTGATGTTGGAGGAAGCCGGGACCAACTGGTCCCAGAACGGCAACTCCGCGTCCTCGAACCGGACGGACGAGGCCGCCAATCTGAAACGCATGGCGGTCGCGTACGTCGGCGCCTCCAATCATCTGGGCCTGGACCTGCGGGGAAATCCCGAGCTGCGGAAGGCGACGATCCAAGCGCTGGAGAACTTCACCGTCCGCTACAACACCTCCACCAAGTGGGACGTGAACTGGTGGGACTACGAGATCGGGATTCCGCTGCGGCTGCTGCCCGCGCTGATCCTGCTGGGTGACGCCGTGCCGGCGGAGCTGCGCGAGGGTTTCACGGCGGCGGTCAAACGCTTCAACACCGATCCGCGCAAATTCTACAACAACGGGTTCCCCTCCACCGGCGCAAACCGGCTCTGGCTCTGCAACGTGGCGATGTACCGGGGCGCGCTTTCCCGCGACGCCGAACTGCTGGAGCTGGTGAACCGGGCCATCGAGGAGCCGATCGAGTATGTGGAGCGGGATCCGGACGCGAATGGCAAAAAGACCACCGACGGGTTTTACGCGGACGGCTCCTTCATCCAGCACGGAGGCATTCCCTACGTCGCGGCCTATGGCTACCTGTTGCTCGAAAGTTACTCGGTGGTGGCGGAATGTCTGCAGGGAACCCCCTGGGAGCTTACCGATCCGGTGCATCAGAACGTGTTCACCATCATGGAGGCGTCCTTCGACCCCTTCGTGGTTCGTGGGGAGACGGTGCAGAACGTGGTGGGGCGCTCGCTCGGCTCTTCAAACTACGAGGGCAACCGCAACGCGGCCAACTTCGTGCTGACCGCAACGATGCTACTGCCCTTCGCCGATCCGGAACAGGGCGCGCGCCTGAAATCGCTGATCAAAAAATGGATCACCGAGGAAGGGGAGGAAAACCTGCTCGACGTGGCGTTGCACTCGGCGGACGGGGCCAACGCGAAGGCGCTGGTCGACCTCCGGGCGGTCGCGGAGAACGACAACATCGAGCCGCTGCCGCCGCTTGAAGGCTTTCAGCTGTTCGCGAACATGGACATGGCGACGCACCGCACCGGGGACTTCGCCGTCTCGCTGGGGATGAATTCCACCCGCACCACGACCTTCGAATCCATTTGGGGCGCGAACAAGACGGGCTGGTACCAGTCCGAGGGGCTGACTCTCGTCTACACCCCTGATGTCGAGCGCTATCGCGACAACTATTTTAAGTTTGTCGACCCCTATCGTTTTCCGGGAACCATGGTGGAGCGCCTTGAACGTCAGCCAGCCGGCAACGGCGGCGCCAACCCGGGCAAATCAGGGGGCGGCGAGTTTGTGGGCGGTGTCGGGTTAAACGGAAACGGGCTGACGGTCATGCACCTGAAGCCCAAGGTGGGCGATCTGGAGGCCCGCCGCTCCTGGTTTTTCTTTGGCAACCAGGTGGTGGCGCTGGGCGCCGGGATCGGCGCGGACAGCGAGCACGCCATTGAAACCAACATCGAAAACGCCCGCGTGCTCTCGGAGCGGCAGAAATTGATCATCGACGGGAAAACCGCCGCAGAAGGCGAGGCCGTCTGGAAAGATGCAGGATGGGCCTGGCTGGGCGGCCACCGCGAAGGCGCGGATCTGGGCTGGGTGTTCCTCGAAGGAAGCCCCGACTTGAACACGCTGCGGGAGACCCGGTCGATCACCCAGGGCGGCGCGACCCGCAGCATGGACTTCGCCACCCTGTGGTTTGATCACGGCAGCGGCCTTAGTGACGGTCAGTATGCCTACGTGCTGCTCCCCGGCCGAACCACTGAGGAACTGGCCGCGTATGTGGACGAACCTCGGGTCGAGGTGGTCAACACGAAACCGGTACAGGCGGTTCGTGACCGTTCACGCGGACTGATCGGGATCGCCGGCTGGGAGGCCGGCGGGTTTGGGCCGATCCGTTTCGACGCGCCGATTCTGCTGATGATCGGGGAAAGCGAAAACGGACTGTCGGTCGCGGTGGGGGATCCGACCATGAAATTAACCAAACCCGTCACCATTCAGTTGCCGTATTCGGTCCAGGCGGTGGAGAAGTCCAACAAACGCATCCAGGTGAAATCGCGGTCGCCGTTGGAACTGGTGTTTGATCCCGCCGGCGCGAACGGTCAGAGCCGGCGGATAGAATTCGGAAAATAAAGAGGATCTTTTTGCCATGATTCAAACAAGCCAGCCGTGACCAACTCGAAAGCATCCTCTCCCGACGCCAACGGGGTTCGGCAGTTAGTACAAGGTAAGATACTGCACTTACTCGCTTTTTATGCCTGCGCCCTGCCTGTCAAAGCATGTTGTGGTACGTTAGACGCATTTTACCAGCCGAGCAAACGCGTTCTTACTAAAACAGCTCAGACACGGAGTTACCATGCCACGCCCCCGCCGCAACTGGGAACGCCAGGCGTGCGACCACATTACGCACCGTTGTCACAACCGAGAGTTCCGGTTCCAGTATGAGAAATATCGGCGGATGTGCCGACGATATCTGTTCGAGGCCACTCGGCGGTTTCGCTTCCGGGTGCTGAGCTGGATCGTGACCTCGAACCACGTGCATGTCCTTGCGACCGGCACCGAGCGCGGGGCACCGCAAATCTCGGAGACGTTGCAGCACGTGCATGGCGAACTGGCCCAGCACTACAATCTGGTGCGGCGCTGTGACGGGTCGTTCTGGAGCAACCGTTTCCACGCGACCAGAATCCAGAGCGGCCGGCATTTGGCGCGGTGCATGTTCTACATCGATCTGAATATGGTTCGTGCAGGTGTCGTTGCTCATCCTTGCGAATGGGAATGGGGCACCTGGCCCGTGCTTTCGGGCGACCGTCGACCCCGACAGTAAGCACATTCCACCAATACCTGACCCGCGTCCGCCTCGACCACGCCCGCGACCTGCTGCTGCACAACAAGCTCCCGGTCAAGGCCATCGCCGCCGCCTGCGGCTACGAAACCCAGAGCCACTTCGGCGCCGTCTTTCGAAGACACTGCGGGCTCTCCCCCGCCGCCTACCGGGCTGGCCATAAGGAGTAGCGGCCCGGCGGAGGATTCCGACAGCCGCCGGGAGGGGGCGAACCACCCGTCGATCCCCGACGTTTACCGAATGCCGGGGTCGGCTGTCTGCGCCGAGAAACGCATCGTCGTCGGGAGACCGACACGGGGCGCGGAGGCCGCGCCGGGGCTTCTACTTGGCAGGGGGCGGCGCCTCGACGTTCCGTGGGACAGAACTCAGCACAGTCGCCTCAAGGGGTGCGCAAGTTGAACGACATAGTTTTGGATGAAATTATGTGCGTGGTTGCTCTCGGGCTGAAGGCCCGGCCCATTTTCAGCCCAGGGCTCGCAGCCCTGGGTTCAAGGCACACCAAAAATCGCGGGCTGAAGGCCCGCACCAATGGAAACACATGCGGCGCAAAACATTGGAGCGGACTTTCAGCCCGCCGTTCGTTTTGCGATTGCAAACCCAGGGTCGCGGACCCTGGGCTATAATTGGGCCTGGCCGTTGGCCCGAAAACCGCAACGTAATTCGGTCGTTCAATTTGCGCGAAATTACGAGTTCTGTTAATCAGCTCGACTCCGCTAGTTGGCCCCTTTCCGGGCAGGTCTAGCTGCGGAAATGATCGAAATACCGTTCGCGTTGCTGATGCAGGTTTCCCAGGTGTTCGAGGTTCAGCCCTTTGCTGTGGCCCGTCAGGTAGCGGGCGGCGCCGTAGCGGTGCTGAGCGTAGGGATCGTCGTGTTGGAGCATCAGCTCCCAGAGCGCGTCGCGGGTGGCGGTGACTGCCGCCGCACAGGCGGGGTCGTCGATGGCGTTGCGGGTTTCCCCGGGGTCTTCCTCGAGGTCATAGAACTCATCGATGGAAAACCCGTTGAAGACGTACTTGTAGCGTTCACCGATGGCGATTCTCTGGGTGTAGAGGAATTCGCCGCCGTAGTAGCAGTTGAGAATGTGCGCGGGCATTCGTTCGGCGGTGCCGGCGGGGTCTTTCAGCAGTGGTGTCAGGTCCTTGCCGTGGGCGTACGGCAGGGGTTTGGCGTCGGCCAGAGAGACAAAGGTGTGCGCCCAGTCGTGCAGTTGCACCAGTGCCTCGGTTGAGGTTCCGGGAGGGACAGCGCCGGGCCAGCGTGCGATCATCGGCACGCGGTGCGCTTCCTCGTAGGGCATCCAGCCCTTGATGAACATGCGGTGCGCGCCAAGCAAATCGCCGTGATCGGCGCTGAGCACAACCACGGTATTGTCCGCCTGCCCCGATTGTTCGAGCGCATCGAGCACTCGGCCCATGCAGTGGTCGAGCTGCTCGCAGTAGGCGTAGTAATGGCGCACGCCTTCCTTGAAGTCGGCTTCGTCAAGGTCTTTCCAACAGTCGGCTTCGCGCTTGAGCAGGTCGGGCTTGTCCGCGAAGGTCTCCTCGTAATAACTCTGCGGCAGTTCGATGTCGGCGGGATCGCAGCGCTCCAGAAACTCCTCGTAGGGATAGTAGGGATCGTGGGGCTGCGGGAAATGCACTTCCAGCAACCACGGCGCATCGCCTGCGGCCAGATCGCTGAGCTTGCCTGCCGCAGCGGCCCCCAGCCGGGCTTCCCGGCTCTGCTCGACATCGCCGCGCACGGTGCCCCACACTGCGAACTCCTCGCTGCCCGGCCAGCGGATCGAACGCACGTTGACCAGTTCCGCCGGGCCGGGCGCCTCTAAGGGAACCTCCTCATACCCGAAGTCCGCGGGGCCGCGCAGCGAACTGGCGTGCCACTTGCCGGCGTAGGCGGCGCGATATCCGGCTTCGACCAGACGCTGCGAGTAGGTCACCGCATCCGCGAACATGTCCGGATGCATCGACTCGGGCACATGAACTTGGTTGAAGACCCCGTTGTGCCAGGGATAGGCGCCGGTCAGCAGCATGGCGCGGGCCGGACAGCACAGGCTGATGGGCGTGTAGCTGCGCTCGAACCGCAGCCCCTCCTTGGCCAGCCGATTGACATTGGGCATCCGGCAGACCGAGCGGTCGCAGATGGTGTTCCAATTGAGGTGGTCGCCGGTGATCAGCAGAATGTTCGGTTTCTTCATGATTGCTTCCTTATTCAACATTCAACATTCAATATTTTCTTCCCGTCTCAGTGGCCCCGCATTTTCCGTGTTCGGCAGAGTCATGTTCAACTGATGAACGGGACTGTCCGGGAGCAAGCTGAAATCGCCGGCTTCGGGGTTTGTGAACTTCGGGTCCTCCGCCAAGCTGTGCTGTTCCACTCCATGGGGGCGTTCCCGCTGGAGGTGGGCTTCGGCTTCCTCGGGTGCCGTGGTGCACCAGTAGATGTTGTGGTCGGCCAGGCAGTCGCGCACCAGCGGATCCGGTCCTTCGCCGTGGCACTTCAGGCGCGATTGCCAGTAGAACTTCTGATCGGCGGTGGTGGTTAAGACGATGTTGCGCTGAATCGGGTTGCCCGGCAGCGGTCCGACCTCCAGCGAGATCATGGCGCGAGGGGTGGCCGCCACCAGCGGGCAGGCGACGATGTTGTCCACGATGGCGTTGAGCCCCTTGATGGTGATTCCGGTGGCCATGCCGCCGAGACGATGGATCAGGTTGCTTTGGATCAACGTGTCGTGCTGGTCGTCGTCGCAGCGGATGCCCTCGGACATCGACGGGCTCGGGCAGTCGTGGATGTGGTTGTGGCGGACGATGTTGCCTCCGCCCGCTCCGGAGACGTAGATGCCGTTGCCGTCGCCCATGATCCGCATAACGTCGCTGATGTCGTTGTATTCGATGATGTTGTCGCGGCTGTGCATGAGCGGTTCGCGCCGCCGCCAGTCGGGGTACCAGGCCTGATGCCAGGGTTCGACCGGATAGTCGGGGCCGAGCAGGGCGTCGACTTCGCTCCAGCGGATGAGGGCGGAGCATTCGGCGCGGCCGTTGCGGTTGCGCTGGGAGCGCCCGCTGCAGACGATGCCGGTGTAGGGGGTGAACTCGATGCGGTTGTGGGCAATGCGGTTGGCACTGCTTTGCCAGACAAAGATGGCGGGACTGTGCCAATAGTCCTGGCCGATGTCTCGGAAATAACAGTCGATGACTTCATTGCGCCCGTTGACGTCCTTTGTGCCGAGCCCGTATCCGGCGAACGTGACGCCGGTGCCTCCGAGCTGGTGGAAGGTGCAGTCGTGAATGCGATTGCCGCGCCCGTGGAGATCGACGCGCAGGCCGCCGCTGGCCGCGTTGCGGAATTCGCACTGCTCGATGCGGCAATTGGAGGCGGCGCGCAGGCGCAGCATGGCAGTGGGAGTGTCATGCATGTCCCAGTCGTGCTGGAGCCCTCGTCCGGTTTGCCCATGCCAGGCGAAGCGGTCGCCCTGGGCAAAGGTCAGCCCCCGCAGGACGACACCTTCAAGGGGGTGGTCGGCGCCCGCGTCCTCTTGCACCTCGCCTTCGATGCGGATCAGCTCGGTCAGGCGCCCCGCGGTGATGGCACGCGGCGGTTCGTCCGTTTCCGGCCAGAGATACACCTTGCCCTCATCCGCATTGCAGACCCAGCGGCCCGGCTCGCGCAGCACGGCCAGGGAGTTTTCCACCCATGTGTTCTCCTTGCGGTGGTTCGGCAACAGCGGGTAGGTGCCGGCGACGGCGGTGCGGGCGATGCGGGCGGCGCCGTCCACCGAGGCCAGGGGCAGAATATTCATTGTCCACGTGTTTTTGGGAATGAGCACGACTTCGCATTGTGCCGCATCCGGCCAGGCATCAAGAGCGCCCTCGGGAAACGCGAAGGTGGTGCGTGCCTCCGCGGATTTCGCATCGATGTCTTCGACTGCCTCGCGGGCAAACCCCTCGCCGCGGGCGCGGCGCAGGCGGCGGCCGTCGGCATACAGGGTTCGGACGCGGCCGGCCGACTCCGGCATGTCCGCCACCCAGACGTGCCCGCGGGCGCTGGGGTGCAGGTGGGCCGGTTCGTCCTTCAGCCGTCGCCAGTTGGTCAGGGGAGCGTCGCCGCTCAGCACCGGTGTTTCACCCTCGAACGCCCGCCACGTCAGCGGTCGGTCCGGCGCGGCGTCGTCCTCCGGTCCGAGGACCAACGTTTCGTCCAAGGTGTAGGTTCCGCCGCGCAGGATGATTTCGACGGGATCACGCGGATGCTGCCGCCGCTGATCGCGTGCGGCGTCGCGGGCTCTCCGCAGGGTGGCGAAGGGGCCGTCGCTTCCATCAGACGCGGTGCTCGCAAGTCGCCCGGACCAGTCGTCGCGTCCATTGGGGGACAGGAAAAATTGGCAGACTGGAGAATTGGGATTCACGGAGTGCTCCTTTGAGACTGGAAGAGTTGTCAGTGATCAGGCTTCAGGCATTACTACTGGCCGTAGGTGGCGTTCGGTCCGTGCTTGCGCTGGAAATGGCGGTTGAGCAGCGCATCCGGAATGGCGGGTTGCCCGGGATTGAGCGCGAGGGTCTCCATCGCCATGCGGGCGATTTCCTCGAGGGCGACGGCATTGTGAACCGCGTCGGCGGGACTGCTTCCCCAGGTGAACGGCCCGTGCATGGCCACCAACACGCCTGGCACGTGCAGCGGATGCAGGCCGTGAGTCTGGAAATGCTCGATGATGACGCGACCGGTGTTTTCCACATAGTCTCCGCCGATCTCCTCGTCGGTCAGCGGACGGGTTGCGGGCACGGAGCCGTGGAAATGGTCGGCGTGCGTGGTGCCGAAGCACGGGATGGACTGACCCGCCTGCGCCCAGCTTGTGGCGGTTGTCGAATGCGTGTGGACGATGCCGCCCAACTCCGGAAACGCCCGGTAGAGCAGCAGGTGCGTGGGCGTGTCCGACGACGGCTTCAGGCCGCACTCCGCAGGCACCGATCCGTCCTCCAGCGAGACGGGAACCATGTCCTCGGGCGTCATGACGTCATAGCTCACCCCGCTTGGCTTGATCAGCATGACGTTGCGCTCGCGGTCCACCCCGCTGACGTTCCCCCATGTCAGCGTCACCAAACCGGCGCGCTGCAGTTCCAGGTTGGCTTCGCAAACGGCGTTTCGCAGTGTTTCGCTCATGATTGCTCTCCGCTGATTGATTGAAAAAGCGGCGATGCCCTCGCCTGTCGGGCCGGTTTCCACCATTCGAAAACGCAGTGCCTGCTCGACGACGGGATCGCTCCCGATTCGATTTAACTATAAATGGGGAATTGACTTTTTCTTGCCGTCCGCCGGCTCCCGCCATCGTTCCGGCTTCGGGAATCGACACGGGGCGCGGAGGCCGCGCCCGCCACCTTGGTGGGGGCCGGCGCCTCGACGGCCCGTGGGCGGGGGGGTGCGCGTCCC
>CAZSBQ010000023.1:0-27620 GCA_964604795.1 uncultured Victivallales bacterium | reverse complement strand
GCATCGGCGCGACCGCCAGGGTCACGGTGCGCACAGAACTGCGCAATCTGGTCGGCGGCGCCGGCGCGGAAACCATTGTCGCCCGCGTGGGCGAAGGTATCGTGGCGGCCATCGGAAACGCTAAATCCCACAAGGACATTCTCGAGAATCCGGACCGCATCTCCAGCTACCTGCTCGAGCACGGCCTGGACAGCGGCACCTGCTTTGAAATTCTGTCCGTGGACGTGGCCGACGTCGACGTCAAGGACAACGTCGGCGCCTATCTGCAGTCCGTGCAGGCCGACTCCGACAAGCGCATCGCTCAAGCCAACGCCGAGGTGCGCCGCGCCGCGGCGGTGGCCGAGGAACGGGAGATGGTGGCCCGCACCGTGGACAGCCGCAGCCGAGTCGTCGAGGCCAAATCAGTGCAACCCCTGGCCGAGGCTTCCGCAGTGGATGAAAACAATTTCGGATCCCCGCGGCCGGTCATCAACTCCCTTCACGACCGCATGAGATGGAAATAAAAATCGAACATTCCTCCCAATTTTTGAAAATTCCGCTCGATTTCGCGAAATTTGGGTTGACATCATGGCACTGACGAGTTACGGTAGGCGCCATTGCTGATACGGGTGAATCTCGTTCGCCGTTATAGCCGCCGTCAACAAGGCTCGAAATTGCCAACATCCGACTTCTCGACATCCCGCAGACGGGGGGAATTCAAACCTCGGCAACCAGCAAAACAGGAGTTCCGGGCATGACCACTCGCAAATCGAATTCATGTGCAATCGTTCCGCCAGGCTGTGGATGCCGCCGAAGCCTCCTTCTGTACGCCGCGGCGCAGATGGCGATTTGCGCACTGCTGCCGGGGGCGGCGTCGGCCCAAAACGAGGAGGAACGGGAACCCGTTCGCACCCAGCTTGAAGTGAAAAAGCTCCGGGTCACGGAGCGCGAAACCCCAGAATACGAGGATGAGCTTTCCCAGGGGCGCGGTTCGGAGATGGATTGGCTGATGATCCTGCTGGAGTACGACACCGCCGTCTCTCGCGGGGAATACACCGACGAGCTGCGTTTCAGCTGGTCGGTGGGCATCATTCCCAAGGGAGAACGCCCCATCGTCATGAAGCGCGAAGTCAGCTACATCGATGTTGAAGCGGGCAGCCGACACTACGCTGTCATGTATGTCCGGCCGCGTTTCCTGGTCCGCTACTACGGCGACGAGCGCGTGCGCCGGAACGACATAAAAGTGTTTCTCGAAGTTCAAGACCACAACGGCGAAGTGATTCAACGGTTTCACTATCCGGAAAGTAGCCCGAAGCCCGTGCGCAAAGATGTTTTTTGGTGGCAGCTGCCGGAACCGCAAATCCGCCGATTCGACGGCGAGCTGCTGACGCGCCTGGACACTCCTTTCGCCCCCCTGGAATTCAACTACTACGAATACATAAAACCGGAACGCTACGACTGATGGCCCGATCCAACCGCATCCTAGCCATAGACATCGGTGCCGCCAGCATCAAGGTCGCGGAGTTCGAGTTCAAGCAGGACCACCCCGTCCTGTGCGGCTACGACCAGCGCGAGTACGACGAGGAACTGACCGACGAATCCCGCCGGTTTCTCATTGCCGGACTGCTGCGGCAGATCCTTGTCGAAAACTCCTTCCAGGCCCGCAAGGCCGTAGTCGGCGTGTCCGGACAGTCCGCGCTCACGCGCTTTGTCAAACTCCCGCCCGTGGCCGACGAGGAGCACCGCGTGCGCCAGATCGTGGAATTCGAGGCGCAACAGGTCGTCCCCTTCAGCATGGACGAGGTGCTGTGGGACTATCAGCTCATCGGCACCGAGGACGAAGACGAGCTGGAAGTGATGTTCGTGGTGATCAAAAACGAGATCGTCGCCCAGATCACCGACGCCATCTGCGGCCTTGGGCTTGAACTGCAGCTCGTGGACGTCGCACCGGTGGCCTCCTACAATGCCGCCCGCGCCAACCACATCGGCGATGACGAATGCGCCATGGTCCTCAACATCGGCGCACGTTCCACCAACCTGCTCTTCGCCGACAAGTCGCGCTTTTTCTGCCGAACCATCCCCATTGCCGGACATACCATCACGCAGCAGATCGCCAAAGAATTTCAGATCACCTTCGCCGAGGCCGAGGAACTCAAACGCCGACACGGATTCGTCGCCCTCGGCGGCGCCTACGAGGAACCCGAATCAGAAGTCGCCACCGCCGTGTCGAAAATCGTCCGGACCGTCATGGCCCGCCTGCACGGGGAAATAAACCGCTCAATCAACGTCTATCGCTCCCAGCACAAGGGCAAGCGCCCCACAGCTATGCACTTGACCGGCGGGAGCTCGATCATGGCCTACACGGACCAGTTCTTCGCCGAAAAGCTGCGCATGAACGTCAGCTACCTGAATCCGTTCGGCGTCGTCTCCCTGGCGCCGGATGTCGACAGCGGCAATCTCCAGGAAAAGGCCCATATGTTCTCCGAAGTCATTGGTCTGGCGCTGCGCTACCGCGTTCAGTGTCCGGTGGAGGTCAGCCTGGTCCCAAAGACCATCCGCCGCGAGCAGGACTTCAACAAGCGCAAGCCGTACTTGGCCGCGGCCATGGTCGCGGTGCTCCTCATACCGCTGGTCAGCTGGCTGGTCAACCGGGCCAAGGCCGACTTGTACAGCTTGACCTACGACAAGCTGCAAACACAACTGCAGACGCTGGACGCCAACAACAAGGAAATCAAACGCGAGCAATCCGCAACCGAGGAATTCAAGGACGAATACCAGCAGGTTGCAGAGCTGCTGCGAAAACGGCAAGTCTGGCCCTCGGTTCTGGAGCATCTCGAGGGGCTGCGTCCGACCGATGTATGGTTCGACGCCATCGAGCCAGTGCGGAAGACCGACAACGACAGCGACGAGGAAACCGGTCGGCCCGACCAGCGGCAACCGACGGGACCAAGCTATGATTTTCTCAGCCGCCCCCCCGAGGACAACAGAGGATCGGACAAGCCTCAAGCTCCGAAGAATACCGCCGTCTACGAGGCCATCCGCATTCACGGCAATGCCATCCAAATCAAAGGCCTGGATCCGTCGCACGGTCAAGACCCCGCAGAGGGGGGAACGTCGGTTCCGGAAGAATCCAGGCAAGCCGTGGAGCTTGAGTTCCTCCGCTCCCTGCGACGGTCACCCCTGTTCCAAGAGGACCAGGACACCACAAAAATCATCCGCTATGAACCCCCGGAAACCTTTTTGAACTTCAGCCGTTTCGTCATCCGCGCTGAATTCGACTCCTCTCTGGACCTTCGCGTCCAGAAGTAATGGAACCAGGCTGAACGGGACCGGAACAACCTGCGGTACAGCCAATAGGCGCATACAGGACCGAACATGGAATTTGTGCGTAAAAACTTGGGTTTTGCCATCTTTGCGGTCGCGAGCGCCGTGCTCCTGGTCGTCCTGATCATACTGGACCGCGAGGCAGCGGCGGAGCTGGCCGATGGCAAGGAAAAATCAGACAAGCAGCAGGAGTTTATCCGTCAGGTCAGTCGCGGCAAGTATGCGCTCAACAACAAGAACCTGAAGCGGGCCCGCAGCAATCACGCGATTGCCAAGACCGAACTCAATGATTTTCTCCGTTTCTTGGAGGAGCAATACACTCTGCCCGAACGAACGATGGACAGCGGCGTCGAATGCGTCGGTGAAGTCCGAAAGACGATTCGGGAACTGTCCGCGCTGCTCGACCAACGCGACATTCAGACCGAGGAGGAACAGTATTTCTCCTTCCGCGAACTCGCAAAGTCAAGCTATCCGCCGCCCAAAGCCCAGGTGCCGGTTATCCTGAAGCAACTGGACATGGCCACCATGGTCGTCCAAGCCGCCGCAGACGCGTATGTGACGGAGTTCCACAGCCTGGAACGCCTGGACACTCCCGGCCAGGAACCGGACATCGCTCGCGGCGGCTTTCAAGCCGCACTCTATCGAGTGACCGTCAGCGGCACCGGAGCTCGAATCCGCTCCTTCATCAATGCACTCAACGAGCTGGACCATGTTCTTCTGCTGATCAAGCGCTGCGAAATCTCGCGGGATCAGCAGGCGCTCGGCCGCAAGGATGCCGATCCCGGCGAACGTTCCAGGCGCAGTCGCGGCCGACCATCCTCATCATCCCCACCCCCTCAGTACGAGGAGATGCCGGGAATGGCGCCGCCGCCCAGCGAAAGGGACCAAGACGAGGACGAGACGGACATCCTGCCGCGCAGACAGCGGCGAGTTTTCGAAGACATGCCGTTGCGCGCAAAAATCACATTCGGCCTGCTCGAGTTTCGCGGCCCCGACGAAGACACAGACGGCGGGCAGGGATAACTGCAACCAAACAACAGCCACGATGCACAACAGCTCTCATTCTCATTCAGCAATCCATTTGATTTTCAACAGCGGCCTCGGCCGTATGTGACACAGGAGCAGCTACTGCTTGCTTCGGAGAAAGCCGGTGAATTTTTTGTTGCGACATTTTGAGAAAATTATCCTCGGCGCGGCTTTACTGGCCTTGCTGCTCTGCTTGGCGTTGTTCCTCCGCAACCTGCACGAGACAACGCGCCTGGTCCATGACCGCTGGGACAACGCCATTGAGGTTCCGGAAGGCGACATCCCCGCCATATCCGAGGAGGATTTCAATGCCGAGGCTCTGCTCCATGCGCCCCAGCTGACCTGGTCCGCCGCAACGGAAGAGGGAAAACAAACGCTGTTCGACCCCCGCGACTACATCTACTGCGCCAACCCCGACTGCCCCTACATTCTCACCTACGACACCAAGGAATGCCCTCACTGCGGCGCCCCGCAGGGAGCAGGCGACGACGCTCCGGATCCCAACACCGCCGAGGGAAGCGACGACAAGGATCAGGACGGCTTGCCCGCCGAATACGAGCAGCAGTACGACTTCCTCGACGACCGAGTCGCCGGGGACGCTCAACGCGACCACGACCAGGATTTGTTCACGAACCTGGAGGAATTCAAGGCGGGAACCGATCCGGACGATCCAAGCAGCCACCCCCCACTGGCAAGAAAAATACGGTTCCTCGACTATCAGAAGCGCAAGTTGCCCCTTGAACTCTATCAGGTCAAAACGTACGGCAACGCCGACAAGGAGCAATGGGACCTGTTCATCACCGTCGACAATGACCGCACCAAGATTTTCAGTCTTGGCGATGAACTCCTGCACGGGCGCTACACCATTGCCGAGGTCACTCACCAAACGGAAATGGTCTACGACAAGACCGTGAAGATGGAGCGTGAAGTGGAGACCGGCGTCGTCACTCTCAAAGACAACACCAGCGGCAATCAAATCAAACTCGAAAAGGGCAAACGCCCCCTGGCAACCAATTTTCATGTGACCTTTGTCCTTTTGGACGACCCGGAAAGCCTCGAAAACTCGCGCAAGTTCCGCGCCAAGGTGGGCGACGTCATCACCCTGACCGACACCCTCGGGAACGACGAGCGATATCGGGTCCGATTTCTCTCCCGGCGCAACAGCCCGGCGCTGCAGCCGCTGGACGAGAACGGCGAGGACGTGGGCAAATCCCATGTCATTCGGCGATTTTCCCGAGACCGGGACCTGCAAGACCGCAGGCACCAGTCCCTGGATGGCGGCATCCCCGGACGCGCCGAGGATGCAGGACCGCCCCCCTTTGAATTCTGAGCATGGAAATCCGGCAAATTGGCCGAAAATTCTTTCGGTACCGTACTAAAGGACACAGAGGAACCCGTCATGAAGCTTGTTCATTCCCCCATCACCCGCAACCTCTCCTCTCGGCATTTCGCACTTCTTATGGCGGCATGCCTGCTACTTCCAGTCCTCGCCTTCGCGCAGGAGGATTTCTTCCTGGATGACTTTGAGGAGGAGGCCCCCCCTGCGGAAGACCAGCAGCAGCAACCCGGAGACGAACCCGACGTGCTTCCGCAGGAAGAACCCGAGGTGGACGGGGACCAGCCGCCGCCGCAGAACGGAGACGAGGACGAGACAGAGCCCGGCACCCAGGCGGGCGAGGGTGGCATTCCGCCTACCGCCCAGGAGATACGCATGGACGAGGAGGTCCGACGCAAGGAGTGGGAGCTGCGCGCGGAAAACTTCATGATGGAAGCCCAAAAAGCCTGGCGCGAAGGCGACTTCCTCGAAGCCATCAATTTATTCGAGAAAGCCGATGAACGCCTCAAATCCATCTCGAAGACTCAGCCGCGCATCCTCGCCAAACGCGAACGCATCAAGGAAGCCATCGCCCAGGTAAACGCCGATTGGGCGCGCACCATGGCAGAGGAAGCCGCCGAGGAAGCAGACGCCGAAAAATTCGACACAGCCATCAGCAAAGCGGAACAGGCCGCCGAAAAGGATCCCAGTCTCCGCAAGGAGATGGAAGCGCTTCAACGCCGCTTCGCCTCTCTCAAGCGCGAGGCCGAACACGAAGCCGCTGTGGCCCCCGGCAGGCTGATCCCGGACCTGGTCGATGAAGAGTTCGAAATCAACCTCCTGCTTGAGCAGGGCAAAGTCCTCTTCGGCAAAGGACGGTATTCGGATGCCCGCGACAAGTTCGAACAGGTTCTGCTTCGCGACCCGTACGAGGTCCGAGCCATGCGCCGCCTGCGGGCCATTCACGAACGGTTGGTCAATCTCTCCGAGGAACGCCGAGAGGCAACGGTCCGCGAACGCATCGCCGAAGTCAGCTGGAAGTGGAATGAACCGGTCACCCCTCTCCTCTCCGAGGGCGAGGGCCCGGGACGAACGCGAGTCGCCAAACCCGACGAAAGCGGCCTGATGCGCAAGCTCGAAGAGATTGTCATTCCCACCATCGACTTTGAAGAGGCCACCATCCAAACTGTGGTGGAATTCCTCAAAAAGAAAAGTCGCGAACTGGACCCGGACGGCGAGGGCGTCAACATTATTCTTTACGAGGAGCCCGCCGGCGCCCGAGCGCCGGAGAGCCGCGAGGAGGCCGGTGCCGACTTCGGCGAATTTGGCGGCGGCGGCTTCGACTTCGAGGATGAGGAGGAACCCGAGCGTGCGGACACCGGCGGCGACGGAGGCCCCATGGGCAAACGCATCACCCTGACCCTCGACCGCATCCCCCTCGGCGAGGCGATTCGTTACATCACCCTGGCCGCCGGATTGAAGTACCGCATGGACACCAACGCGGTTCTGATCGCCAGCAAGGACATGGTCTGGGAGGAGATGGAAACCCGATTCTACTCGGTCGAAGCCGGCGTCCTTGACCTTGGCGGCGGCGGCGGAGGAGGAGGCGACGGCGACGGCGGAGGATTCGGCGATTTCGACGGAGGATTCGAAGAAGAGGACGAGGAAGACGGAGGCACCAGAGAAAACCTCAAAGCCTTCTTCGCCGAACTCGGCGTTAACTTTCCCGCCGGCTCCCGCATCGCCTACAACGACCGCGCAGGCAAACTGGTCGTCACAAACACCCCGCAAAACCTGCGCAATCTGGAAAAAGCACTGCAGGAAATCAACAAATCCCCCCCGCAGGTGACTATCGAGGCCAAATTCGTCGAGGTCGCCCAGGACGACCTGCAGGAGTTGGGCTTCAACTGGATTCTCGAGGAGGGCAGTGGGTTCTACGACGACGGCATCGTCTGGGGAGAGGGTGACAGCAATTGGGCAATGCAGGTGCTCAAGCAGGGAGGCAGCGGAAAAACCGCTCCCAAGCTTTCCAACGCGCTTCGATTCGGCCACAATGTCCTCGAGGGTGTCGAGCAGGGTTCGGACCAAATCCTCAGCGTCAACTCGATCCTGGGCGGCGTTTCCTTCAACACCATCCTGCACGCTCTTGACCAACGGACCAATTCCGACATCCTCTCCTCCCCGAAGGTGACGACCATCAACGGCACAACCGCCGTGCTGAAAATGGTCGAAGCAAGGCACATCGCCACAAGCTGGACCGAACCGGAAGTCACCACCGGAGGTGACGATGAGGAAGGCACGTTCAAACCCTCCATCGCCGAAACCGAAGAACGCGAATTCGGCGTGATCCTCGACGTCACCCCCCGCGTCGCACCCGACGGCTACTCCATTGAACTCGAAATGTTCCCCCGCGTCATCGACTTCATCGGCTACGACGACCGCTTCAACTACGACATGATCATCGACGGCGAGGAGATCGAAGCCAAACAGCTCACCCCGATCATGGCGGAACGCAGCGTGCAGACCAAGGTCATCGTCTGGGACGGCGAAACCGTTGTCCTCGGCGGCATGATGGGCGAACGCGTCAACTACTGGGACGATAAAGTTCCCTTCCTGGGTGACGTCCCCGTGCTCGGACACCTGTTCCGCAGCAAGGGCGAACTCAGCGAGAAGACCAACCTGCTGATTTTCGTCACCGCCCGACTCGTCAACCCTGCGGGAATGCCCACCCGAGCCGCCGAAGTCCGAGGGCTCCCCGACTTCCGACGCTAAGCACCAAAACAGCACCACAGGCATCCCAAACCAAACAGTACAACAGGCATCCCTGCCTGTTCCAAACCAGTAAAACAGGCATCCCCGCCTGTTCCAAACCAGTAAAACAGGCATCCCCGCCTGTTCCAAACCAGTAAAACAGGCATCCCTGCCTGTTCATAAAGCGTAAAGCGTAAAACACGAATCAGACCGACCAGTGATCAGTAAACAGTAATCAGTAATCACTAGGCCGCGTGAATCCGAAACGCGGGCTGAAGCCCGCGCGGGTACCAGCTGGAACCACCGGCCACCCTATAGTACCACCGGCCTTTAGGCCGCGTGAACAGAAGCCTGAAACCTGAAACCTGAAGCGGACAAGACCCTGAAGCCTGAAGATAACTGACAACTGATCACTGACACCCCCCGGCCCCCATGCTCTCCGACTCCGACATCCAAAAAATGGCCGACATCATCGCCGAGCGCTTCCGGCCGGAGAAAATCATTCTCTTCGGATCGCGCGCCCGCGGCGAAGCCACCCCGGAGTCAGATGTCGACATGCTGGTGATTGCCGAAACCGGAGTCCCGCGGTACAAACGAGCCATTCCAATATACCGTTTGCTCGGCGACTTCCGCACCGGCATCGACATACTTGTCTACACTCCGGAAGAAATCAAAGAGTGGTCCTCTGTTCCGGAAGCTCTTGTCACACGAGCGCACCGCGAAGGAGAGATATTGTATGAAAGGTCGGCATGACTTGGTGCAGGGGCATCTCCGCAAAGCGGAAAGTGACCTAGCGAACTTGGACCTGTGCATTGCAAACGGAATCGCGCTTGACACTGCCTGTTTTCATGCACAGCAAGCAGCGGAACGGATACTCAAGGCATACTTGATCGAAATTTCAGTAAGCGTGCCAAAAACTCACAACCTCATGCACCTGCTGACATTGGCCCAGGAAAAAGACAAGGATTTTGAACAATTGGCAGATGATGCGGCGCTGCTGACGCCTTTTGCCGTGCAAATGCGATATGACCAAGATTTCTGGCCGAGCCTGGATGACACCGTGGAAGCCAGAAAGGCAACCATTAAAATCAAGCAATTCTGTGAACAAAAACTCACCCCCTAGAGCCCCAGGCATCCCTGCCTGTTCCCAAAAAGTAAAACAGGCATCCCTGCCTGTTCATAAAGCGTAAAGCGTAAAACGTGAATCAGACCGACCAGTGATCAGTAATCAGTAATCAGTAACCGCGTGAATTCGAAACGCGGGCTGAAGCCCGCGGGTACCAGCTGAAACCGCCGGCCACCCTATAGTACCACCGGCCTTTAGGCCGCGTGAACCCGAGGTGCGGGCTGAAGCCCGCGGGTACCAGCTGGAACCGCCGGCCACCCTATAGTACCACCGGCCTTTAGGCCGCGTGAACCCGAGGTGCGGGCTGAAGCCCGCGGGTACCAGCTGGAACCGCCGGCCCCCCTATAGTACCACCGGCCTTTAGGCCGCGTGAACAAGAGGTCAAGCCGTCTGATAACCGATACCCACAAACCCACAACCCCACAACCCCACACACCCACACACCTCTGAGACCCGACACCCGACACCTATTCGCAGTTCAGAACAAGTGGAGCAGATCATGCCGCAAGCGGCACAACGAAAACGGAAATACACCTACGCAGACTATCTCACGTGGTCGGACAACGAACGCTGGGAAATCATCCGCGGCGACATCTACAACATGGGCCCGGCACCGCGTCCCGCACACCAAAGCATAAGCATGGAATTGGGGCGGCAAGTAGCCAATTTCCTACACGGTAAAGACTGTCAGGTCTTTGCTGCACCCTTCGATGTCCGGTTCGTCCCGGATGCGGCAGAAGGCGTAGCCGACACTGTTGTGCAACCCGATATTTCCGTTATCTGCGACAGCGGCAAAGTCGATGATCGCGGCTGTATTGGGGCTCCTGACCTGATCATAGAGATTCTCTCCGAAGAAACCGGCGCACGTGATGAGAGCACCAAACTCAAACTATACGAGGCGAACGGTGTGCGCGAATACTGGATTGTCAACCCCTGGGACCAAACCGTCCGCATATACAACATCAACGCGACGGGAAAATACGATTTCCCGCGCTTCATCACCAAGCTCGAAACCGCCGAGTCAAACGCAATCCAAGGGCTGAACATCAACCTGAACGAGGTCTTCCCCTGAACATATCGCAGCCATCCTGCCTGTTCCAAACCAGTAAAACAGGCATCCCTGCCTGTTCATAAAAAAGTAAAACAGGCATCCCTGCCTGTTCATAAAGAGTGAAACACGAACAAGACCAATCATAGTAACCAGTGACCAGTGACCAGTAATCAGTGACCAGTAATCAGTGACCAGTAATCAGTGACCAGTGGCCAGTGGCCAGTGACCAGTGATCAGTGATCAGTAATCAGTAACCTGTACACCAACATCATAGTACCACCGGCCCTTAGGCTGCATGAATCCGAGACGCGGGCTGAAGCCCGCGGGTACCAGCTGGAACCGCCGGCCCACACTTAGTACCACCGGCCTTTAGGCCGCGTGAACTCGGAGACGCGGGCTGAAGCCCGCGGGTACTGAAACCTGAAACCTGAAACCTGAAAACAGATAACTGACAACTGACAACTGATAACCGATCACTGATAACCTGAAACCATTGCTGCCCTCGGGCTGAAAGCCCGGCCCAACCCAAGCCCAGGGCTCGCAGCCCTGGGTTTATGGCACACAAAAAATTGCGGGCTGAAGGCCCGCTCCAATGGAAACCGTTGCTGCAAAGGATTTTGGAGCGGGCCTTCAGCCCGCCGTCCGATTCCGATTGCAAACCCAGGGTCTCAGACCCTGGGCTAACAATGGACCGGGCCGTTGGCCCGAAAACCGCAAAAGAATAGTAATCAGTCATCAGTGACCAGTAACCGGCAACCTGGACCACATCATAGTACCACCGGCCTTTAGGCCGCGTGAACCCAAGACGCGGGCTGAAGCCCGCGGGTACCAGCTGGAACCGCCGGGTACCCCGTGGTACCACCGGCCTTTAGGCCGCGTGAACAAGCCGTCTGATAACCTATAACCGATAACTGGTACCCACAAACCCACATACCCACATACCCACATACCCTGAAACCTGATCACCGATCACTGATCACTGACAACCGACACCGACCCACACGACTCGACTTGAAACAGCGAACACCACACTATACAGTACCTGCACCATTTGAAGCCAACGCGGACCGCACCCGCGCCAACAACCCCCATATGCCAGTTGGAAGGGGAAGTGCAATGAACGCACAGCAGACATTCAACGACGGATACTGAGTTTACAATCAGAATACCCGAAAATCGACAACAAGCCGAACCCCATTGGCCAAACAGGAATGCTAACGATGAAAGAACAGCGGAAAAATGGTGGTCATACACAGAATTTGCACCAAGTGCGTACTGCCCTGCGGGCAAGTGGTCGGGGCGACAAGCCTATGCTGAGGTCATCCATGAAGATCAACATGGTCCGCGGATTTCTCCTTTTCGCCGTCCTGGCACTGTCGGGGATGCCGGCAACGGCGCGCAACAGCCCGGATGAACGGCGCGTCATGGTGACGCCCGTCCTTTTCCCGGCCACGGACCCCGCCGTCACCGGTCCACCCAGCAACGACATTCGCCAGGCCTATAAAAACAATTTCGATCCCTTCTGGAAGTACAACTCCTACGAAAACTACGAAGTGGTCAGCAAAACCTACGGCTACATGAACATGCCCTGGCCAAAAAATCCGCTGGACGGTGCGACCGGCGGACCGGATTTCAACAACAATGGAAGAACCATGGAAGGAGCCGGCGAGCGGTTCCAGGAAAGGTACACCAACGGCGATCCCGCGCTTCCCTACGGCGGAAATTGGCTGGTCGAGGATGGAATCTGGACTCCCGGCGAGCGATTCCGCGACCTCAATGGTAATGGGGCATATGATACAGCCGATCCGTGGACGAACATCATCTACCCGGATCCCCCGCCGCCGAACGCTGACGACAAGGAAGATGTCTGGGATGCCCGCGGAGAGCGCTTCGCCGACCTGGACGGGAACGAAAGCTACTCCGGCGAGGTCCAGATTGCCATCTACGATGCGGCAAATGACAATGGCGCGCCGGGGGGACCCGACGATGGCGGAGTTCCCCATGACGGGATATTTGGAGATCCAGCCGAGAAGACATCCAGAGCAGCCCTCGCGCACATCGAGGTGGACGAACTGGATGCCACAGCCTTGGACAACTACAATTCACCGGATCCGGCCAATTCGCATGGCACTCACAACCTAAGCACCTTTAGCGGAGATTTTGAAACCCAGCAATTCGACGAAAATGGTGATCCCATTGATGCCGCTCCCGTTGCGCCCAACGGAGAGTTTGACTTCGGCCCCAATGAAGACGATCCCACATACACGAATACGACCCTGACACGTCAGTACTGGACCGTCGACATTGAATGGGATACCGACGACGAACGCTATTACCTGGTGGACGACGACTTCATCGCAGTCGAAGTTGAAATATGGGAGACTGTCGAGCCCTACGACGACGTCTCGGACACAGGCCAGTGGGATGACCGCGAGCCCTACGAAGACTACCTGATCCGCTGGGATAGGAATGCAAACAATGGTTCGGGAGGCTGGGTTCAGGTCACCAACCAGTACATTCACGACAACTACCCGCCAGTCATGGACAACGGGGACATCTATGACGTCGGGGAAGGAGGAGCATCCTCGGATCAAGGGTTTGGCCCCTACCCCGGAACAGCCGCCGACAACGGCATCGCGGACAACGTCGAGTATCTCATGTTGCGCAGCGGCAGCGGCACTCCTGTGGTTACCGACACGGGCACAGTCGCCGTTGCGCCCTCAAACGGCCTTTACGACGGTCCGGAGAGCTTCAACAACGTCGGCAATACGAAAATGGTTCCGATCAACCCGCCACCCTCGGATATGACCAGGGCGCCGGAACCGAGCAACTGGGATCCGCACGGCCTCTACGAAAACTGGCAGGACTGGTGGGAGGAAACCTTCGGCACGGATGCGCCGAATTGGCCGGGATCATTCACTCGCGTTCGACCCTTCAATCCGAGCACAGGACGCCCGTTTGGAACCGTGGAAACGCAAACGATACCGACCCTGAGCGGCGGTGCCGGTGGTGATGGTGCGATCATGCCCGACGGTTCAGGCGCCTACTACGACGGTGCCCGGCAATTCCGCGATCTGCCCTCCTCCATGTATCACGTCGGCGGCGACCTGCGCCTTGGCGAACGAACCAGCCCCACCTCCGCATCCGTCTGGGGCGAGGACATCGGAAACAATATGCCGCCCTTGGACTACGTACCCGATTTCAGGATCGAGGCGGCCGGACCGCTCGCGTACAATGTCCACGGCGAAAACGGCTGGGACGCGGGCAACCAACTGACCATCGAGCTGCTGACCTGGCGAACCGACGGACGGCATTTGACCGACGCGGCGACCAGCAATGACGACCGCCGCAACGGATGGGCCGGACTCGATGACGGCAACCGCTGGTGCCGAGACGCAACCCTCGACGGATTGGTCGACCAGGGCGAGGCCCCGGACGACGGCTTCCACAACTACATCACCGACGATGATCCCGGCACAATGGATGCGGGCGGTGGCGACGCCGGCCGCAATTCGAACTATCCGTTTAACTACCAGCGGCTCTATGAAGATATTGTCGCGGCTTGGGACCATGCCGAGGATTTCACCAAGTTCTCCGATACGGGCGATCAAGTCGACTATCTCGCCGTCATCTATCCGAACGGGTATGGGGGCACCCAATTCGGGGGAGCATCAGGCCAGAAACACTCCGACAGTTTCTTTCATCCCTACCTTGCCGATCCGGCAATTAACGGCACCCCAATGCTTGGCGGCATTTTAACCCGTGACAATGAGGAGCGGATCCGCTTCGGCGGACAGGTGCGCAACATGGAGACCGGAGCGGCAGGCGGGGGAGTCAGCGCAAGCGGCGCCTACGCAATGCCGGTCATGGCCCACGAGGCCTCCCACGACTGGCTGGGCGCGCCCGATCTCTACGATTACGACACATGGAACGGAATCCTTTACAACAACCCGATTGGCGCCAACGACCTGATGGCGGGCGGCGGCCTCGTTCACTACGTCGCGCCGCTGAAGGCCCAGTTTGGCTGGATTGAGCCCAAGGAATTACAGAATGAACTAACTCCGGACACAGTGCAGCGGATTGAGATGTACCCCGTCGAAAAACGGGCAAACCAATACTATCGTTTTGCCCGGGACAGCAATGGGGAAAGCCTCTGGTTCTGGTACGAGAACAACGAAAGTGAAGTCCCGATTCCCAAGGTCTCAGGTCCCGGCATTCATGTCCTGCACGAAGACATTCCGGACGGCGACAACGACGACCCCAAGCAGCAGCGGATCAACGACCACTTCACCTGGCAGATGGTCCAGGCCGACGGTCTGAACCAGCTTCAGGACAACATCAACGCGGGCGACAAGGGCGATCCCTTCCCCGGCAGCACCGACCAACGCCAGTTCAACAAGCATACCAATCCCCCCTCCGTATGGTGGGACGACACCGAAACCGGCATCGAAATTCTTGATGTCGCGCTGCCCGACGACGCTCACTCGCCGGCAACCGTGACCTTCCGCTGGATTTACCGCGATGTTCCTGAGTTGTCCTTTCTCAATCCGCCCGGCGGAAGTTCTGTGGGCAATCAATACAACATCAAGTACAGTGCCTGGGACCGCGACGGAACGACCCGCATTTATTTCTATCGCGACACCGATCCCAGCGGCTATGACGGCACCCTTTTGAACGGTTTTTCCCCGGCCACGAAAATGGCGGGCGACCAAGAGGACATTACCGCCACGACACTGCCCAACAGTCTCGGCAGCCACTTGTACTTCTTCCATGCGCTGCTGGAACCCGACGACCCTGCCGATGCCATCGGCAACCTCTGGACCCCCTCCACCAACACCGGCAGAGGCACGGTAACCTTCCCGACACCACCAACCATTGACCCGGCCGAAGACCCGAGCAACAATGCGGCCGCCCAGAAGTGGACCCTGACCTGCACGACGGCCGGAGGCGACGGCACGGCGCAATTCTCGCTGGAGGGCACCCGCTCCGGCAGCGTCGGCACTGTCACCGCAGGCACACCCTTCGCCACCGGAGACGGCAACTTCAGCGGCAATTTCCAGGTTCAGGTCGACAGCACGCGGGACTATGGCGTCGACGACGTCATCACCTTCCGCACCACGGGATGGACCGAATACAGCGATCCCCTGCTGGTTGTCGACGGCACCACCCCCGATTCCGGAGGCCCCCTGCCCGAGCAAATTGTCGTGGACACCGACGGCGATGGCATCGACGACATCTGGGAGTTCGATACCTTCGGCGACTTGGACAGCGCAGGCCCCGGCACCATCGACGGCTACACGGACGCCGACGGCGATGGCCTTAATGACTACTACGAATTCCTTGCCGGCACCGATGCGAACAATCCCAGCCAGGCCGACTTGGACGGAGACGCCGACGGCGACGGCTTGACAAACCTTCAGGAACAACAACTCGGCACCTTACCCCTCGTGCCGGACACCGACGACGACGGCATTTCCGACGGCGACATGAATGATACGAATCCCACAACTTCGTTGTCGCCTTTGGTCGACCGTATGCTGGAACTCGACGGCGACGAGGAAAGCTATGTCGAAATGCCGTCGCACACGCGTTTTGCCCTGTCCGACTTTACCGTGCTTGCATGGGTTCGTCCCACAGTAAATGGCGGACGCATCCTGGCACGTGAAGTGGGCGAGGACAAGTTCAATTACGATCTGTCACTTAAGAATGATGGACACCTTGACTTCAGCTTCAGCCCGGCCAACGGCGATAGCGACGTGACGTTGACCAGCGCAGCGGAAATATCCATGGATAAGTGGACGCATGTCGCCGGCAGCTTTGATGCGGACGAGAGACGGTTGACGCTGCTGATCAACGGCAAGGCGGTACGAACTCTGACGACATCAAGACTTCCTGTTCGTCAAGGGGCCGGGGAAACAACGACGCGCATCGGCGCTGGCTTTACCGGCCGCATCGACGAAACGGCAGTCTTCTCGAAGGCCTTGTCCACCGCCGATGTCCAACAGGTCATGGTCAATGGTGTCGCCGATGCCGGCTTGGACGGCGCCTTGGTCAGCTATTACCGATTCGACGACGGAACCAGCGCCGACGGACCGGACGTCGACGGCTTCTGGTACGGCACCAGTGGCCAAGACAACGTCTGGTGGGGCCAGGTCGAGGAGTTCGCACCGGGCTTCGAAGACGATTGGAAGAACGACTGGCGAAACTCGGGAACGCTTCGAGGTGGGGCACAAATCATCGACGCGAACGGACAAGCCCCAGTACTTCTGGCCTACAAGGACAGCAACGACGATGGCATACAGAACTGGTGGTATGTGGAACAAGGCCTGGCCCCCGAAGGACCATCGGTGGCGGAGGCGGACTGGGACGACGACGGATTGAGCAACGAATGGGAATATCGTCTCGGCGGCGATCCGAACAGCGCCTATTCGCTTGATCCCGACGGCTTGCTCACCGATGGTGAGTTCGACAGCGACGAAGATGGGCTCTCGAACGTGGAGGAAACCACGGTCTACGGGACAAATCCAATGCTGAAAGATACCGACGACGATGGGTTGTCGGACAAGCAGGAAGTCGATATGGGCACCGATCCGACGGATTCGACGAGCCCGTATGTCATGCGTTTCCTCAGCAACGATGGAACTGGCGAGTTGAGTGTGCCCGGCACTGTCGCCGGCAAGGATGAGGGCGGCCTGCGTCTGGACTCCGAGGAATGGACGATCGAAGCCATGGTGCATCTGCGCGACCAGCCAACGCGCGACGGCGACGACATCATCCTTGTGCAGCGACGCACGGAGCCGCACGGGCATATCGCCTACGAACTGGGAATCTCCGCGCAAGATGCCACATACTTGCTGCCCTATGTTCGCTTCCAGACGCACATCGGCGAAGACTACGAAGTCTTTGGTCAAGCGCAGATTCCCGTCTGGGAAAACAGCGGCACCGCGCCTGAAGACTGGGAGGGGCAATGGACCCATTTGGCCGGACGGTTCGGGTTTGACGAAACCGGAGGCACACAAAACCTCCAGTTGGCTCTCTACCAGGATCACACCCGCATCGCACGAGACGTGACCAATGCCCGTCCCGTCACCGGAGAGCAGCAAGGCGACTTGGTCGTGGCTCGCAATCTAACCGGCGAAATTGACGAGCTGCGCATCTGGGACTCGGCATTGAGCGACAATGAAATTGACCAACGGTACGGTCGGCAGATTCTGTTTGGCTTGGCTGCCGCGCGCATGGAGGCATTCGACGGCACGCGCGGGCATTTGGTTCGCAGCCGGTCGGACGATCTGGAGTTGGACGCTTGGACGGGAGAGGCATGGATCAAGGGAACCGGCAGTGGCGACATTCTAAAACGCGAAGCGGAAGGCGACGCTCACAACTTCCGCCTGTTCGTGAACGGCCAGGGGGCGTTGGAGGCGCAATTCAATTTCTTCGTCAATGTCAGAGTCCAAGTCACCACGGAAAACGAAGACGGCGAACAGGAAACAAGCACCGAGATTCGCCGCGTCCTGGGAACGATACGGACGGCCGCTGCAGGTCGACTGGTCAATGACGATGAGTGGCACCATGTCGCCATGACGTTTGACGGCAGCCAGCTACGCATCTTTCAGGACGGCAAGCGGATCGGCACGGCCGATTATTTGGTCAACGGCGTTCTGCCACCCTTCACAGAAGTTTCATGGCAAAATGTCGGTGACGGATTCGTGCTGGGATATTCAGTTATTCCAGGCCCAAACCCGGAAATCGCGATGGGCTCGGGTGATTACACCATTGCGGAAGGCTACAGCGGGTTGGTTGACGAAGTCCGAGTATTTGATGAAGCCCTGCTGGAAACCGAAATTGCGGAATGGATGATCCGTAAGCGTAGCCGCAGTTCGGAACTGATCAGCTATGCGGATTTTGATGATGTCGACAATCCCGAGATCATCGCCGACAAAGCCAGCGACGATTACACCTTCGATGTCATCGAAGAGGAGGACGGCAACGGCGATGACGAGGAGGGCGAGGACACGGACATTTTGGAGAATGCACCGATTAAAACCACGCCCCTGGCGGTATTGGGGCATCGGATGATGCTCTATCTGCCGTTCGATGACGGAACGAATGGAATCGGCACTGCCGGCAACGACCAGATCAATACCGGTCAAGTGGAGGATTTCCTTCACCGCAATGATCTGGACTATGCCGCCACTCTATCCGACGGACTCGAATTCGTCTCGTATTGGGGCTTTACCATCGAAGACCAGAGTGCGGCGATGGCGTATCCGGAGGTCATATCGCCGTCGCATCCCGACAGCCCCTTCCGGAGCTTCCCCCTGCCTGCGCCCTGCCCGTTCCATCACGACTCCGACAATGATGGGATGCCTGATATTTTCGAAGCCTATTACGGGTTTGACCCCAACATAGCGCGGGATCCACTCGATCTGCAGACTCGCCGCTACGATGCGCACGGCGATCTTGACGATGATGGCCTTCCCAATATCCAGGAATACTATGCCGGGACCGATCCGACCTTCTGGGACTCCGATGGCAACGGCATCTCCGATGCGGACACCGACAGCGATAAAGATGGCATCTCCAATCTTGATGAATATTGGCTCGGAACGCATCCGGGACTTGTCGACACCGACGACGACGGCTACGACGACGGTGATGAATTGGCCGGCACCGATAACGGCTATGCGACCAACCCCGGCAACAGCGCTGATCCGGCAACCAAAACAATTGATGGCGTCACCGCACGCAACTGGGCGATGGAGCTTGACGGCAAGGAGTACCCGTTGCCCAAACCAATTGGCGCACGCCGACGGTTCAATGCATCCGCATGGACACTTGAATGCTGGGTGAAAACCGACAATGTGAATCGAACAGGCGCGTTGATTGGATATTACGGAACCTATGCCCCCTCACAGGGTGAGAAGCCTGAACGTTTTGCCTACTACGAGCTGGCACTTGAGAATGGAGTGCCAACGGTCAGCTACCGGGGCAACAACGAAGATAACAGTGTAAAATCAGCGTCGGGGTACACTGTGACCGCCGGTGTCTGGACGCATTTGGCGGGAGTATACAATCCATCACAGAATCGGTTGACCGTCTATGTGAACGGTGTACCAGCCAGTCAGGGCACAAGTTTCGACAACGCCCTGAGCGGAAGCCTTACCGCAACCAAATTCCCCGGCGTGGCAGTCATCGGCTCGGACGGGGGAGTAACCGGCGCCATTGATGATGTCCGCATTTGGCGCAGAACTCGAACACGCGATAAAATTAACGATGGAATGACGAATTTGGTCTCTCCCGACTCTCAAGGTCTGGAAGCCTACTATCGATTCGACGACGGCGGAGATACCGCTGAAGACATTGCCAACGGCATGCTCATGCGGGGATTCGACACGATGCGGCAGTACGCCCTGCGCAACATGACTTTCGTGTCCGGGAATTCCGATTCGCCAACAATCGATCAGTTCGATGACCTTGACAACGACGGCCTGCCCGACTACTGGGAGGACCTCTACTTCAATGCCGTCTTTGATTACTTTGAATCAACCTTTGATGCTGCGGGCAATCTGGTCGGGCGCACTAGAAGTTCCACGCGCCTGTTCGGCAGCGACGCGGCGGCCTTCAGTGCCGTGCATTTGGGCTGGAGCGTGGACTTCTCCCCCTTGGTTTCAGTTCCCGAGCGACGGCTGACCCATGCACCGGACAAGGCATTTTATTTTATCGATGTTCACTTTGACGACGAGCCGGGTTATTTGGAAATGCGTGCGGGCTCCGTTGGCGAAACAGTGATGCTGATCAACGGGGTTCAATACGGTGAGATTGACGCATACAGCGAGAATCCAACAAACTACGCTCCATCCTTTGATCCGACGGGTGTGCCTGCCTATGCCGACAACAACGAGTTGTATAGATACTTCCACAAAGGACGCAACCGCATCGCCATCGAAGTCTCAAACAACGATGACAACATTGTCAACAACTTCAGGATGGAGCTGACCGAAAACGGGACTCGTCCTATCATTCAGAACGGCGATGATCCCGATTTGTCGGACGAGGCTCTGGCGCGCTGGTTCGTCTACTCCGAAGCCGGCACCACTACGCCGCCGCCCAATGACTGGAACGGCCTCAAATGGTGGGAAAAGGATTATGCCATCGACACCAATGCCGACATTGATGACGACGGGCTAAACAATGTTTGGGAACATCGTCTCAGTGGAAATCCCAATAGCGCCTATTCGCTTGATCCCAACGGACAGCTGACTGATGGTGAATACGACAGCGACAGCGACGGGCTCTCCAACTTGACCGAGCAGAAGCTCGGCACCGACCCCGGCAATCCGGACACCGACGACGACGGAATTTGGGATGGTGAGGAGTTAGCGTTCCCCACAACCAGTCCCACGGACTCATGGAGCCCATTCATACCGCGAAGCTTCGTGCTCCAAGGCAGCGAACTTGGTGTTTCCCGCAGTCCGACAGTTCAGAATAGCTTTGCCCTGCTCCCCGCCGATGAGGCGGAACCCGAGGAAGAGCCCGAGGGCGGACCGGAAGTAAGCATCACGGCGCCACAGGAAAACGCCCAAATCAGCGAACGTTTTGTAACGGTCACCGGAACAGTCACAGCGGAAAACACCATCGAATCGGTCGAACTCTACATCAACGAGCTGTTCACCACGGACGTGGTGCTCGACGGCGGCGGCAGCTTCAGCGAAACGGTCATCATTTCGGCGGGTTCGAACACGATCGAAGTCACCGCCACGGACGAGATGGACCTAACCGGGACCGACGAGGTCACGGTCATCGGCACCTTCCAAGCCGCGGATATTCGCGTCACTCAGACCTGGGACGTCAACGGCGACTTGGACACGTGGTTGGTCGACCCGCAGGGCCGCCATCAGGGCTTCACCAGCGGCGGCCCGGGATTCCCGCAAAACGCGGGATCGGGCGCCGTCATCCCCGGCAGCGAACTGGACATCGACGACACCACAACAACAGGGCCGGAAAACATCACCATCGTGCAGGGCAGCGCTGTCGAAGGCGAATACGAAGTCTGGGTGAATAACTACAGCCACTCCGACAACCCCAACTCAACTGTTCGGGTGCTCGTGCACGAGGGCGAGGAGGGCTTCCAGTTCGTCGAGTTCGGCCCGCAATCCATGCCGACGTCCGACGGCAACGGCACCAACCCCGATGCCTGGTGGCACGTGACCACCATCAGCTGGCCCAGCGGCGAAATGGATCCGGCGGGAACGCCCGTGCCGGGAACTCCCGGGTTCCAACCCGCACCGGGAGACGGAGAGGACGATGACGATGGCGGCGACGATGAGATTGTTCAAACCGTCGATCCGGAACTTGTACCCCGCTCCTATGAAGGCTGGACCATTGAAGCGTGGATTCGTCCCGGCGACATGAACCAAACCGGTGCTGTCGCCACCTATGAAAAGCAAGACAACACGCTTCTGTACGAGGTGGGACTCGACGACAACAAACCCATTATGCGGGTTCGCTCCGGGACCGACAAAATCGTGAAACTCACGACCGACGCTTCTCTGCCCGAAGGACGGTGGAGCCATGTCGCCTACGTGTACAGCGAGGAGGAACGGACCATACGACTGCATGTCAACGGATTGGGCTACATCGGTCGTCAAATGGAAGTCGGACGCGACCAATCCGAGGGTGTCCTGACGGTGGACGCTCCGCTGGACGGCAGCGTATTCGACAATGCCCACATGGACGAACTGCGCTTCTGGAATCGGGCGCACAACAACGCCATGATTGCCGACCAAATGCATCGGAACGTGCCCTACGCCCCCAACATTGTTGCCGGCTACAGCTTTGACGATGGAGGACTGCGCATCGAGGACTTTGTTCACCCCAACAACCCCGACTTTGAGCTGGGCGGAGAGAATCTGCCCAATGACGATACGGACTTCGATCCCGGCGCCGACGGCATTGTCGGCACGGACGATGACAGTGCCGCCATACCCGGAACTCCGGACAGACACAATGACTACGTGACCCGCCGCCACTGGGCCAACGTAACCGGAAATCGCGATGTCGACGGGGACGGCATCCCGGATTGGTGGGAACAATTTCACTTTGGCGACCGTGCCGTTGCAACCGAGGACTCGGACGAGGACGGACTCAACAACCTCTACGAATATTACGTCGGCACAAATCCGTTGGCTCCGGACACCGATGGCGACGGTGTTCTGGACGGATTTGAGGATTACGACGGGGACGGGCTGACCAACGCCGATGAGCAGGAGGGCAAGTCAGATCCGCGCTTGCGGGACACCGACAACGACGGCATCGACGACGGCACCGAAGTGTTGAACTTCCAAGCTCCCGGCAATGCCCTCATGCCGCGCTTCGACCGGGTGCTCGAACTGGATGGCACAGGCCATGTGAGCCTACCCAACAGCGCCCGCTTTGCCCGCGGCTCCTGGACCATCGAGGGCTGGATCAAACCGGACGCTGATATGAATGACGTGGGCACCATCCTTGAGCGCGAAGTGGCAAACGGCGTGTACAACTACCGCCTGGGCGTCACAGCGGACCGCACACCCTTTGTGGAAATGCATTCCGGCGTCAACGATCTCACTGAACCAGATCACTGGCACCGCTTGGCGCCGGACACCACCCTGCCCGAGCGCTGGGTCCACCTGGCCGCCAGCTTCGACGACGTCAACAACAGCCTCAAGCTCTACGTCAACGGAACATTGGCCGCCAGCAAATATGTCAGCAGCGGAACAGCCTTCTCCGGCGACGGCATTGTGCAGACCCGAATCGGCAACGGTGTTGTCGGTTGGATCGACGAAGTGCGCCTCTGGCGCGTGGTCCGCACGAAAGAGCAAATCCAGGAGACCATGAGCGAGCCGCTCGACGGAGCGCAAGCCTACCTCGTCTCCTATCTGCACTTCGACGACGGCCCGGAGACCGTGACGGAAGTCTTAACGGACAGCAACGCCGACACTGTACTTGATTCCCCGAGTCCAGGCTCCTATCCGACCGGAACCGTCGTGTTCAACACCGACGACGATACCTGGTATGGCAGTGTAGGCTCGCAATGGCGTCCCACCATCGAACCGACAGTGCAGGAAAATGCCCCCGGAGTCGCACCCAGCGACTGGCTCAACGATTGGGCCTCCGCCGGACACTTCGAGGTCCCCGAAGATGCGGATGGCAACGATGGCCCGAATGTGGTGCGCGCCGGTCAGGACGCTCCGATCACCGCCAGTCGCATCGACGTCAACGGCAACGGTCTGCCCGACTGGTGGGAGAAGCATTTCTTCGGCGACCTCGAAACCGCCACGTCAGACGGCGATCCGGACGACGACGGCCTGAGCAACGCCGAGGAATACAACCAAGGCACAAATCCGCTGGTTCCCGACACCGAAGTCAACAGCGCGCCCCTCTGGCAGGCCTCCGCAGTCGCAGGCACCATCCATATCTCGATTGACTACGCCAACAACAACGGCGAAGTGGCGGCCAACTCCGTCCTCCATGCGCGCATGGATCCGACGAATGCCGGCATTGCACCAGTCGTTGATCCGAACGACGGCGACTCGATGCTCTACGAGTACCGTTGGCTGGTGGACAGCGGCAATGGCTTCGTCACCCTTGAAGACGAATTCTCCAACTCTCTAGACCTCGCCAACCTAGCAGGGCACACCATTGACGACGGCGACCAAATCCAAGTGCAGATCACACCCTTTGATCGGCATGGCTTCTACGGTTTGTCAAGCGAGCAGGCCGCCAACGCCAGCGGCACTAGCGATTGGGATGTGGACACCACCAACGCAACGGTCACGGCCATTGCGGCAGGCGATGCTCCCGCGCAGCCGGTCAGCACGGACAGCACCATTACGGATTTCCAGTTCAGCCCGCTGGAACCAACCGTCGAGGACACCTTGCGGGTCGACCCGGTCGGCACCGTGGCGGCGAACGAGGAACTGTACATCCGTTGGTACCGCAACCATGAATTCCTGTATGAGGAAAGCACCACGGGCGACGCCGTCAGTCTCGACCTCACTCAGATTCCCGAACTGGACACGTTGTCGACAGGCGACGTGATCTACTTCAAGGCCTACGCGGTCAATCAAAACAGCGGCATCACCGGACGTTGGTACAACTCGCTGAATGATTCTGCTGTCGACTCGCGCCGCATCCGCAGTGCCGAGGAGGACGAGGACGACGAGCCCGCGCCGTTCTCCGGCAAAATCACCGCCGCCATCACACCGGAATACCCGAGCACGCTGGACCTGCTCCAGGTGGAGGTTGGCGGGGTCCAAGCCACAGCGCCGTTCGGCTACTTCTACCAGTGGTTCATGGCCGTGGAGGACAACTTCGCCGCCTTGGACGAGTTCCGTCCGGTGCTCGACCTTGCCGACGTGGATATTTCCGACGACGTGCGCCTGCTGCGGGCTTTGCAGGAGCTTCCGGACAACACTCGCGAGTGGCTTCTGGATATCATGGAGGATCCGCTGATCAGCAACTGGTGGGAGATCGAGGAGGACGAGGCGGTTTTCCGTCTGACATTCAATACCCCCATGGGCATCGTCCAATTCCTGCCCCCCTTCGACGTGGTCGCCGAAGACGTCATCACCATCGAAGAGGAAGGCATGCTGGATGAGGTGCAGGACATCCCCATCAAGTTTGCCCGCGTTCCGTTCGAGACCGAACAGCTGCTCAACATTTCCGCAGGCGATCGGTTCTACTGCCAGATTTATGCTCTGGATGCACACGGCAACCGCACCGCCCCCTACAATACGGCCCCCGTCACCCTGTTGTCTTCGTACAGTGATTTGGTCGGCGAATCCGATGACGAAATCGCGGATGATGACAATGACGACAATGGCGATGATGACGATGATGACGACAACGGCACTGGGATTGACGGCAAATCCGCCATCGGCGAGGATGATCCGCTTCTGTTCGAACCCAACGAAACCTTCGACAGGGCGAAACGCATCCTGCCCAAGCGGGATTGGAACAACCCGACCGCAGGCAATGTTCAGATTCAATACATTTCCGGGCTGGAAAAGGACATGTATTGGTTCTACGTACCCTACGACGATGGATATGGGCGCGCACGCGTTCGCTTCGAGACCAACAACGGTTCGGCCATGTTCTCGCCGGAACAAAACTCCGAGGACGACAACCACGACACCCGCCTGGAGTTGTTCGACGGCAACCGCAACCTCATCGAAACCGTGGACGACATCGGCACTCTCGGACTTCCTGGTTCCAGCAAATACGCGCGCATCGATCGTGTTCTTTCACCAGGGCTGTACTACGTGCGCATCACATCCCCGAGTGCGACCAACAACGACGAGTTCGTCTACTACTCGCATCTGTCCATCGAGCGCGCCGCAGGCTACCTGCCCCCGACCGCGCCGACGGATGTCACCCTGACACCGGACAGCGAAACCGTGCAGGTGGACGACGACCTCATCGCCAATGCGACAGGCGCCAGTTCCAGCATCGGCGAGGGGGCTGTCACCTATCACTACATCTGGCGCCGGAACGGACGCATCCTGCCATTCGGCGGGGACGTCACCGGACTGGATGCGGCCACCAACTACGAACTGCTCCACAGCACCACGGAGAATCGCCTCTCCAGCGAATACACCCGCGCCGGTGACACGTGGACCTGCGGGGTATACGCCCAGGACGCATTCGGACGCAGCCGGATCGTTGAAAGCCAAGAGGTCGAGATTCCCGGCGATGCGCAGGATGAGAATTCCTTCCTCGCCAACTGGAGCATGAGCATTCGCTCGGAAACCTCCATCGTCGGCGAGGACGAGCTCATTCAGTCCAGCGTCGGAATCGGCTGGACCGCCGATGCCACCAACGGTTTCGACGAGAACTACGACTCCGCGCTCGCCGACATCCCGGCCGTGCCCGGCGACATCGCGGCCATGCCTGCGGGAACGATGTATTCGCTGGGACAGGAGAATGACGCCCTGGCCATGGATATCGACTTCCGACCCGCTCCCAACGGCAGCGGGCACCCCGTCTGGTATCTGCGCATTGACTTCGGCACGCAGGCCAACACCTGCACGCTGAACTGGGACAAACAGGCTGCCGGAGAACCATCCCGCACCCTGTTCCTCTCCGAAGTGTCTCCAAACGGCGACTTCCAGCCCCTGGGCGGCACCACGGTGAACATGAGCGAGCAGTCGCGGTTCAGTGTCCGCCCCAACGGCGAACGCTTCAAGGTCTACCGGATCGGGTTCGTCGGCGGAGAAACCAGCCATACAATTGAGCTTGAAGATGGCTGGAACCTGGTCTCGCTGAACCTCACGCCGGTCGATCCCAATCCCTCCTCCGTATTCACGGACGACCAAGGCAGCGTGAAACAGGGACCGATTTGGGCATTCCGAGACGGCAGCTACCGTTCGGCCAGTGAAATCAAGCCGCTCGAAGGCTACTGGATTTACTGTCCCCGCAGCGACGGCGCAACCGTTACGGTTCGCGGCGACATCACCAACCAAGCCGACATCACGCTGGTGTCCGGATGGAACCTGGTCGGATTCGCACAGGATATTCCGAATCCAAACGACGACGATCCCGAGGTGCTGCTGAACAACAACAATCTGCAGCAAGTGCTGAAGTACGATGCCCAATCCGGCAACTACCGCAACGCGCGAACCTTTGAAACGGGCAAGGCCTACTGGATTTTCTCCACGGCCGACGACGAGACCACCATCCCCTCGCGTCCCTGAGAAACCCAACTCAATCACACACCCGGCCCCGGATGCCCCAAAAAGCACCGGGGCCGATTTAACCAGTACAACAGATCAGTGATCAGTAGCCAGTGACACCGACATCATAGTACCACCGGCCTTTAGGCCGCGTGAACCCGGAGACGCGGGCTGAAGCCCGCGGGTACCAGCTGGAACCGCCGGGTCCCCACTTAGTACCAGCGGCCTTTAGGCCGCGTGAACCCAAAACGCGGGCTGAAGCCCGCAGGTACCAGCTGGAACCGCCGGGCACCCCATATAGTACCAGCGGCCTTTAGGCCGCATGAACCCAAAACGCGG
>CAZSBQ010000022.1:0-27823 GCA_964604795.1 uncultured Victivallales bacterium | reverse complement strand
GAGTAGCTCAGCTGGCAGAGCAGCGGTCTCCAAAACCGCAGGTCGCAGGTTCGAACCCTGTCTCACCTGCCAATTCATTTCAATCGGCGGCGGAAAAGTTGTCAAAGCAGTGATCCATGAAGAACCCGATTCCCATAATCCAGAGCCTCTGGACTGAAACGATCTCGGAGCTGCGCAAGTGCACGTGGCCCAATCGTCATGAGTTGGTGGAGTCCACACTTGTTGTCATCGTCTCCCTCGCTTTGATCGGTGCCTTTGTGGCATTGGTCGACTGGGTAAGTCAATCATTGATCCGCTTCATCACCTGACCCTGCAAAGGGCCGGATAACACGTACGCGGAAGAACCGCCGCAACCGGATGCTTTATGGAAGAACAGGCACAGGAAACCCAGACACAGAACGGACAATGGTTTGTGGTCCAGACACTCTCCGGGCAGGAGATGAAGGTCAAACAAAGCATTGAGAATCGCCGTGAACTCGAAGGTGTCGAACACCTGATTCACGAAGTGCTCATCCCCACCGAGAAAGTCTCCGAAACCCGCGGCGGCAAAAAGACGGTGGTCAACCGCAAGTTTTTCCCGGGCTATATCCTCGTTCGCATGGACTTGTACGAGCCCGACGGCGAGATCATCAATCCCGCCTGGTATTTTATTCGCGAGATGCGCGGGATCATCGGGTTCGTCGGCGGAGAGAAACCGGTGCCCTTGTCCGAGCGCGAGGTCGAGGACATCCTCGCCCAGACCCGCGTGGAAGGCGAACAGCCGAAACCGAAGATCAGCTTCGAGGTCGGCGAAACGGTGACGATCCGCGACGGCGCCTTCGAGAACTTCGAGGGTGTCATCGAGAATGTCGATCCGGTTCGCGGAAAACTCAAATTGTCGGTGACGATATTTGGCCGCTCCACCCCGGTGGAGGTCGAGTACTGGCAGGTTGAACGAGGCTAGCACGTGCCCACGCATGTGCGGTCGCGCTCCAAACGTACGCAATCACAACCAGTTCGCCGTGACCGGGAGAGCACCTGCCGCTCGCACCGCACGGCGCACACGAAGAAAGAAGGGATAACATGGCGAAGAAAGTCGTCGGCGAAATTCGCCTGCAGATTCCCGGCGGAGCCGCAAATCCGGCCCCGCCTGTTGGCCCGGCACTTGGACAAGCCGGCGTCAACATCATGGAATTCTGCAAGCAGTTCAATGCGGCGACGCAGGCGGACAGCGGCACTGTGATTCCGGTCGTGATCACTGTTTATGGTGACCGGTCCTTCACATTTGTCACCAAATCTCCGCCTGCGGCTGTATTGCTGAAGCAGGCAGCGGGACTTGCCTCCGGATCGGGGGAACCCGGCCGCACGAAAGTTGGCAGGGTCACCCGCGCACAGATGGAGGAAATCGCAAAAACCAAAGAGAACGATCTAAACTCAAGATCGCTGGACGCAGCCGTGCGGGTGATCGCCGGCACGGCGCGCAGCATGGGGATCGAGGTGGCCGATGAAGAGAAGTAAACTCTATACGGCCCGGCGCGAGGCGGTCGAACGCACTCGCGACTATCCTCTGGACGAGGCGTTGCAGACGCTCAAGGACATGCAACCGTGCAACTTCGACGAGACCGTGGAAATGGCGTTTCGTCTGGGAATTGATCCGCGCCAGTCGGACCAGATGGTGCGCGGCGCAATGATCCTTCCTCACGGCACCGGCAAAACGGTGCGGGTCGTGGTCGCTGCGGAAGGTGAAGCGGCGGACGCGGCACGGGAAGCCGGCGCGGATGTCGTCGGCATGAGCGACTTGCTGGAGCGCATCCAGGGCGGATGGTTGGAGTTCGACAGTATGATCGCCACGCCGGAGGCAATGAAGGAAGTTCGCAAACTCGGACGGGTTCTTGGCCCCCGCGGAATGATGCCCAACCCCAAGACCGGAACGGTCACGGAGGATACGGCGACCGCGGTCAGGGAGGCGAAGGCCGGACGAGTTCAGTACCGCACCGACCGCGGCGGATGTGTTCACGTGCCCATCGGCAAGAAAACGTTCAGCGTCGAAGCCTTGCAGGAAAATGCCGAGGCGGTTTTCAACGCGCTGAGCAAGGCCCGGCCAACCGGCGTCAAAGGCGCGTATTTTCGCAGCCTTGCGGTGAGCCTGACCATGAGCCCCGGCATCAAAGTGGACCTCCGCAACCTTGGGAGGGCGCAATAGATGAGACCGGAAAAACAACAACTGGCTGAAGACATCCGACAATTTGTCGAGCCGTCACCCTTTGTGTTTCTGTTCAGCTACAAAGGGCTGGATGTCGATCAGTTCAACGACCTTCGCGCACGCCTGGCAGAGCAGGACGCGGAGTGTCATGTGGTGCCGAATCGGTTGCTCCGTTTTGCATTGCAGGGCACCGATGCCCAAGTTCTCGCCGACCACCAGCTCGAGGGCGAGACAGCGATGATTACCGGGGGGGGCGACGCAGTGGCTGTGGCCAAATCCTTGTCGTCGTTCATCAAGGCGAATGACGACGAGCGGGTGGCGGTCAAATGCGGTGCCCTGGCGGGCCGGGAGCTGACGGCCGCGGACGTGGCGCACTTGGCCAGTCTGCCCAGCCGCGAAGTGCTGCTGGCCCAGCTGCTGGGAGTTCTGAACGGCCCGGCGCGCAACCTGGTCGGCGTATTGGCGGCGGCAAAGTCGGGCGTTGTCTATGCCCTGCAGGCCTATTTGAACAACAAAGAGCAATCCTAAACCAATAGCGAAGGAGTCATACCATGGCAGAAGAAACCAATGTGGAAGTGTCCGAAGAAATGGAAAAATTCATTTCGTATGTGGAGAACATGACCGTGCTCGAGCTGTCTCAGCTGGTCAAGGCGCTGGAAGAGCGTCTGGGCGTCTCGGCCGCCGCGCCGATGGCCATGGCCGCCGCGCCGGGTGCCGGCGCCGGTGAGGGCGCGGCCGAAGCCGCCGAGGAACAGACCGAATTCGACGTCGTGCTGACCGATGCAGGCGCGAAGAAGATCGGCGTCATCAAAGAGGTCCGCGCCATCACTGGCCTGGGGCTGAAGGAAGCCAAGGCCTTGGTGGACGAGGCCCCAAGCCCGGTCAAGGAAGCTGTAAGCAAAGAAGACGCAAACGAGATCAAGGAGAAGCTGGAGGCTGCCGGCGCCGCCGTCGAGGTGAAGTAGCCGTCTTCCGCTTTGGAATGACATCGTTTTTTTCTGTCCGGGGATCGGAGTGCGCAGTCGGCTTTGCCGACCGGCGCCTCCGATTGCCGCTTGTTTGGTGCGACCCGGCAAAGTGCCGGGTTCTCATTGTCTGTCTGGACACTAAGGTGAAGCATGGCTGAACGGACAAATTTCGGAAAACTCCGGGATATTCTGGAAGTGCCCGACCTGATCGGGATCCAAGTAAACTCCTACAACGAGCTGGTGCAGCGCGGCAGTACCGCGAGCAGCCGGAGGTCTCAAGGCTTGCAGGAGGTGTTCAACGAAGTCTTTCCCATTGAAAGCTTCGACCAGAAGTGCGTTCTTGACTTCGTGCGCTATGAATTCAGCGAGCCGAAGGAGGATGTCAACGAGTGTTTGCGCAACGGGCGCTCCTACACGGCCTCGCTGTACGTGCACTACCGACTCAAAACGCCCAAGGACACCAAGGAGGAGCGGGTGTTCATGGGCGAAATGCCGGTCATGACGCACCGCGGAAGCTTCATTGTCAACGGCGCGGAGCGCGTGATTGTCAGTCAGCTGCACCGCTCGCCGGGAATCTGCTTCGAAAAGAGTCGGCATGCGAGCGGCCGGGACCTGTATTCCTTCCGGGTCATCCCGGACCGCGGCTCCTGGCTGGAGGTGCAGTTCGACGTCAACGATTTGATGTTCATCTATCTTGACCGCCGACGACGGCGGCGCAAATTTCTGATCAGCACGTTTCTGCGGGCGGTGGGGTACGGCAGCGACCGCGAGCTTCTCGAGCAAGTGTACACAGTGGTCAATCGGTCGCCGAAGCAACTGTCGAAGGAGGAGGACCTGACCGCCTTCTATCTGGTCGATTCGGTTGCGGCGGTCGAAAGCGGCGAAATGGTTGCCGAAGCCCTGCAGCCGCTCAACGAAACGGTGCTTGCCTCGATCCGGCAGGCCGGCGTGAAAAAGGTTGCCGCAGTGGACACCCGCGAGTCCGGCGACTACTTCATCCGCTGTCTGCAGCGCGATCCGACCAACACCACCGAAGAGGCGCTCAAAGAGATATACCGCCGCCTGCGTCCCGGCGAACCGCCCAACGTCAACAATGCCAAGCAATTGCTGAAGCGCCTGTTCTTCGATGTGCGCCGCTACGACCTCGGCTTGGTGGGGCGGCACAAAATCAACCAGAAACTGGGACTAGACGTCCCCAGCAGTATTCGCATGCTCGCCAACGAGGACATCGTCGGCGGGACAAAGTATCTCATGAAACTGCGCAACGGCGAGGGCCACGTGGACGACATCGACCACTTGGGCAGTCGGCGTGTTCGCACGGTGGGCGAGCTGCTCCAGAACCATTGCCGAATCGGCCTGATTCGCACCGAACGCCTCGTCAAGGAGCGGATGACGCTCTTCGACATGGATCACGACGATGTGACCCCCGGCAAACTGGTCAATCCCAAGGCACTCGCCGGCGTCATCCGCGATTTCTTCGGCCGCAATCAGCTGAGCCAGTTCATGGACCAGACCAACTGCCTGGCCGAGCTGACCAACAAGCGCCGGCTGAGCGCCCTCGGTCCCGGCGGTCTGAGCCGCGAGCGCGCGGGCTTCGAGGTGCGCGACGTCCACAGCAGCCACTATGGCCGAGTCTGCCCAATCGAAACGCCGGAAGGGCCCAACATCGGCCTGATTGCCTCGCTGGCCCTCTACGGCCGGATCAACTCCTTCGGGTTCATCGAAACTCCCTATCGCCGCGTGCGCAACCGCCAGGTGACCGACGAGATCGACTACCTGTCCGCGGACGTGGAGGAGAAGTATGTGATTGCGCAGGCAAACGCCCCGCTTGACGACGACGGCAAGCTGGCCAGCGACTTCGTGTTGGCGCGCTACTACGGCGACTCCGCGGAGCACCCGGCGGACGAGGTGCAATACATGGACGTGTCGCCGAAGCAGCTGGTCAGCGCGGCCGCCGGCCTTGTTCCCTTCCTCGAACACAACGACGCGAACCGCGCTCTGATGGGCTCGAACATGCAGCGGCAGGCAGTGCCGGTGATCCAGGCGGATTCGCCGTTGGTGGGCACCGGCCTTGAAAGTGTCGTGGCTCGCGACTCGCGCGCGGTCATCTGCGCGGACATCGATGGTGTGGTCGCAGCGGTCTCCGCAGAACGCATCATCACCAGCGTCGACGGCAAGATGCCGGAAGACACCAAGGATGCCGGCAAGGTGCGCGAATATCAGCTGCAGAAGTTTATGCGCTCGAACGCGTCCACCACCATCAATCAACGTCCAACCGTCCGTACCGGCCAAAAGATCAAGGCGGGCGAGGTCCTGGCCGACGGCGCCTCCACCGAAAGCGGCGAGCTGGCCATCGGGCGCAATGTGACCGTGGCATACATGCCGTGGTGCGGATACAACTTCGAGGACGCCATCATCATCAGCGAACGGCTGGTTCGCCAGGACGTGTACACCAGCATCCACATCTCCGAATTCGACATCACCGCACGGGACACCAAACTGGGGCCCGAGGAAATCACGCGCGACATCCCGAATGTCGGCGAGGAAGCGTTGAAGAACTTGGACGCCGAAGGGGTGGTCCGCATCGGCGCCGAAGTCGAACCCGGCGACATCCTGGTCGGAAAGATCACTCCCAAAAGCGAGACCGAACTGGCTCCGGAAGAACGGCTGCTGCGGGCGATTTTCGGCGAAAAGGCCGCCGACGTCAAGGACAGCTCCTTGTATGTGCCCAGCGGCACCAACGGTATCGTCATGGATGTCCGGATCGAGCGCAAGGTCGATCCCACCAAAGAGAAGATGAGTCGCGATCAGCTCAAAAAGCGCATCAAGGATGCCCGCTCAACCTATAAGTCGCAGGCCAACGAAATTCTCGAGGAAATGGCCGCCAAGCTTGGCGACATCCTGCTTGGCTCCAAGCTCTCCGCGGATATTCTGAACCCCGAAAGCGAGGATGAAAAGGCGATCGTTTCCGCCGACCGAAAGATCACCAAAACGATGTTGGCGCGCCTTGCAAAAGCTCATGACACCTATCAGATGGAGGACGGACCCGCCAAAGAGCAGATCGAAGAGGTCATGCGGCCGTTCCGCGTTCGTCTGCGCGATGTGTACACCCGCGAGCGCGAAGTGATCGAACAGCTCGAGGAAGGCGAAGGTCAGGAGCCGGGCGTCATCAGCACCGTCAAGGTCTATGTGGGCAGCAAACGCAAAATTCAGGTCGGCGACAAGATGGCCGGACGCCACGGCAACAAGGGTGTCATCAGCCGCATCGTCCCCATGGAGGATTTGCCGTATATGGCTGATGGAACGCCCGTGGACATCATCCTCAACCCGCTGGGCGTGCCCAGCCGGATGAACGTCGGCCAGGTGCTTGAAACGCATTTGGGCTGGGCGGCCAAAATCCTGGGCATGAAGGTGGCCACGCCGGTGTTCGACGGCATTCGCGAGGAAAAGGTGCATGAGTTGCTGCGCCAGTCGCAGGAAGTCAAGGTCAAGGAACACGGATGGACACTCAACCAGGACGGCACAGTGATTGACCGGCAGGGACGCGACCGAACCGACTGCATCATCAACGAGGACGGCAAGTGCCGCCTGTTCGACGGACGCAACGGTGAACCGTTCCACCAACTCGTCACCGTGGGCGAAACCTACATGATCAAGCTGGACCATCTCGTGGTCAACAAGATTCACGCCCGGTCGGTGGGGCCGTACTCCCTGGTCACCCAGCAGCCGCTGGGCGGCAAGGCGCAGCACGGCGGACAGCGCTTCGGCGAGATGGAGGTGTGGGCGCTGGAGGCCTACGGCGCCGCCTACACGCTGCAGGAAATGCTGACCGTGAAAAGTGACGACGTGGTCGGACGGACCCGCATCTACGAGTCCATCATGCGCGGCGACAACGCCCTGGTGGCCGGGATACCCGAGTCCTTCAACGTTCTGATGAAAGAAATGCAGGGCCTCTGCCTTGATGTTCGCGTCCGCCGCGGACGCCGATAAACTCTCTGATGATGCTGGCCGGACATGCCGCCCATTGCGGCATGCCGACTGGCGCTCTCATATAAGGAGGTGTGCTTTGGATCGCAGCACATTGAAACAGATTCTGGGAATTGACGAGACAGAAGAACGCAGCACCGTCACCATTGGGGTGGCCTGCCCGGACGTCATTCGTTCATGGAGCCGCGGGGAGGTCAAGAACCCCGAAACCATCAATTACCGCTCCTTCAAACCCGAGAAGGGCGGCCTGTTCTGCGAACGCATTTTCGGCCCCACCCGGGACTGGGAGTGCAACTGCGGAAAATACAAGCGGATCAAGCACAAGGGCATCGTCTGCGACCGCTGCGGCGTCGAAGTCACCCAGTCGCGTGTCCGACGCGAACGCATGGGGCACATCGAGTTGGCCGTGCCTGTCTCGCACGTCTGGTTCTTCAAATGCATGCCCAGTCGTATTGGGCTGATGCTGGACATGACCGCTCGTTCCATGGAGCGCGTCATCTACTATGAGGACTGGATCGTCATCGACGGCGGCGACACGCCGCTGGAACCGAAAACAATCTTGTCGGACGACGACTATCACGAGGCCCGGAACAACTACGGCGACGCCTTCGAGGCCGGCATGGGGGCCGAAGCAATCCAGCAGCTGCTCCAGCGCACGGACCTGAAGCAGTTGCGCGAGCAATTGGCCGCCGATATGCAGGCCACGCGCAGCAAGGCCAACCGAAAAAAGCTGGCCAAACGCCTGCGCCTGGTGGAAGGATTCGCCGACAACGAGATGGACCCCGGCTGGATGGTGCTCAACGTCCTGCCGGTCATTCCTCCTGATCTACGCCCGCTGGTCCCCCTCGAGGGCGGGCGCTTCGCCACATCCGACCTCAACGATCTCTACCGACGCGTCATCAACCGCAACAACCGCTTGAAGAATCTCCTGCAGCTGCGCACGCCGGAAGTCATCATCCGCAACGAGAAGCGCATGCTTCAGGAATCCGTGGACGCACTGATGGACAACGGGCGTCACGGCCGCGCGGTCACCGGCACCGGAAACCGCGCCCTCAAGTCGCTCAGCGACATGCTCAAGGGCAAGCAGGGACGCTTCCGTCAGAATCTGCTCGGCAAGCGCGTGGACTACTCGGGCCGTTCGGTCATCATCGTGGGACCGCAACTGCGCATTCACCAGTGCGGCCTGCCCAAGGAAATGGCCATGACGCTGTTCGAGCCCTTCATCATGCGCCGCCTGAAGGAACGCGGATACGTTCACACCGTCCGCAGCGCCAAGAAAATGATCGAGCGCCGGGTGCCGGTGGTCTGGGACATCCTCGACGAAGTGATTCAGGGGCATCCCATCATGCTGAACCGCGCTCCCACGCTGCACAGACTCAGCATTCAGGCCTTTGATCCGATCCTGGTGGAGGGCAAGGCCATCCAGCTTCACCCACTGGTGTGCGCGGCCTACAACGCGGACTTCGACGGCGACCAAATGGCCGTTCACGTGCCGCTGTGCAACGAGGCGCAGCTCGAGGCGCGCCTGCTCATGCTGGCGTCCAACAACATCTTTTCACCGGCCAGCGGCAAACCGCTGGCCACGCCCAGCCAGGACATTACCCTGGGCGCCTACTACCTGACCTACGAGCGCCATCACAACGGCGACCGAGCCGAGGAGGACCGGAGCAAACGGGCCTTCTCCAATCACTCCGAGGTGCTGCGCGCGCTGCACGAGAACATCGTCGACATCCACGAGTCCATCAGCATCCGAAATCCCGATTTCGGACAGGAAACCACCTGGGGAGATGCCGAGAAACGCCTGCTGGAGACTACGCCGGGACGGTGCATCTTCAACCAAATCTGGCCCGAGTCCATGGGCTTCTTCAACAAGATGGCCGACAAGAAGGTGCTCGGCAGGATGATCGGCCAATGCTACGAGCACGTCGGGCGCGAGCGAACCACCCAATTGCTTGACGACCTCAAGGACCTGGGCTACGACTACGCCACAAAGGCCGGGTTCTCCATCGGCATCGAGGACATGATTATTCCGGACGTCAAACAGAAGCGGATTGCCGCCGCGGAACAGGAAATCCTGGAAATCCGCAAGCAGCGCCAGCAAGGGGTGATCACCGAGCGCGAACGCTACAACAAGATCATTGACGTCTGGTCCCAGGCCAACAGCGACATCGCCGGCACCCTCTTCCAGGTTCTCGAGGACAACCGCCAAAGCGGGGAAATCAATCCGGTGTTCGCCATGCTCGAGTCGGGAGCCCGAGGCAGCAAAGACCAAATTCGCCAGCTTGCCGGCATGCGCGGCCTGATGGCCAAACCCTCCGGCGAGATCATCGAGCGACCCATCCTCTCCAACTTCCGCGAGGGGCTCACCGTCCTGGAATACTTCATCAGCTCGCACGGCGCGCGAAAAGGCCTGGCGGACACCGCCCTGAAAACCGCCGACTCCGGATACATGACGCGCAAGCTCGTCGACGTCGCCCAGGATGTCATCTGCATCGAGCACGACTGCGGAACCGTCAACGGCATCTGGGTCCGTCCCATTCGCGAGGGCGACGAGGAAACCGTGCCGCTGCGCGACCGCATCGTCGGGCGCTACAGCGCCGACGACATCCATGACCCCCTGTCGCCGGCGGGCGAGGAGCAACTCCTGGTCGCCAGTGGCGAGGAAATCACCGTCGACGTGGCGGAGCGCATCACCGACCGCGGCATCGAGGAAGTCCATATCCGCTCGGTCCTGACATGCGATTGCGCCCGCGGCGTGTGCGGCTTGTGCTACGGACGCAACCTGGCTACCGGAGAGCTGCCCCAGAATGGCGAGGCGCTGGGCATCATTGCCGCCCAATCCATCGGCGAACCCGGAACCCAGCTGACCATGCGCACATTCCACGTGGGCGGAACCGCCGCCGCCTCGGCCAAACAGCCGGTGCTCAAGGCGAGGAACGGCGGATATCTGCGTCTGGAGGAGGCACGCTACGTAGAGCAGCAGGACGGCAACTGGGTCATCCTCAGCAAAGACGGCGCCGCCGTCATCGAAAACGAGGACGGCGTCGAACTGGAACGGCACCAACTGGTGCCCGGCACCATCCTCACCCACAGCGAAGGCAGCAAGGTCGAGCAGGGCGAAACCTTCGGACGCTGGGACCCGTACAATGTGCCGATCATCACCAAGACCAGCGGACGCATTGAATACCGCGACCTTATCGAGGGCGTGACCCTGCGCCGCGAAATCAGTCAGGCCAGCAGCCGCGAGGAAGTCACGGTGATGGAGCATCGCGAGGACCTTCACCCGCAGCTGATCGTCGTGGATGAAAACGGCGAGATGCTGGACCACTACAGCCTGCCGGGCGGCGCCCACATCATGGTCGAGGAAGACCAGACCGTCGAGGGCGGACAAACTGTGGCGCGGACCCCGCGTCAGACTGTGCGAACAAAAGACATTACCGTGGGACTGCCGCGAGTGGCCCAGCTGTTTGAAGCCCGGCGCCCCAAGGAAGCGGCGGAAATCGCGCGCATCGACGGCATTATCGAACTCGGCAAGGTCGCGCGGGGACGCCGTACAGTCACCATTCGAGACCTCGAAAACAACGAGGCGGAAGAGCACGTGGTGCCTGTGGCCAAGCGAATCACCGTTTTCAACGGCGACTTCGTGCGCAAGGGGCAACCGATCACCGACGGCGCCGTGGTCCCTCACGAGCTGCTCGAAGTCTGCGGACCGCAGGAACTGCAGACCTACCTGGTCAACGAAGTCCAGGAAGTGTACCGCCTGCAAGGTGTCGAAATCAACGACAAGCACATCGAAATCATTGTTAGCCAGATGATGCGCAAAGTCCGCATCACCGATCCCGGCAGCAGCACGTTCCTGTACGGCGAGACTGTGGACCGAACGCGCTTCCTGGAGATCAACGCCCGCGTCGTCGCCGAGGGCGGACAGCCCGCCGAAGCCCAGCCGATTCTGCTGGGCATCACCAAGGCGTCGCTCGAAACCGACAGTTTCATCTCGGCCGCCTCATTCCAGGACACCACTCGCGTGCTCACCGAGTCGGCCACTCTGGGACGGGTCGATTACCTGCGCGGATTCAAGGAAAACGTGATCATGGGGCAGTTGATTCCGGCCGGCACAGGCTACGAGGAGTGCCGGGCGTTCAGCTTGGAGAAAACGGTCGCCGAACCCGCCCGCGAGGCGGAGGAAGCCGCAGAGACAGCCGGTCGTGAAACAGAGTCCGAACACGCTCGGAGCGAAGAGGCTCGCCGAGTCTTGGATATCTGAATGCAAAGCGCTGGGCGGCGCGCATCGCGTGCGTCGCCGGTCTTGCATACGGCCGGTCACATGCTATGGTACGTGTTTTGTTCAATCAAGTATAGGATTCCATCATGCCGACAATCAATCAGCTGGTTCGCAACGGACGGCGCGCACGTCCCAAGAAGAACAAAAACCGGGCGCTCGCCTCCTGCCCGCAACGCCGCGGCGTCTGCCTGCAGGTGACCACCCGCACACCGAAAAAGCCTAACTCGGCGTTGCGCAAGGTGGCACGCGTCCGCCTGACCAACGGTCAGGAAGTCACCGCCTATGTGGGTGGCGAGGGACACAACCTTCAGGAGCACAGCGTGGTGCTTGTAAGGGGTGGCCGCGTGCGTGACCTGCCCGGCGTGCGCTACCATCTTGTCCGCGGATCTCTGGACTGCCTTGGCGTCGACGAACGTCGCCGGGGACGCTCCAAGTATGGAGCAAAGCGACCTAAATAACGGTGAACAGCATCGTTGCAAGGCCGTCTCCCATGCGCATTGTCGCAGGACAATACCTGCTGTGGTCAACAAACGTGACCTCTGCCTCGGCAGAATTGCCGCAAGGGCCGGCGCAACGCTGCGCATGCCGGCAGAATTGATAAAGTAAGCCAGCCTTCGGAGTACGAGGTGTTATGAGAAGACGACGAGCAGATCAACGCGAACTCACGCCGGACATTCGCTATAACAGCGAATTGGTTGCCAGACTGATTAATACCGTCATGGAGCGCGGCAAAAAAACCGTGGCGCAAAAGATTGTCTACGGCGCCATGGATGAAATGGGCACCCGCAAGCCGGACGCCGATCCGCTTGAGGTGTTCCTGCAGGCGCTGGAAAACGCCAAGCCGCGGGTCGAAGTCAAAAGCCGACGCGTCGGCGGCGCCACCTATCAGGTGCCGGTGGAAATCACCGCCGAGCGCCAGGTGGCTTTGGCCATGCGCTGGCTTTGCGGATTTGCACGCGGGCGCAAGAGCATGGGCATGGGCCAGGCGCTGGCTGCGGAGCTGATGGACGCCTATGAGAATACCGGCAGCACAATAAAGAAGCGCGACGACACCCACCGCATGGCTGCGGCCAACAAGGCCTTTGCTCACTATCGGTGGTAACAACTCCACCTGAGGGCGCACAAGTGCCGGGGTGCCGTGAAGTCTATGTCAAAGTAGGCACACAATGGCAGCATTGACAAGGCACCCCCAGCCGAAGACACCGGTCGCCGGACGCCAAACTGCGCTCCGCGATGTGCGCAATCTCGGCATCATGGCGCATATCGACGCAGGCAAGACCACGTTGACCGAGCGCATCCTGCTGTATACGGGGGTCAATTTTCGCCCCGGCGAAGTCCACGAGGGCACGGCCACAATGGACTGGATGGTTCAGGAGCAAGAGCGCGGCATCACCATCACCAGCGCCGCTACGACATGCTTCTGGAAGAAACGGCGGATCAACATCATTGATACGCCCGGCCATGTGGATTTCACCGCCGAGGTCGAACGGTGTTTGCGGGTGTTGGATGGTGCCGTTGCCGTCTTTTGCGGAGTCAGCGGTGTGCAGCCGCAAACTGAAACTGTTTGGCGACAAGCGGCGAAGTATGCCATCCCCGTGGTTGCCTTTGTGAACAAGATGGACCGTGACGGCGCTGACTTCACCGGCGTGGTTCGACAGATGCGAGACACCCTCGACACGCTGCCCGTGCCCGTGCACATTCCCATCGGTGCGGGCACGGATTTCATCGGTGTCATAGACGTGCTGGACCAGCAAGCCCTTTACTTTGAGGGACGTTGGGGCCACGAAGTGCGGCAGGCGGATATTCCGGAAACCTGCCGATCTGAAGCGGCGGCGGCACGCGAGCACATGATTGAATGCCTGGCCGAAGTTGACGACCGTGTGCTGGAAGAGTTTCTGGCCGACCGCGAGATCGGCACGACGCTTTTGCTGGACGCTTTGCGGCAGGCCACAGTGCGATGCGAAGTGGTGCCGGTGCTGTCAGGCAGCGCGTTGAAAAACACGGGGGTACAGCCTCTGCTCGACGCCGTGGTTCGATATTTGCCGGCGCCCGATGACGTTGCCGCGGTCGAGGGACGTCACCCGCAAACGCAGCAGCCCATCACACGGCCCGCGGATGACAATCAGCCATTTTCGGCCTTGGCGTTTAAGACAATGGTCGCACCCTATGCAGGAAAACTGGTCTACCTGCGGGTGTATTCCGGTGTGGCCGTCAACGGAGCAAAGGTGCGCAATCCGGCCACCGGGTCGGTACATCGACTCGGTCGGCTGCTCCAGATTCACGCCAATCATACCGAAGAGCGCGACCAGTTGTTCAGCGGAGACATTGGTGCAGTGGTCGGACTGCCGGAGGTGAAAACAGGAGACACCCTGTGCAACCCCGACGATCCGATCATGCTGGAGACGTTGCGGTTCCCCGATCCGGTCGTGCGGATTGCCCTTGAGGCGCGCTCGACATCGGCCAAGGACGACCTGCTTGAAGCCCTGGCCAGCTTGGCGGACGAGGACCCCACGTTCCGCTACGGCGAGGATCCGGAAACGGGCCAGGTCGTTGTTGGCGGCATGGGCGAGTTGCACCTTGAAATCATTTTGGACCGGCTGCGCCGTGAATTCAAGCTCAGCGTGCGGGCCGGGCGCCCACAGGTCGCCTACCGCGAATCCATCAGCCAGGAGGCTGAGGAGGACGCCACGTTTGATCGGCAGTGTGGAACACGCCCGGTCTTTGCCCAGGTGAAGTTGCGCGTGAAGCCCACCGAATCGGGTGACGGCTTTGCCGTGGAAAACCGAGCAACGGCGGCGGACATTCCGGACATGTTCGTCGAAGCCGCCCTCAAAGGCGTGCACGACGCTGCGGCGACAGGAATACTGGCGGGATACCCGCTGATCGATTGCTCCGCCGAGATTGTCGGCGGACAGTATCACATAACCGAGAGCAACGAGATCGCCTTCCGCGCCGCCGGGTTCTTCGCGCTGCAGGAAGCCGCTCGAAAAGCGGCGCCAACACTGCTTGAACCGATCATGGCGTTGGCGATAAGCGTCCCTGAAGATGACGTGGGCACGGTGATCGGCGACGTCACCAGTCGACGAGGTTGCGTCATCGAGGTGGACACAGAGAATGTACGCGCTACGGTACGTGCCCGCGTACCATTGGCTGAAATGTTCGGATATGCCAATGCCCTGCGCTCGCTTACCCGAGGCAGGGGCGAGTTTACGGCCGAGCCCTCGCACTTCGAGCGGGTGTCCGAAGCGGTTCGCAAGCAGATTATGGCATAACAAAACGTTACCCGACAGACAACGTGAGAGAAAAACATGGCACAGAACCAAGTCATTCGAATCCGGTTGCAGGCTTTTGACCATCGCGTCCTGGACCGCTCCACCAGCGACATCGCCGAGACCGTAAAGCGCACGGGCGCACGTTTCACCGGACCGATCCCGCTGCCGACCCGCGTCGAGCGCTTCTCGGTCAACCGCTCGCCCCACGTCAACAAAAAGTCGATGGAGCAGTTTGAAATCCGCACCCACAAGCGTGTGCTGGACATCGTCAACCCCACCGCCAAAACCGTCGATGAGCTGAAAAAGCTCAACCTGCCGGCCGGCGTGGACATCAGCATCAAAATCTGAATTGAATCGCACGGCCGCTCTCTGTCGCCCGGCGAAGTCATCACGACCGCCGGGCCCGGATCGGCCAAAGAACGGAGAAATGTATCATGAAAGGGATTCTCGGAAAGAAACTCGGGATGACCCAGGTGTTTGACGAGGGCCGCCGCATTCCGGTGACGGTCATCGAGGCGGGCCCCTGCACCGTGCTTGCTCAGCGCACTCCCGAAGTCAACGGCTACACCGCCCTGCAGTTGGGGTTCGGCCAGCGGCGCGCCAAAAACGTCACTCAACCGGTCCTCGGGCAACTCAAAGCCGCCGCCCGTCAGGACACCCCTCCCGAGCGGATTCGCGAAATCCGCTGGGACGAGTCCGCCGCGCAGCAAAACGTCGGCGACACTCTCGAAGTCGATCAGTTTGAACAAGGCGACTACGTCGACGTCACCGGCATGACCAAGGGGCGCGGCTTCCAGGGCGTGGTCAAACGCCACGGTTTCCACGGTCAGTCCGCAACCCACGGGTTCGACTGGACGCGCAAGCCGGGCTCCATCGGCATGTGCGAAAAACCGGCCCGCGTGTATCGCGGACGCAAGATGCCGGGCCGCATGGGCCACGCCCGCCGGACCGTCCAGAACCTCCAGGTGGTGGATGTCCGCAACGAAGACAACGTTTTGCTCGTCAAAGGGTCCGTTCCGGGAGCGAACGGCGACTATCTGGTCATTCGCCAAGCGCTTAAAAAGTAGTTGAGGAGAACCGATTATGGAACGGACTGTTCCCGTCGTAGACAAAACCGGAAAACAGGTCGGCACCTTCGAGCTGCCTGCCGAGAGCCTGGAAGCCGAGCGCGGCGGCCAGGCCGTACACGAGACCGTCGTGGCACATTTGGCCGAGTGCCGGGCCGGCACCGCCAGCACCAAAACCCGCGCCGAAGTGCGCGGCGGCGGCGCCAAGCCCTACCGCCAGAAAGGCACGGGACGAGCGCGTGCAGGCACCATCCGCAGCCCGCTGTGGGGCGGCGGCGGCGTGGTCTTCGGCCCCAAGCCGCGCAGCTACGCCAAAAAGGTCAACCGCAAAGTGCGCAACCTGGCGTTTCGCCGCATCCTGCACGACCGCCTGCAGGACGAAGAGCTGATCGCGGTTGACAGCCTGGATTTCGAGGCGCCCCGCACCAAGGAGATGGTGACGGTGCTGCAAGCGCTCAACGCGGGCGAGAACGTGCTGGTTGTGCTCGAATCCGTGGACGACAACTTGGAGCGCTCGATCCGCAATCTGCCCAATGCCGAAGCGATGGCGCTGGAGGAGCTCAACGCGTACGCGCTGATGCGCCGCCGCAAAGTTGTCTTCACCCAAGCCGCACTGGAAGCGTTCAGCACCCAGATCGCCGCCACGAAACGAGCCGAGGTAGCCAACAATGAATAAAGACCCCTACAAGATCATTCAGTCGCTGATGGTTACCGAAAAGGGAACCGAGCTGGCTGAATTGGACAAGTACACCTTCAAAGTCGCCCCCGAAGCCAACAAGAAGCAGGTGGCGGGCGCCGTCGAGGAAATCTTCGACGTGAGCGTGGCGCGCGTCAACACGATGAATTGCCGCGGCAAAAAGCGCCGGGTGCGCTTCGGCCACGAAGGACGGCGGCCCGATTGGAAGAAGGCCATTGTGACCCTCAGTGAGGGCGAAATTGATATTATCTGAATCAGCGAGGCGCAGTCATGGATAAGAAGACCTATGCACCCACCTCTCCGGCGCGACGGCACATGAGCCGCAGCGACCGGAAGGATATAACCCGTCAGACGCCGGAAAAGGCGTTGACGCGGGGGAAATCCTCCAGCGGAGGACGCAACAGCGCGGGGCGCATCACAACCCGCGCCCGCGGCGGCGGCGTGAAGCGGCGGTACCGGCAGATCGACTTTCGGCGCGACAAGGACGGAGTCCCCGCCCGCGTCGCCCAGATCGAGTATGACCCCAACCGCAGTGCACGCATCGCCCTGCTCAACTACGCGGACGGTGAGAAGCGCTACATCCTGGCGCCCGTCTCTCTGCGCATTGGGCAGACCGTGATGAGCGGCGAAGGCGCCGAGTTCAAGCCCGGCAACGCCATGCGCCTGGCGAACATCCCCGTGGGCATCAGCATTCACAACATCGAGCTGACTCCGGGCGAGGGAGCGCGCATGGTCCGCAGCGCCGGCGCGGTTGCTGTTCTGCGCTCCAAAGAGGGCGAGTACGCGCAAATCCGTCTGCCCAGCGGCGAAATTCGCATGGTGAACCTGAAGTGCCGCGCCACCATCGGCCAGATCGGCATGATCGACCATTCCTCGATTTCCCTGGGCAAGGCGGGAAAAAACCGCTATCTCGGGCGTCGTCCGCAGAGCCGCGGCGTTGTCATGAACCCTCACGACCATCCGATGGGCGGCGGCGAAGGCCGCAGCAGCGGTGGTGGTCATCCGGTCTCGCCCTGGGGCCAGTTGGCCAAGGGGTATCGAACCCGAAAGAAGCGGAAGCATTCTTCCAAATTCATCGTTCAACGGAGGAAGAAGAAGTGAGCAGATCCATCAAGAAGGGCCCTTTTGTTGACGACCATCTGATGAAGAAGGTCGACAAAATGAACCAGAGCGGGCGCAAGACCACCATCCAGACGTGGTCGCGGCGGTCAATGATCCTGCCCGACTTTGTCGGCCACACCTTTGCGGTGCACAACGGCAAGGCATTCGTCAACGTCTTCGTCACCGAAAACATGGTCGGCCATCGGCTCGGCGAATTCGCCTTCACCCGCACATTTCGCGGTCACGGCGCCGTCAGCGGACGCTGATTGCGGACTTCGCAGAGTTCTGTGTTCCGCAGTGCTTGTGTTGTGCCAACGTCGGCTGACCGGCGGATATCCTGTTCCGCACCCATCCGCCAAAGCCGACAACACGACGACACCAAGCCCGACCTTGACGGTCGGGTTTTTTTTGCTCTCATTATAAATGCCGCCCCCCTCTCTGGTTGGAAGAATACGAAAGGACCGGCGAGACCGCCCCCCGGCCCTACGGTTGAACTACAACGTTTCACAAGGAGCAAACACAATGATCAAGCAACTGGCTCATGTCTGCATCTCGGCCAAGGATTTGGATGCCTCCGCTCATTTTTACACAGAAGTGCTCGGACTGCGGCGTGCTTTCGAATTCCGAAATGCCAAGGGCGTGTTCGGATTCTACCTCGAGGCCGGGCCGGGCAACTATATCGAGGTATTTCAGCGCGAACAGGTCGACGCGCCGGGGCACAGTCCCATTCAGCATATCTGTCTGGAGGTGGAGGACATCGATGCGGTGGCCCGGCAATTGGCCCAGCATGACTGCGAAGTGACCGAGAAAAAACTCGGTGCCGACCAAAGCTGGCAGATATGGACCACCGATCCGGCCGGCGTCCGCATCGAGTTCCATCAGTATACCGACGCAAGCAGGCAGCGAACAGGACATGACTGCGTAGTGGAATAGTGCCGCTTTCATGCAACGCCGAGGGTGCGCGCGTGTCGGAAGCACAATCGACTCGTGGCCACGCCCTTCTCGAAGTGGCCGAAGTCATTATTTCGCGCCAGTGTCTGCAGAGACGAGGACATCCGACCATGCCAGTCATCTCCATGTTCTACGGAATTATCGTTTCACTGTATTTTGTGGACAACAAGCGTCATAGCAGCCCGCACATCCACGTCAAGTACCAAGAGCATGAGGTCGTGCTCGGGATACCCGACGGCGAAGTGCTCGAAGGTTCACTGCCGCGCAACAAACTGAAGTTGGTGTCGGCGTGGATTGAGATACATCAGGACGAACTCATGGCCGACTGGGAACTTGCAGTCAACGGCCAGAAACCATACAACATTGACCCACTGAGGTGAATTGTGAATCCGCGAGTCAAGTCAGTCAGGCCGGAAAGCGACTACCGACTTAGTGTAATCTTCACCAACGGCGAGAAACGTATTTACGACTGTTCCCACCTTTTGGATTTTGGTGTCTTCAGCGAGCTGCGTGCCCCCGAATACTTCCGCCGGGTTCGTGCGGCAGGCGGCACGGTAGTTTGGCCGCACGAGCAAGACATTTGCCCGGACACTCTGTATGAGGACTCGTATCGCGAGGAGACTTCGCCGGCAAGCACCTTCGAGAAAACGACGTAAACGGAACGAGACTGCGTAGTGGAATAGGGCCGCTTTCATGCAACGCCGAGGGTGCGCGCGTGTCGGAAGCACAGTCAAAGTGTGAACAAGCCTTTTCCCAAGTTGAATAATGAGCTTTCCTGAAATCAACATTCGATGGCGGTTTCGCGGATTCGCGACTGCCGTCTTTGTGGCGCTCCTGGCAGCGGCGTCGGCTTCGAGTCGGGCGGCGGAGCGGGTGCGTCCCGGTGCGCTTGTGACGCTGCCGGTTACCGGCGTTAGCGTCCGCACGCTCGACGGTATGGAGTTGCGGCCTTCGCAGGCGCCGTCGAGCCAGCAGTTCCGATATAAGAAATCAACGGGGAAGACTGGCGAGATTCTCGGCTTCGATCCACGCGCGCTGTGGCGGCGGGACCAGTCCGCCGGTCGATTCGTGGGGGACTTGGGAACGATGCGTGTGTTCGAACTCAAGTATGCCCCCCTGGACAACATCAAGACCATCCATCCCGCTCATCCGCATGTGCGCAAGGAGGACTATGCGAAAGCGCGTCAGGAACTAAAATCATACCGCCCCGAGGCGATTCGCGGCTGGGTCGAGTACCTGACCGGTCGACAAGTCCAATCCCAGACCAGCAAAGCTCGCGGCCTGTATGCCAGCCGATCCTATGTGCGATGCACTATGAAGTCGGCAGAGCCCAACGAAGTGCCCGTCTATCTCGTCCAGGTCCGCAAAAATCCGCGGCAGATCATCGCGATCTGGGTCGAGCTGGCGCCCGGACGCGAATACAGCAATGTTCAGTCCTCGATGTTCAAACTGGTCGAGGACGTGCGGCCTGCTTCACGTGTCGCGGCGCGCCGCAACGACGACGCCGACCGGCGCATGCAGAGCCGACGCATCGACGCTCCCGGCCCGGACAGTCAAACTCTTAACCAAACGCGACAGGAAATCGTCGAAAACATCCGCAATTTGCCCGACTGGTGGTTCGTGGAAACGTCCAATTACGTGATCGCCTCGGATTTGCCCTCCAGGCGCCGCCGATTCGTGCGCGACATCCAGGAGGGGCTGCATGCGCTGCGGACCGCATACGAGCAGCTGGTACCCCCCCGACGCGAAATCGAGGAAGTCAGCGTGGTGCGGGTGTTTGCGCAGCGCCGAACGTTCACCGACTATCTCGGCGAAAACGCCCTCAAGGAGTGGGCGCTGGGCATGTGGATGCCCGGGCGGCGCGAGCTGGTGATCTCGCCGTTCGACGAAGCCGACGACAAGCGCGACCGCGAAAGCATGCTGCGCACCGTCTTTCACGAGGGCTTCCATCAGTATGTCCACTACGCGCTGGACAGCATCCCCATTCCCATCTGGATCAACGAGGGACACGCCGCCTTCTTTGAAGGCGCGGACATCGGCTTCCGCGGCAAGAACGTGGGCATCGCCGAAGTCGAGAGCCGCACTCGGGTTCTCGAAAATATCCTCGACGAGCGCGACGCCCGACCGGTGGGACTGGCGCGGCTAATGACGATGTCGACCGCGGAATTCTACCAACCCGAGGGACGGCTTGAACGCTACAGCCTGGCGTGGGGTTTGGTCTACTTCCTGCGCAAGGCCGCCGACCAATATCCCGACCAACCGTACGACAAGGTGTGCGACGCCGTCTTCGAAACCTGCGCCGAAACCGGCGGAGACTGGCGGGCCGCCTCGCGAAAAGCCATCTCCATGCTGGACATGGACCAGCTGGAAGAGGATTTCCAGGATTTTTGGACCGACCGCACAAATCGCAAACGCGCCGAGCGCAGGGAGCTGTTCGATTGAATAGAGCCCGCACAACAGCCCCCCCCGGCGAACGAGGAGTCGCGCTTGTCCTGGTCGTCAGTATCCTGGCGGTCATCTCGGTCATGGTCGCCCACATGGTAGTGGTCAGCCGCGTCAGCCGCGTTGAAGCAAAAGTGCTCGCCGACCGACACAGCCTGCGCCACACTGCGGAGTCCGCCGCAGAATGGGCATACTGGATGTACGTCAACGACCGCCGTCAGTTTCCCGCTGCGCACCGCGACTTGCTGGCCGAGCAGCCGCCCGTCGAAACCAGGGGGAACCAACCGCCCTGGCTGGCCGACGCGCGCAAACACACGCTCAACCCACCCGACCAGCCCGGCGAGCCGTTCCGCCTGCAGTCCGCCAGCGGCGAGGCGCAGAACGCCGAAATCCAAGTGACCGTCCGCATCGAGGATGTCAACCGCGGATACTCCCTGCAGGGAAAATCGCCGCACAACAACATCGACGACTCGTTTCTCGACCTCGAGGAAAACGAAGAGCTGCGCGCCTTTCTAGACCGCCTCGCCGATTACACCGACCAGGACAATGTGACGCGCCTGGACGGACTCGAGCAAGCGCAATACGAAAGCCGCGGCGAACCCGCCCTGCCCCGCGACGCTCCCCTCGAGTTTCGCGAGGAGGTGCTGTGGATTCCCGGAATCGTCGAGGCATTTCGCCGCGGAACGGTTGGAACCGGACGCGCTCGGGGAGTCCTGGACCTATTTCGGCCGGTGCCGCCGCCGGGACGAAAAATGCCGAATTCAAAGAAGCCGTCGATTTTTGCGGCATCCCCGGCGCTGATCCGCCAGAAGCTGGACCTCGGTCTCGGACAGGCCGAGGCGGTCCTGGAAGCGCTCGGTCGGGCGGAGTCCGGGAATCAGCCCCTGGCCACCGTGCTCAGCCCGGATATCCTCCAGCAGGTGCGCCGGCATTTTTCCGCGGGCGAATCGGGAGTGGCGACCATCGTCGCCACGGCGCGCGCGCCGGGCGGCACCAGCAGAGAGGTTAGGATTCTGCGTGACTGCCGCGGCGCCGTCGGTCAATCGCAGCGCACGTTCCGATACATCGATTCATGGGAAACAATCGTGCGATGATCTCCCCCTCGTCATACCGCCAAAACCACCAATCGTCAACCACGCAAAAACGCCCCGCCTCGTCCGCTGTACAGCGAGGCTGCGCCGACTATAGTACCACCCTATGATTAGATTCGGCCCAAACCAGGCGGCGGCATTGACGTGGACCTACGGCGGGGAGTGCCGCGGGATCGTTCTTCGCCGCGAGCACGGGCGCTTCCAGGTCGCCCGCCACTGGCAGTCAACCGCATCCGAGGACGATTCGGTCGGCCAGGAACTGCGGCGCGGACTGGACGCAATGAGCGTGGCCCCGGCGGATATCCTCGTGGCGGGCGGCGCGGACCCGGTCGCCGGCTGCGCCGATGTCGAGTTCCCCGCCCTTCCGGAGCGCGAACTTCGCAATTCGCTGCAATACGAACTGGCCTATCACGCGCCCATCCAGCAGGAACGGCTCGTGTGGGGATACCGCGTCCTGGACAGCCGTCAGTCCCGCCAAACCATCCGCTTGTACTACCTGCGGGAGGCCGACTGGCACCGCTGGCTGGATGAACTGGGGGCCCTCGGACGTGGAATCGACGCGCTCCTGCCCGCGCATGTGTGCCTGGACCCGGCGCTGAACGAGCAGCCCTGCTTCCTGCCCGGCGAGGAAGGCGGCGGCTACATGCTCGAGCCCGGCAAGGACGGACGACGGACCATTCGAGGCGTGACCGCGCCGCCTGCCGAAGGAGCCGGTGCCGCGGAGGCGCCGCTGAGCGCTCTGCCGAACTTTGATGCGGGAGCGCTCAAGGAGCTGGACGCCGATGCCCAGCGTACGTTCCTGCCCGCAATCCTGCTCGCCTGGTATGCCCTGGGATCCGAGCTGTCGCAGGACCGCAAAACGCGCATCCAAGTACCCTACGACCTGCGCCCGGTCCGGAATCGCTATTCGCGCTTGAGCGCTGCCGCACTGGCCGCCCTGCTGGTTCTGACGGGCTTGTACGCGGGATGGCGGGAATTCGCCGCAGCCGCAGCCCACCAACAAGCACTGGTCGAGCGCATCGAGCACACACAAAACGCCATCGAGGAAATCGAGACCCAAAAGGGCCAGGAAAGTGACTTCGAAGCCTTGGCCGAGGAAGTCCGCGATTTGCCGTCCATGCCCGTTTCCTTCGGCGCCGCACTGGCCGAACTGACCCAGATCACGCCCGACAAGCTGTGGACACAATCACTCACCTGGCAGGAGGGACGCATCGATGTCCAGTTCGCAACCCAGGAACAGGACGAGAACATCCGCGACATCGTCGAAAACTCCGAACTGTTCTCCAGCGTCAGCCCCCAGGGCGTGCGCGTCGACCGTGACGGAACCAAAACCATACGACTGCGCATGTACGCCACTCTGCCGGGAGACAACCGCAGTGAACTGCAAGCGGAATACCCCCCCACGGATGAGGACTTCCACGACAAACCCGAAATACCCGACGCAACCGATGCACCCAATGCACCCGACGCGCCCGAACCGCCTGAAGCACCCGAGCCCCCCGACGGCAATGAGGCCGCGAACCCGTCAGACGCACCCGACAACGACCGCAGCGAAAGTCAGGACTGAACAACCATGCTTGCCGCCGCCAAATCCAATCCGCGCCTGGCCGTGCTCGGCGTGCTGGCTGTCGTGCTCGGCCTGACAACCCTGTTCACCCGCGTCAACATCCCGGCGGAAGCCCTCCCCCTGCCGCAAACCATCGAAAAGCGGGAACAGAAACTGAAGCGGCTGCGGACCGACTACAAACTGCTGCTGCGCGAAAAAAACCGCAAAATTCGCCGCCGCGCCGAAATCGCCGCCATGGCCGCTCCCCTATGGCGTTCGGGACACCGCCCCGCCCAAACAGTCGTCCAGGACGAGTTCGAGGACTTGACGCGCCGCGCCAGAGTCGTTATCCAGACGCTCGGCTCGCCGCGGATCAACGACTACTCAGACAACATCCAAAAAGTCGAGCTGACCGTGCGCATCCGTGCAGGCATGCGCGAAATCAGCAATCTGCTGGTCGAGGTGGACGCCGCAACTCCGCCGTTCTTCTGGACCCAATGCACAATTCGCCCCAACAACCCGCGCAACCCCGCCGGCGTGGTGCTCAGCGGACGAGTGGCAGCGTTCATGCTCAAACCGGAAGCCACCAAACTTCTCGATGACGGCGAGGAGGCCTACCGATGAAACACCTGCTTCTCCTCGCCAATCTCGGCCTGCTGGCCTTGGTCCTCCTCGCCGCCGTCGCGCTCCGCGGGCATAACCCGGAAAGCCGACACCCCCAACTCGATCCTGTCGAGGCGGACACTCGCAGTTCCGAGGACGCCGACGCTCGCCCACCGGCGCCCGACATGCGCCCGGTCGCGCTGCGCAAGGGCGACAAGGACGTCCTCTGGGAAAAAACCCTGTTTACCCCCGACCGATCCGAAATCGTCGATGAAACGCAATCCGAGGACGACGATCAGGAGGAAACCGAGCGCTCCTCCAAATACGGCGACATGGAGTTGATCGGCATCGGCAAAATCAACAAGCGTCAGGCCGCCATAATCCTCGTGCGCGAACGACGCCGACGCGGCGGCGGACAAGAACCGACCGGCGGCGGCAAGAAAAACGTCTACCGCGTCGACGATCCGATCCAGGACACCGGCTACACCCTCGCCCGCATCGACAAGGCCGAAGTGGAAATCAAGCGAAACAATGAGTCGCGAATTCTGGCCTTGGAGTATGGAGACGCAAGCAAGCAACGCCGGGCCGCAGCAGCGGCAAACGATCGGCAGCAACGCCAGGTAACCCAGCAGCAGGGGGCTCAAGACGACGACACCCCAAAACCCCCTCCCCCACCACCGCCGCCACCGGCACCGGCGGCACGATCCAACAACGGCAACGACGACGCTCAGCACCGAAACCAGGAGCAGCAGGACCGACGAGAACGCATCAGGAGAGCGCTGGAAGCTCGCAGAAAACTCCTGGAAAAACGGCGCGAAGCACAAAACAACAATAATTGACAACCGCCAATTGAGGCACTACAGGATTTTTAGTGGCAATGAAGGTTTTCGGGGCAACGCCCCGGTCCATGACTAGCCCAGGGTCCGCGACCCTGGGTTTGCAACCGCAAACCGAACAGCGGGCTGAAAGTCCGCTCCAAAATCCTCTGCCGCAACGATGTCCATTGGAGCGGGCCTTCAGCCCGCAATTGCGGGTGTATCTTCTACCCAGGGCTGCGAGCCCTGGGCTGAAAATGGGCCGGGCCTTCAGCCCGCAATCAGCACCCACTAATAATCCTGTAGTGCCCCAATTGAAACCGCCAACCAACAGATGGACAAAGCAGCTATGAAGTACAAACTCGGAACTCGGCGCGGGAATCCGCAACGAGCAAGCATGACCCTGATGCTGACCACGCTCATCCTGCTCGCGGGCGCCGGATGCCAAACCGTCGGACCCGACGACGACTCGGCGAAGGAATCCATGGAATCGGCCATCCCCAGCGCCGGCCTGCCCAAGGCCGCCGTCCCCGACGAATCCCCCCTGCACGTGCGCGATGTGGTGCCCCCGCGCACCAGGGATATGGAAGGCATGAGCGCATTGCCGGAAAAATCGGGCGAAGAACGCCCCGACGGCCCGCCCGAGACCACCTATCCCGACAACCTCATCAAAAACATCGCCGACGCCGACGAAACCGTCGAAGTGGTCCTCAACTTCGACGCCGCCCCGCTGACCGAGATTGTGCCGCTGTTCTCCGAACTGCTCAACTTCAGCTACCTCATCGATCCCAGCGTCAAGGGCGCAGTGACCATGACCGTGGAATCGGAGATGAAGGCCAAGGAAGCCTGGCAGATGTTCGAGCACATCCTCTGGCTGGCCGGCGCCTATGCCTCCCGCAATCCCGGATTCATCCACATCCTGCCCTTCGACAAAATGGCCCAGGAGCGGCGCTTGCTGGTCAAACATGACCCCCAGGCGAACGTCGAGGTCGCATTTCTCCCCGTGCGCTTCGCGGCCAGCAGCGAGTTGGTGAGCAACATCAAACCCTTCCTCACCAACGGTGCCACGATCACCGATATCCCGCGACTGAACTCCCTGCTCGTGGTCGAATCCCCCGAAAATATGCCCAAAATCCGCGCGCTGATCGACCGCCTGGACAAAAAGGGCGAAGCCAACTGGCCTCACAGAACGATGCAGTGTCAGTACGTGGACGCCGATGTGGTGGTCGACGAGCTGAACCAACTCCTGCCCATCCTCGGCTTCCCGGTCAGCAGCAAAACCCCCTCCGGCGGCAAAGTCAAGCTGACAGCGCTGCCCCGCCTGCAGGTACTCGTCGCCTCCGCCGCCGTTCCCGAAGTGCTCGACGAGGTCGAGCGCTGGGTCGACCTGCTCGACAAGGAGGATATGGCCGAACAGGAAAGCCTGTTCTTCTACAATGTCAAGCACAGTGACGTCGAGTCGCTCACCGATGCCGTCGACACCTTTTTCCCCAACTCAGCCACCACCCGACGCCAACCGCGCAGCACCTCCGAGTCCACTTCGAGCAAAGCCACTCCCAGCGGCGGCAGCGCCCCATCCTCGCCCCGCCGCTCCGGTTCCGCGGACCGGGATGCCGACATCGAGACCATCTTCGACACCCCCGTGCTCGTGTACGCCGATCCCACACAGAACCGATTGACCATCCGCACCACCCAACGCGCCTACAACATGGTCCAGGCCTTGCTCACGCGCCTGGACGCCCCCCCCCTACAAGTCCTGATTCAGGGCGTGCTGGCTGAAATCACCCTCACCAAAAGCACCGAGTACGGGTTCGCCTACGCCCTCCAGGACCAACTGGGAAGCGGTGAATTCGACCTGCTTCAGGGCCGTGACATTTCGGACGCCACCGGTGCCAGCCTCTTCGAGAAAGGCGGCCTCGGCGTGCTGTTTTCCAACGCCGGCACCAACGCCGACAAACTCGGCCTCATCCGCGCCGTCGCGGGCGAAAGCAACACCCGCGTCATCTCCGCACCGCAGATCATGGCCAGCAACGACCAGGAGGCCAAAATCAACGTCGGCAGCCAAGTGCCGCTGGTCACCAGCGACTACACCGACGTCGACACGGACTCCAGCACCCGCCGAACTTTCAACTACGTCGACACCGGCATCATCATGACCGTCACCCCCCACGTCACCGCAGGCAACGAGGTCCGACTCGAAATTTCCCAGGAGGTGTCCTCCCCCGCCGCCGAAGAAATCAACGGGCAAGTCCCCATTCAGAAAAGCGAACTGACCACCCAGCTCGTCGTCCCCGACGGTGGAACCATCCTCATGGGCGGCTTGATCAAAACCACTGACAGCGACAGCCACAACGGTGTGCCCGGACTCAAGGATGTCCCCCTGCTGGGAACGTTCTTCAAAAACCAAAACACCAGCGGAGACCGACGAGAAATCCTGGTCATGATCACCGTCAATGTCGTCTCGCCCCAAACCAACTTCAATCACCTCGCGCATCGCTACCAGCGCGCGCTCGAGGAAATCCGCCTCAAATTCAACCCGCCGAAATCCTCATCGGAGTAATTCCCCGCATGCCAGAGGAAACAGCACAACTCACCACCGATTCCCGCGACGAGGCCGGGCTCGTCCACGGCGTTGAACCGCCGCCCGAAAACCGCGTCGACCAGGTGCAGCAGCGCGTGACCGAGCATCTCAACGGTCCGGTTGCCGCCGCGGACCTCTCCGGAAAACCGGGCGAGGAGTGGAACCTGGTCACCCGCGGCGCGATCACCGAGGATGCGCTTCTGCGTATCTACTCCGAAATCAGCGGCATCCCCGTCGT
>CAZSBQ010000021.1:0-28349 GCA_964604795.1 uncultured Victivallales bacterium | reverse complement strand
TGTTCAGCGCTTCGGCCAGGCGTTCGATGTAGTCCGGGAAGTTGGCCTCAACCTCTGCCTGGGTGTAGCCCAGCAGGGTGGCGGACTGCGGGGCCATGGTCAGGTCGGTGAGATTGTTGAGGTCCGAAAACACCGAAACCTTCGAGAATTTGCTCACACCGGTGAGCAGCACGAAACGCTGCTTCTTTTCCGTTGTTTTGATGATCGAGTAGAAACTTTTCAGAACGTCCTGCACGCTTCGTGCGGACTCCCTGCCGATATGGGCAAGCAAGGGTTTGTCGTATTCGTCCACCAGGATGACGACCCTCTTTTCGTTCCTGCCCAGCGTCTTGATCAGTTCAGAAAACGCATCATAGCAGTTGCCCGCCTGCAAGGAACACTCGTTTTCTTCCGCGCTGTCCCGAACCTGCATCAACAGCCCGTGTTCCAGTTCCTCGGTCGTCCTGCTGCGTATACTCCCCATGTCCAGATGAATGATCGGGTAGGTCTTCCAGTCGTAGTCCAAGTCGGCCAGCGAGAGCCCCTCGAAGAGGTCGCGCTTCCCCTGAAAGATGGCCTTGAGCGTGCTGATCAGCAGGGATTTTCCGAAGCGCCGCGGGCGGGAGAGAAAAAACTGCCCCGTCTTGGCGATCAGCTCGTAAATCACCGCCGTTTTGTCAACGTAGAGGAATTCTTCGTCGCGCAGCTTCTCGAACGTATAAATACTTGTGGTAAGCGGTTTCATGCCGGGAATATACTTTCGCGTGCCGAGCAGGGCAAGGGCAGGTTTCCGAACTTTTGCTTCGCCCTCAGGTCAGGCGTCGAATGAGTTCTCGATGGGCCGGAAATCGCGCGTTCAGCGCCGCTCGCTCGGCCAACTCGAAATCGGCGAAATCGAATCCCGGCGCCACCGTGCAGCCGATCAGGCAGAATCCGTGTTCGACAGCCACCTCCGCCCCAAACCACGTATTGGCGGGCACAACCGCCTGGAGCACTTCTCCGGATTCGATGTCCGCTCCCACCGTGACCGAACGGTGTTCGCCGTGTTCGTCCAACAGGTGAATGCGTGCCGAATCGCCGCGATGATAATGCCATATTTCATCCGAACGGATGCGGTGGAACTTGGACACCTCGCCCGGACCCAGCAGAAAATAGATGGACGTGCCGAAGCACCGCGCGCCCCCGTACCGCGCCGGCAGCGCGGCTGCGGGAATCTCCTCCGCGGAACGATACGTCTCACGAAACCATCCGCCCTCCGGATGAGCCTCCAACCCAAGAGCATGGACCCAGTATTCAGCCGTTGTGTCTTTCGTCATTGGTTCGTCCCCTAACTGTTGGCTCTCTTCTGAAATTCATGAGACGCCCGCTGCATGTCGGAGGCAGCGGAGATGCCGGCGGCGTTGAAGGCTTCGACGCGGAACCAGTAGTCCTGCTCGGCATGCAGGCAGCGCATCGTCAGTTCGTTCCCGTCCAGGACCAACCAGTCCGAGTAGAGCTTGTCCGGGGCGATTCCCCACCGGACATTGTAGCCGTCCGCCTCGGGGACCGGCGACCAGCGAAGGTCCACTCGACAGGGATCGTCGGTGTCGCGGTCGACCGCGAGATTCACCGGTACCGCCGGCGCCGCTCCCTCGGCGCGGCCAAAAATGCGAAGTCCGCGAACCGCCGGCTTGCCCTGTGCGGGCATGTGGGTGATGGTCAGCCGCAGATAGCGCGCCTGTGAAGTGGAGTCAAGTTCGATGTACTCGTGCGGCACATCCTCGGCGTTCTGGCGCTTGTCGATCAGGGTACCCCATTCGGCACCGTCGAGCGAGGCTTCGAGCAGATACTGATGATGGAGGGGCGCTCCTTTGCGGCAATCCTGCTCGCACTGGTCTTCGGCAAAGTTGATTTGGACCGCATTGACTGTGGCGGGCGTTTCGAGATCAACCTGCAGCCAGGATGCCGGATCGTCGTCCGCGGCCGTCCACCAGGTGCGGATGCTCTCATCCACGGCGTTTTCGGCAGGGTGATCCGCCAGCGCCGAGGAAACGGTCACGGGTTTGCGGAGGGACAGCAGCATCCACTCGGGACCGGTATCGTTCCAGGGGTTCCAAGTCCCTTGCGGAACCCGAGTGGGGTAGTCCCCGAAGCGGGTGTTGCAGAACAGGATGCCGTCCTGGTCGAAACCGGCGGGCCAGATGCCGAGGCGGCGTTCGAAGTTGTGGTGCACGGTCACGCACATGGTCGAGGCATGCCACCAATTGCCGTGACGGTCCTGAAAGGTGCTGCCGTGGCCCGCGCCCGCACTGAAGCCGCCCGGCTTGATGGAGAAGGGATTGTGCGCGGCGGTCCGGAATGGCCCGAGCGGTCGGTCGCCGACGGACACCCCGTCGTTGTAGACGTTGTATTCGGTGCCCGGGCCGGCGTATTGCAGGTAGTAACGGCCGTTGTGCTTGGTCATCCACGCCCCTTCGAGCCAGGGCGGATTCATGGTCCGGTTGTCGTCGCCGCCGCGCAGCCAACCGCATTTCGTCTGCTGGTGGTTGGGAATGACGGTGACCGGAGCGGTTTTCGGCGCCATGGTTGCCGGGTCCAGCTCGACGGCATAAATCGGATCGTTGTTGGAGCAGCCGTAGTACAGGTAGACGCGTCCGTCGTCGTCCTGGAACAGGTTCGGGTCCCAGTAGATCATGTGGCTTCCCACGCACTCCCACTTGCCGTGTTCGGGATTCTGCGTGCGATAGACCGGGCAGGGGGATTCGCGCCTGGAGGCTGTGCAGTACAGCCAGTCGTTGATCACCCGCACATCCGGGGCGTAGTCCTCGGTGGGCAGCGTGTCTGTGGCGACAAACCGCCATTTCAGCAGGTCGTCGGAGTACCAATACCCACCGGATTTGGACGCGAAAAGCCAATGCCGTCCGCGATACATGATCACCGATGGATCGGCGGCCTCGCGGCGGCACGGAACGCCGTCCTGCCGGACCTGAAAGCGGTATTCGAGATTGAGCGGATTGCAGAAGGTGCGCGTGGAAGAAGTGGAAGACATGCGGTTCTCCGATGAGACTGGACGTGGTTTCAGGGTTTTGCCGTTCTACATGCATCTCTATCCTGTAGCGGATATTCCGTTTCGAACAGAGAGGGACGCCTGTATAACGTTTACTGCCGCAGGGCTTCAGCCGGTGGCATTGGGGCCGAACGTGGCACTGGCTTTCCAGCCGGTGGTCAGGGGTGTCGATGGACCGGAAAGGCGCGGTGCACGAAACGAAATACCATAGTGCTGCCATTGAAGCATTACAGCTCCGCCTAAAAGGCAGAGCCACGAAGGGGGCGCCTTTGTTGCCGTCACCGGCTGCCGACCCCAAGGATGCGCTCGAGCGCCATCCGCCGGGAGCCCTTCAGAAAAACGGCGGCACCGGGGACGAGCAACTCCGCAACGGCTTTCGCCGCCTCTGCGGCGGTCTCGAACGTCGCGAGGCCGGCCGCGCTGCCCGCCTCCCGCATCAGCGGCCCGACCGCGAACAGGTGCGCTTTGGGGAGTAGAGTGCGGGCATAGTCCAGCATCTCGCGGTGCGTCTCAGGCGCTCGTGATCCCAGCTCCAGCATGTCGCCGAGTACCAGAATCGCTGGATTTGCCCTCTCGCCGGCTGCGATCTCCGCAAACAGGTCGAGTCCGGCGCGCATGCTGTCCGGGTTGGCATTGTACGCGTCGTTGACCCACAGCACTCCGTTCCGCCGCTCGACCGCGGCGCGCATCCCCGGCAGTTCCGCCGCGCGCAGTCCGCGGACAATGGTTCCCGCCGAAAGATTCAGGACCAGCCCCGCCGCCGTGGCCGCGGCCGCATTCCGAGCCTGGTGCGCTCCGCCCAGCCGCCATCGAACCGGAACATCGGCTTCGGACTCGTTCCAGCTCAAGGTCAAGCAGTATCGCTCGCCGTCCCAGCCTGCGTAGCCGGCCCGAACATCCGCTCCGTCCTCGATGCCGAATGTGCGGACTTTCCGCTCACCGGCCGCCCGCCTCAGAACGGGGCCGCACGGTCCCTCGAACGGCAGGATGGCCGTGCCGTCCGCGCGCAGTCCGCGGACGATCTCCGCCTTCTCCTCGGCCACGCCCTCGACCGAACCCAGCCTTTCCAGGTGAGCCCGTCCGATATTGGTTACCACGGCCACATCGGGCCTAACCATGCGGGTCAGCTGCGCAATGTCCCCCGGCTGGTTGCTTCCCATCTCAATGATCGCGCAGCGGTGGCGTTCGGTCAGCCGCAACAAATTCCGCGGCACGCCGAAATGATTGTTGGTGTTGCCCTCAGTGGCCAGTACCGCCTTCGAACCGACCGCCGCCCGGCAGATGGCCGCCAGCATCTCCTTGACACTGGTTTTGCCCGCCGATCCCGTAAGACCGATCACCGTGCATCCGGTCAGCGACTGTCGGTGAGCCGCCGCCAGTCCGTGATAAGCCGCCAGTCCGTCCCCCACCCGCAACACCCCGCAGTGCGAACTCCGCAAAAATGTTCGAGTCGCCTCATCCAGCTCCCGGTCCACGCACACTGTCGCCGCTCCGGCCTGCGCGGCCTGGCGCACAAAACGATGCCCGTCGGCAATCTCGCCTCGGATCGCCACGAACAGCTCGCCCGGCTTCACTGAGCGGCTGTCGTCCGTGACGCCGTGCACTGTTGCGCCCGGCACCGGCGGGATCAGCCATTCGCCGGCTGTTGCTTCTTCAATGCTCTGCAGTGTGAACATAGTCCGCATGGGTTAGCTCGGGGGCGGGCATCCCGGCCAGATGCATGCCGCCGTCCACGTACAGAATTTGGCCGGTGAGTGTCGGCGAGGTCAACAGAAAACGACACGCCTCCGCAACTTCTTCGGGATGCGTGCGGCATCGCATGGGCACCGCCGCCAGCAGCGGTGTCATAGCCTGCTCGCTGATGCCTGGCGGCGGCAGCACATAGCCGGGGGCGACCGCGTTCACCCGCAGTGTCGGCGCCCATTCAAGCGCGGCGGCTTCGGTGGCGTCCCGCAGGGTTTTTTTGGCCAGAGCGTAGCTGCCCGCCCCCGGCTCCACGGCGGCGACCCGCTGGTCCAGCAGGTTGATTATGCAACCGGATTGACACCGATTGCGGAATTCGCACATCAGGCGAATGGGGGCGAAGGCATTGATCTCGAAATCGCGGTGCAAGTCTTCCTGCGTCACCTCGGCCAGCGGTTTGCGGCTATAGGCCGAGGCATTGTTGATCAGACCCCACAACGGCTCGTCGCGGCAGAGCCGGGAGACCAGCGAATCGCGTGCGCTCGCATCGGTCAGGTCGCACTGCACCAGGCTGTGCCCGGCTCTCTCTCCGTCCAATTCCGCCAGCAATTCCCGCGCCGCTTCCACCGACCGGTTGCAGTGCAGGACAATGCGAGCACCGTCCGCCGCCAGCCGACGCGCCAACCCCCGCCCGATGCGGATGCCCGCACCGGTGATCAAAATGCGCCTGTTTTCCAATGTCACCGTCCCGCTCCTGTTTGGTTCGACCAATGCGCGTGCACATCCAATGCGCCGCCGCTCAAATCAGGCATCAGCATAATGTGTCGCCCCGCATTTATCAATCTTTGTCTGAAGCATTTGCATTGACGCCATCCCAACAACACATTACAACCGTGCCGGGAATCAAAACCGTCGGCCCACAACAAGACTCACCTCGGCGGCCTAAAGCCCGTCAGCACAACGACGCGGAACCGATCACACATGAGCAGCGGGCAACTTGTAAATTTTTCCAAGAACAGACGCGAAGCATCCGGCAGCGTCCGGTAGCATCCGACAGCAACCGAAGGAACGCGCACCAACATGACCGTCCGAACATGCATTTTGCTTTTGCTGGTGGGCGCAGTGGCAGGCGGCGCCGGTTTTTCCCTGCCCGCCTTGCGTCTGGCGCCCATCTGCGAGGCCAAGGACTCGGCCCCTTCCTCGGACGTCTCCGTTCACGCCCGCGCTCTTGGTCCGCTGTTCAGTCTGAACGAACCCTTGTGGCCTGCGGAGCAGCTCGTGTCCGCCTGGCCCCGGCCCCTGTTTGTGCGGTTTCGCGACCAAGGCTCGGAAACCACCGGCATCGATTCGTTTTGGCCCCTCGCCGTGCATCGGCGCCATCCCGAACGCCGGGTCACCCGCCTGGTGCTGGCTTACGCCTCGCACGAGGAGGGATGGGGGGACGACTCCGACGAGCGCCGCCGCTGGGGGCTGATTCCGTTTCTGTGGGGCGGACACGTGCCGGACAAAGGCTCGTACTTCGCCTTGTTTCCGGCGGGCGGTGTCGTTCACGACATGCTCGGCTACGATCACATTCGCTTCGCGTTGTTTCCGTTGTATCTGAACACGGTGCGCGCCGGATCGCACCAGCACTCGGTCCTTTGGCCCGTTTTCAGCGTGACCCGAACAGACGGACGGCTGGAAAAGTGGCGCGTGTTTCCGCTGGTGGGCGGCGCCGGCTCCGCAAACAAACGCCAGCATTTCGCGTTCTGGCCGCTGCTGCATGCCATGCATGAAAACACCGATGACGGGCGGACACGAAGCGCCTTTGCGTTTCTGCCGTTTTATGGCCAGCTGACCGAAACCGACGACAGCACCGGCGAGCAGACCTTTTGGGCGCGAACCGTAGCCTGGCCGCTGTTCAGCGGCGCGACCGGACACGGCATGACCCGCCTCCACCTGCTCTACCCCTTCTACCAGTTGAAAACGCTTCGAGAAAACCAGGAAACCGTGTACCGCAAACGGTTTTTCTGGCCGTTTTACGGCACCCGCGAACGCCCAGACGAGCACTACCGCTTCATCGCCTGGCCCTTTCATCACCGATGGATACAGCAACCCGACGAGCACACCACCAGAAAGCAGCAGTACTACCTGCCATTCTACTGGAGTTCGGTCCTGCGCGAGGATGACCGCATCACCCGCTCCCATCACCACATCTGGCCCCTCGTGAGATCGGAACGCCGTGGTCAGCACTCCCGCACCAGCGCACTTGCCCTCTGGCCGCAGCGCAATGCCGCTTCCATCCAGCGTTCCTACGCTCCGTTCTGGACGCTGTACACCCGAGCCGGGCACGACCGGGGATTCGAGGAAGAGGCGTTCTGGGGCTTGTGGCAGTATGGAGAACAGTACGCCGAGGAACCCGACGAAACCGATCAGGTCCGCAAAGCCCGCTGGCGCCTGTTCCCGTTCATCGATGCCGCCCGAGACGATCAGAACTACTCCGTAAGTTTCCTCAAGGGACTGCTTAAGGTGACCAATGCCGAAGACCGAAAAAACCGACTGTTCTGGCTGCTCGAATGGTGAGCGCTCCTCGGCACGGCGCCGTGCCCGCCGAATGACAGCGCATGCTGTTTGGGCGTTGCTCGCCTGCGCCCTGTCCGCGGGGGTGGCTGTGGCTCGCGCCGATGTCGCGTGGCACCACTCACGGTCGCCGTTTCGGGCCGAATTCACTGTCAAGCACGAGGGCAACCACCAGGATGCGGGGATTCTGCTGGCGGTTCCGGTCTGCGGGCTGGCGGACGAGGGCGGGGGGGACTTGCGGGCATTCGACGAACGCGGCCACAGCCTGTTTCTGGACAGCCTGGGGCCCACGCGGGACAATTCGGCTCTGGCGGCGGTGGCGCCGCCCAAGCGCGGCAAACGGATTTTCGTCTATTTCGGCTCGGAGCTGCCCTCGCGCCAGTCGCCGGGGGTGTTTCGGCACGGCCTGCATCTCGAGATTCGCTCCCTGCCCGACGGTTCGATGAAAAGTGCGGACTCCGCAGAGCGCCTGCTTCGGCATTCCACGCTGCGCGGGGCCGTCCCCGTGCGCTCCATTTCCCTGTCGGCGAACCCGCTGTCGAACATGCGCAACCTCATCCTACGCTTTCGCGGACACCTGCGCGTGCCGGAGCGCGAATCCCTGACGCTGTTTCTCAGCCAAAACGGCGCCGGCTATGCGTGGATCGACGAGCGCCTGGTCATTGAACGCAACGGCAATCATTCCGCCCAGGACAACCGTCAGGGAGAGGACCGAGCGACTGTGGAACTTCGCCCCGGTCTGGCCCCCCTCGAATGCCTCGTAATCAACCGGGAACGCCCCATCACCGCCGTGCTGGCCGAATACAAGAACAAAAAAAACAAGCGCCCATTTCCCCCCGAACGCTTTGTTCAGGCGGGCAGGGCAACCCGCGAGGCCGTCGCATCCCGGCGATCCGACCAACCGTGCCCGGCATTCACCTACAAGCATGTCTCATACATCGGCTACGAGCAGGATCAGTTCACCGAAGTTCGGCTGCAGACTCTCAACGGCCAACCGGCCCGCTGGCGGTTCGAGGACGGCTGCGAGCTTGAAGGAAAATCAGTCACCCGCATCCTGCCGGGGCTGAATCCCGTATCCCTGACGGCGGCTCAGGCGGGAGCGCGCGCTCAGGGGACCATCCGCTTCCCCCAGAATCCTCCCGCCCGTCGAAGTGTCGAAAACTCCAGCCACTTCGATACCTACGCCAAAATCATGATGCAGTGCGATCCCGCCAAACTCAACACACGGCCCCTGGCCGCGTACTGGCGTTTTTTGCGATACCGCGAGCGCAACCCGCACCTGGAAACGGTCTGCGACGCGCTCATCACCCGCGATGCCGTGCGCCCCGAGGAGCGCAAGCAGGTCGCGCTGGACTTTGCCCGCAACGCCTCCGACCGCCCACGCGCGGTCCGAAACGCCTACCAAATGCTGCTGGCCGAAACCGACGATGAGCAGGAACGCCTCCGCTACGCCCGAGAATTTGCGGAGTTCGCAATTGTCGAGTTGGACGACGACAAGTTGGCGGAAAAACTGATCAGCCGCATTGCCTCGGTGAGTTCGGATGACGCGGCGGTCCCCGGTGTTCTCCGCCTGCAGCAGGCGCTGCACGACTTGGACAAGGAGGAGGCGCGGTCCGCGCTCGCCCGATTTCGCGACTTTGCCTTGAAAAAGCGCGACGCGCGAACCGTCAATGTGCGCGCCAACGCCCTGGCCGCCCGCTATGAGGAAACCTTGGACAAGGGCTATTTTCAGCGCGCCCGCGAGGCGTTGTGGAGCTGGGAGACTCTCAGCCCGTCAGACTGGGAAAACGGCCGGCTGGCCCTGGCCAGAGCCCGGCTGTGGCGCTCGCTGGGATGGCTGAGGGCCGCCGAGCGGGAACTTCGCGCCGCGCGCAAGCTGGACTCCCTCCTGCCGCGCCTCCCGGAGGTTGAATACAAACTGGCCAAGGTGCTTGAACAACGGGGAAAAAGCCAACAGGCCGTCGAACTTTGGCAGGACATCGAGAAAAACTATCCCAATCATGCCGTTGCCGACCAGGCCCGCAATCAATTGCGGAACCACCGGCATCCATGAGGAAACGTCACCCAGTTAGTTTGAAATCGCGCGCGTGAAGCCGCGGCATAAGCCCGAGTTTGCACGGATCCACATCCTAAAAATCTTTTCCCCGGTTCGGCTTGGCAAACCGAAAAACAACATTAGAGTACCGCCTTTTGCCGTCTTCCAAGAGAACGGAGATCGCATGATTGCGCGAACCGAGCACCGCGCCTATCACCGAGAGCTATGCCATGGCCAACGCCCAGAACGACAACATTCGCGACATTGTCATTCGCGCCATTGACGTCAAGCGCTACTACGGTTCAGGAGAGGCGTTGACGAAGGCGCTCGACGGCGTGTCCCTGGACATCTACCGCGGCGAATACCTGTCGATCATGGGGCCGTCCGGATCGGGAAAGTCCACGCTTTTCAACATGATCGGCGGCATCGATGCGCCCACCGAGGGTATGGTCTTTCTTGACGAGATCGATGTCGCGCAGCTGGACTCCTACGAGCTGGCGTGGATTCGCTGCCACAAGATCGGCTACATCTTCCAGAGCTACAACATCCTGCCGGTGCTCACCGCTCTCGAGAACGTCACCCTGCCGATGCTCTTTGCCGGCACCCCCGGCGACGACGCGCGGAACAAGGGTGCGGAAATCCTCAAAATGGTCGGGCTGGGCGACCGCATATTCCACCGCCCCTACGAGATGTCCGGGGGGCAGCAGCAGCGCATCGCGGTCGCACGCGCGTTGGCCAACGATCCGGTCATCATCCTCGCCGACGAGCCCACCGCCAACCTCGACGTGCACACCGGAGACGAGATCATCGATCTGCTGTGCAAGCTCAAGGAGGAACGCGGCATCACCATCATTTCCGCCACCCACGACATGAAGATGCTCGACGTCTCCGACCGGATTCTGTGGATTCGCGACGGACAGGTGCAGCGCCTCGAGAAGCGCGAGGATCTCGACATCAACATCGGCGGCATCGCCGGCGAACACTAAGCGCATATCGGTTCCACTTTGGAGTTGCAAGGCCATGGCCGAGAATATCGTCACAACTCAGGGCATCAGCAAAATCTACGAGATGGGCGCGGAAACCGTCCATGCTCTGTCGAACGTGACCCTGGACATCCCGCGCGGGCACTACGTCTCCATCATGGGGCCGTCCGGCTCCGGAAAATCCACTCTGTTCAACATGGTCGGCGGGCTCGACATGCCGTCCAACGGCACCGTCAGCGTCGAGGGGCACGACCTTGCCCGCCTGAACTCCCGCCAGCTCGCCTGGTTCCGCTGCCACCGCATCGGATTCATCTTTCAGAGCTTCAACCTCATCCCCACCATGACCGCGCTGGAGAATGTCCGCATCGCCCGCATCTTCTCCGGCGTCAGCCCGGACCAGGCCGACAGCGACGCCGCCCGCGTGCTCGAGAAGGTCGGCCTCGGACACCGCCTCCATCACCTCCCCAGCGAGGTGTCCGGCGGACAGAATCAGCGCATCGCCATTGCCCGCGCCCTCGTCAACGAGCCCACCATCATCCTCGCCGACGAGCCCACCGGAAACCTGGACCTGAAAACCGGCGAGGAAATCATCAATCTGCTCAACGAGATGAAGGCGGAGCAGGGCATCACCATCATTACCGCAACCCACGACATGAAGATGATCTCCTTCTCCGACATGGTCGTGTGGATTCGAGACGGCGAAATCGAGCGCGTGGCAGGCAAAGACGAACTGGACGTGACCATCGGCAACATCGACGGCGACACCGTCGCATAGACGCGAACCCGCGAAGAGACATTGATTTGGCACTTCTTTCAAGCAAAAAAGCAACGGCTCAGCCACGTGACCCCATAGACCGGCGTCGGTCATTGGCGGGCATCCCCGTCCTGAATCAAAATGTTTCGGTTGAGAAAAAGGATGATGGCAACTGGGTTTTAACCATGAGCCTGGCCAGAAAACGTGGCGCCCTGATGTCGCGCCTCACGCCCAACAACCCGATTCACCGGTTCGAGCTGGACCAGCTCGGCACCTTTGTAGTCAGTCAGATTGACGGACAAGCCACGGTGGCGGACATCATCGAACGCTTTGTCAAACGCTTCAAAGTCAACCGGCGCGAAGCCGAACTGAGCGTGGTCGATTTTCTCAAAACCCTAAGTCGAAAACGGATCACTTCCATTGCTGTTCAATAAGGTGGAACAGATGACAACGTCCCATTCACAAACCTGCCGGCACGTCCTTTTTCTCTGCATTGCGGCCGCATTTGCGGCGGCGACCGGATTGCACGCACAGGATGCGACCGACGCAATGAATCTCGACGACTTGCTCGGCGACCTGGGCGCGCGCTACCCCGGCAGCCCGGCCAACCTTGCACTCGAAGAACGCGTTGCGAAACGCTTTGCCGCCAGCGGCTTCGATCACGGAGAAATCCGCTTTCGCGCACCCACGCTCGAACCGGGCGAGGCCACGATGACCGTTGGCGACGCAGCGTTCGAACTCGACATCATGCATCCCACCGTGTTCCGGCCGGGCAATTTTCGCTCTCGCACCTTCGACACCTCCCTGGTCTACCTGGGGGAAGGGGACGCCGACGCGCTCGAAGCATTGGACGGCATCGACTTGACCGACACCATCGGTGTGCTGGAATTCGCCAGCGACGATGTGTGGATGTCCCTGCTTCGCTTCGGGTTCCGCGGCTTCATTTTTCTGGGCGACGGAAACTATTCCCGCTACCAAAGTCTGGGAAAGATCGCCGACACCGAGACTCGATGCCCGCGTTTCTTTCTCGCCGAGGAACCGGCCGAGCAGCTGCGCTCTCTGCTCCGGGCCACCGCCCCCCCCGTGCGCCGCGCTCACGTGGAAAGCAAACCCACACGCTGGAAAAATCAAATTCTGCGCAATTTGTGGGTTTTGGTGCCCGGCAGCGATCCGGATTTGGACGAGCAGGTTATTGCCTTCAACGCGTCCATCGACGCCAACAGTCTGGTGCCGGCCCGCGCAACCGGCGCACAGAACGGCGCGAACCTGCACCTGCTGCTGCGCCAGCTCGAACACTACAGGAACAATCCGCCCGCTCGAACTGTGCTGCTGGCAGCCGTAAACGCTCACACCCAGGGGTTCCTTGGCGACCGCATGCTCGCCTGGTACACCACCGCATCGTCCGATGCGCTCGGCACTCTGCGCGACATCTACGCTGAACGGGCGCGCGTGCAGGAAACTCTCTTGAGCTATTACGCCAAACTTCAGGATTTGTCATCCACAGAAGATTTGGAGGCAGAACAGCTCCTGATCGAAATGCGCACACTCGAGGACTCGAGTTCCGGAACACCCCTGACCGTGAAGGATCCCATCGTCGCATTGATCAAGCGCGACGTCAACGTCGTCAAGGGCGAGCTCCTGCGCATTCGCCGTGATGAGGACATTCCCAAAGCGGAAAAGAAAGTCCGCCGGGAGCGGATGAACAACAAACTGCAGAACCACGTCAATGTGCTGACTCTGTTCAACCGTGTTGGCGTGCAAACGGTGCTGAGCGACCTTTCCGCCGAAGAGTTGGATCTGCTGAAAAGCTACATCAGCACCCTTGTTGCCCGCTATCGAACATGGAGCGAGCTCAACCGCGAAGACCTGGCCCGCGACGTCGCCAATGAAGATGTGCGCAAAATCCTCCCGGACCGAAGGGTCCGCATCGCCATACAACTCGACCTCACTTGGAACACCGACCAAATCGGCTTCTCCTCCGTAAGCGAAATCCTGAACGACCAGAATTGGAGCGCCTCCTTCGGCGACAACACGGTTAGAATCGCCAAGGAAACGCTGCCCGAAAACAGCCCGATCGAGTTTCTTGACACCATGACCAATTTCGCCGGACTGGGCCAAAAGTACTACTTCCCGAATCCCGAATCCGCCGTCGATTTCTACCACGCCTCGAAAGTGCCCGCATTCGCCATAAAAAACGCCTTCGACGACGGCGGACGAGCGTTCACGCCTGCGGACACCCTCGACCAGATGGACACCGCTCGAATCGAGCAGCAGCAGGATGCCCTTATACATCTGTTCGACGCGCTGCTGGGGGACTCCCGCATCACCCGCAGCTCTCAATTGCCCGCACCCGGCGGCAGGCGACTGTGGAGCAAATTCATCGAGAACTATAAATTCGACGAACTGGCGGCCAGTGTGAAGCCCGAGCTGCCTGTTCCCAATTCGGTCTCGATAGTGTATCCGAGCGACACAGGAGACAAAGCACCGCCGCCGATCACCGCCAAATCCGTGGCCAACCGCTACATCGTGCTCACCGACGAGCGCGCAACCGCAGCTCAGTACGCCCTCCCGCAGAGGAATGGCGCCAAACCGACCGCCTTCCAGTTTGACGAGGACTTCGTGCATGTGCTGCACACGATCGACATCGGGGCGGCACAGGAAAGGATCTCGTCGACGCTGGCCCCAAACACTTCGACCCACACCCTGGCGCTGTTTCGCGGCCGCGAATTTCCCGTGGTGTCGCGCACGGACTCCAGCCAGCTCTCCTTCGTCCCGCTGAAAGTCGACAGCTATCTGCCCATGACAGCAAGCCAGAACTCCGCGCCGCGCAAGTACGGCATGACCGGCATCAGTTCAAAGTTCTCCAACGCACCTCCGCCTGCCGGGGACGGCCCCGGCGCAGTGTTCATGCGCGACGACCGCGCAATCAAACTCGTGACTGAAAACAAGCGAACGGCCATCAACGCCTCTCTGGACAATCCCGAAGGCGCGGGCTTCAGCAATCCGGAGGATATGGACCGGGACTTCTTCGCCGACGTCGTGCGGGACATGGGCTACCTGAACGACTTCCGCCTGAAGAAGCTGCAGGGCGTCACCAACGCGCTTGTCCAACAGTTTCGCGCTCGCGCAAAGGAGGAACAGGAAGCCATGCAGGAGGCGCGGCAACAGAACCGTCACCTGAGCTACCTCAAACACCAATATGCCGCGCTGGGCAGCCGCACCAAAGCGTATTCTCAGATCGCCGCCATCACCAACGACATGCTCAAGGCCGTGGTCTTCTACATGGCTTTGCTGCTGCCGTTCTGCTTCTTTCTGCAGAAGCTCCTGTTCAAGTTCAGCCGCATCGAGGCCGAACTGATCATGTTTTCCGTGCTGTTTGTGCTGACATTCCTGGTGTTTCGAATGATTCACCCGGCCTTCCGGGTCGCCCGCGCGCCGGAGGCCATCTTCATCGCCTTCATCATGGGGGTGCTCGGCATGTTCGTGCTCAATATTCTGCACAGCCGCTTCGCCGGAGAAATGAAGCTGCTGTTCATGACCTATTCGGGTGTCGACACCAGTGAGGTCGGCTACTCGACCGTCGGACAAAAGGCCATGCTGATCGGCGTCAACAACATGAAGCGGCGGCGAATCCGCACCACTCTGACCACCACGACCATCATACTTGTCACGTTTACCATGCTCGCCTTTTCCAGCATCTCGAAAAAGATGAGTCCAACGGTGATCTCGATCAGCGATTCCACGCCCTACAAGGGCATGTTCTATCAATGGCCGGGCAATCTGCGCATGGACGAGGACAGCCTCCGCGTGCTCCGCAATCTCTTTCACGGAAAAACCGAAAAAATCGTCGTTCGACGCTGGATGCTGCCCGAGGAAGGAAGCGAAAACCGGCCCGGCCCCCCCTTCACGCTCTCATCCGAACAAGGAACGCACGTTCAAATCCAAGCCGTCCTCGGCGTGCCGCCGGACGACGACGGCTTCATCGCCCCCATGCCCATCCTGCCCGGCGGGCGGTTCTTCTCCTCGCCGTCCGCGGACGAGGCCGTGCTGCCCGCAAGCGCCGCCAACGCCTTGGGGTTGAACACCGACGACGTCGGCAAAACCGACATTGTCTTCAGGGGGCACCGGCTCCGTCTGGTCGGGCTCCTCGACGGCGATCGATTGCGGATGATCAAGGACCTCAACGACCAACCCATCCTGCCAATCAAGGATATTGAGCAAGGTGGACTGCAACAGCAGGAAAGCGCCGGCAAAAGCACCACCATCGATCCCACCGCCGAAAAAAGCGGCGTGTTCTTCGTCAATCCATCCGCGCTGCTCGTTTTGCCCGAACGAACAGCCAAGGAGTTCGGCGCAAAACCCTTCAGCGTCTCCATCCAAGTGCCCGAAAACACCAATCTGTGGGATGAAATCGAATCGATGCTGACCACGACCGAAGCCAAGTTTTTCATCAGCAGCAACCGCGAATTCCAAGTCGGCCCGAATCCGGACAACACCACCGACGCCGGCGTCTACTACATCGGCAGCGGATACAAAACCTCAATCGGGGGGCTTTCGAGACTGATCATCCCGATCCTCATCGCCGGAACCATCATCCTCAACACCATGCTCGGCGCCGTCTACGAACGCAAGCAGGAAATCGCCGTCTACAATGCCATCGGCTTGAATCCGACCCACATCGGACTGTTCTTCCTGGCCGAAGCGTTGGTCTACAGCGTGATCGGTGCGGTTGGCGGATATCTGATCGGTCAGATCCTCACGCTTACCATCGACCACTTCAACCTTGTGCCGGGGTTGAATCTGAACTTTTCCTCGCTCAGCGTGGTGTATGTCATCCTGTTCACCATCGCCATCGTACTTCTCAGCACCCTGTATCCCGCCGTGGTGGCCACCCGCGAGGCGGTGCCGTCCGGCAAGCGCAAATGGTCGCTTCCGGATCATGAGGGCGGCACCATGAGCATCGAGTTCCCGTTCATCTATCAACCATCGAAGATCGTTGGCCTGATGGGCTATCTCCAGGAGTACTTCTCGCGATTCGGCGAAGCCTCGGTCGGCGAAATGATCGTCCATCTGGAATCCGTCAACCACGAGCAGGATGACCAGGACCGGGACATCTATGAAGTCACCTACAACATCGCCCTGGCACCGTATGATTTGGGTGTCACTCAGCTTGCGCGATTCCGCATGGCCTACGACGACCACGTCAACTGTTATCGTCTGACCATGCATGTCGAGCAGTTGTCCGGACAGGATGCACACTGGGCAACCACCAACAAACCGTTCCTGGAGAAATTACGCCAGCACCTCATGCATTGGCGGAATCTCACGCCGGAAAGCCGCTCGCTGTACCAAGAGCACGGAAACGAACTGTTTCGTGATCAATAAAAGAACCGATGGAGCACGGGCTCCATTTGCATGACCGTCTTGACTGAGGGACCATCATGGCCAAATCCAAACAAGACAGGGAGATTCAGGAATACAGAAACCTGATGACCCCGCCGGAACACTTCGAGGATGGATTCAACTGGAAAACGGTGGTTGGCGCCTTTTTCCTGGGATTCATCATGATGCCGGGCATCCTCTACATCACGCTGGTCACCGGACTCGGCGGAAGTATGAGCAGCGCCGCGCGCTGGATGACCATCATCCTCTTCGCCGAAGTCGGACGCCGCTCGCTGCAGGATCTCAAGCAGCAGGAGATCTACACTCTGTTCTTCATGGCCGGCTTGATGATGACCGCGCCCAACCAGGCTCAGGGCCTGCTGTGGAACCAGTTCTTCGTGCGCAGCGAGTACGCGCAGGCCATGGGCATTGCGCAGGAGGTGCCGAGCTGGTGGGCCCCCTCCGCGCAGCAGATTGCCGAAAACGGCCGCACGTTTTTCGTCAAACCATGGATCATCCCCATCCTGTTCACCTCGTTCGCGCTGGTGATCAGCCGATTGGACCACTACGGGCTCGGCTACATTCTGTATCGGTTGACCAGCGATGTCGAACAACTGCCGTTCCCCATGGCGCCGGTGAACGCCTCCGGAATCACCGCGTTGGCCAACACCCACGATCCCGCTCAGAGTTGGCGATGGCGATGCTTCTCCATCGGCGGGGTGATCGGAATGGTGTTCGGCGTGTTCTACATAGGCATTCCCGCCGTCACCGGCGCCTTACTGGCCAAACCGCTGCAGCTGATTCCCATTCCCTGGGTGGACCTGACTCCGGCAGTGAGCAAGTTCATCCCCGCATTCCCCTTCAACCTCCAGTTCGATCTGGGCTTGGTGTTTGTCGGCATGGTCATTCCCTTCTGGGCGGTGATCGGCGGCGCGGTCGGCGTGGTGCTGACCATGATCATGTGCCCGATGCTGCACCACATGGGCATTCTGTCGCACTGGACCGAGCAGATGAGCGTGGTCGACACGCTCTACATCAACAAGGTCGACTTCTTTCTCTCCTTCGAAGTCGGTTTGACCGTTGCCGTCGCTCTGGTCAGCCTGGGAACAATCGGGCCGACGCTCTACAGGGCACTGTTCGCCCGCGCCAAGGACACCGGCACCGGCATCACCTTCGGGCAGCAGCTGAAGCAGGGATGGGACAAGCTGGTCACCAAAAACGTGCAGCGCGGCGACTTCTCCATCTATTTGGCGCTGTTGATCTACATCTGCACCAGTGCTGCCTGGATCGGACTGTCCACCTACCTGATCGAGGGCTTCCCCTGGCACTTCTTCGTGTTGTATGCCGCCGTGTACACACCCCTGATCTCCTACGCCACCGCCAAGCTCGAGGGTATGTGCGGACAGGCGCTGACCATCCCGCTCATCCGCGAGGCCACCTACATCCTTAGCGGCTACCAGGGAGTGAAGATATGGTTCGCGCCGGCGCCGAGATTCAACTATGGCGTGCATACCGTGGAATTCCGCGTGCTGGAGCTGACCGGGACCAAGATCAAGAGCCAGGTCAAGACGCTGCTGATCGGCATACCCATGATTGTTATCTCCATGGTGGTCTTTTCACAGCTTCTCTGGTTCATTGCCGACGTGCCGTCGGACGCATATCCGTTCGTGCAGAAGATGTGGGATCTGCGCGTCAAGAACATGTGCCTGACCTTCAGCTCGACCATGGAGGGCGGCTCGCTGTTCATGGAGGCTTGGAACTTCATGTACTTCTTCATCGGATTGGCCCTGGGCACGGTATCGTTCGTGTTTCTCTCCCTGCTGGGATTGCCGACGCTGCTGGTGTTCGGCGTGGTGCGCGGCTTCGGCCAGGGCACTCCGGCAGGCATTACTCTCGAGCTTGTCGGCGCTCTGGTCGGTCGGTTCTACTTCCGCCGCAAGTTCGGCGACATGTGGATGAAATACACACCCGTTTTGCTGGCGGGTTTCTCGTGCGGCATGGGACTGGTCGGCATGGTGGCGATCGCGTTCACCATTCTGACAAAAATGATGGAACCGCTCATATTTTAGCTTGGCGAATTCAGGCTTGAGCAGATGCAATGAAGGACAAATCATTTATGCGCGACAAACCGGGAATCATAACGTTTAGATCGGTGCTCATCGGAGCGCTGCTCGTGGTGTTCTTTGCCTTTCTCACGGTCTATTTCGAGAATCAGAAGGGACTGGTGCTCACCGCCACGCAGATAGCACCGGCCCCCTTTGTCCTGTTGTTTCTGATCGTGTTGTTCATCAACCCCGTCTGTCGGCTGATCCGCGTGATCCGCCCCTTCACCTTTGCGGAAATCATGCTGATCTTCATCATGGGATCGGTGTCGGCGGGCATCTCGACCTTCGGCATGGCCTCGCAGCTGGTTCCCTTGGTCGGCAACCTGTTCAATCAACATTGGAACAACGTGCAGTCCGACTGGCGCAGCACCGTGACCCCGTTCATGGACGAAAGTTTCTTTCTCTCGGAACCCGGCATCCAGAAGGCCGCCGCCGCATATCGGGAAACCCAGGTCGAAGTCAGACATCTGAAGGAAGCTCTCGACTACGCGCGGCTGGTCACCCGAACCAAGGAAGCCCGCGCAGAACTCAAGCAAACCTACGAGGCGCTTGGAGACGATGTCGATGAAACCCAAAAAATCACGGCTCGGCAAGCGGCGGATCGCGCCGAAAAGGCCTATCAGGAGGCATTGGAGCAGTGGGAGGAGCACCGGGCCGAGACCCCGGATATCCCTTCCAAGCAGGAGGTGCTCGAATCCTTCCCCCCGCGCATCGCGGCACTCAAGGAGAAAAGCCGCGAACAGGATGAAGCTCTGAGAAATCTTGAGCAGGAAGCATTCGAACGCGTGGAAACGTTCCGCCGCGGACTGCCGGACAGCATCCGCACCTTCCCCGGCATCGTCAAAATGCCCGAGGAAACCCACCAAGCCTACTTCCGGCGCATCAAGCGTTTGCGCAATGGCGTCGATGCATACGATCAACTCGAGAAAGCGCAGAACGCGCTGAATCAAAATGCCGACATCGACGCGGTTCTCGCGCCCCTGAACAAAGCCATTGACAGACTCGAGCCACTGACCGGCAGGAAGCAACTGGACACCCGGCGGAAATCGCTCGAAAACGAGCGCGAAAACGTCAGCCAGGCATACGACGAAGCCGTCAATGACATGCAGCGCCTGCGAAGGCGGAGACGGGTTGCCGAGGCCGACGAATTCGGCCGCCTGGAGCGCGAAATCAAAAAGCAGAGCAAGCGCGTGGAGCAGCTGGCCGAAAAGCGCGGCGACATCGACTCCAAGCTCGAGCAGCTGCAGAGGGAACTGACCATCACCGGGCGCGTGCGGGACACGTGGCAGTCCTTGAAGGCGATCCGGACACAGCTCGACAAACCGTCCCTGAACGAAGAGGAGCGCACCGGGCTGGCCACGGATATTCGGGAAGCCATGAATCAGTTCGTTTTCTTTGACGCCTCGATGCGCGCGTTCTTTTTCGGCAACGTCCCCTGGAGCGTGTGGCTGCGCCCGCTGATGCTGTGGGGCGGCTTGATCCTGCTGACCTACATCGTGCTGATGTCCTTCAACGTGCTGATCTTCCGCCAGTGGGCCTACAACGAACGGCTGATTTATCCGCTGGCCGAGTTGCCAGAGCTGCTCGCCGGCAATTCCGCGGGCGAGGATGGACCGGACAAGCGAGTGCCGGCGGTTTTCCGCAGCGGTCTGTTCTGGACCGGAGCGGCAATTGCCATCCTGGTGCTGGGATGGAACATTATCTGCTATATGGGAATTATGCCCAACGTTGAGCCACTGGATTTGAACAACCAGTGGACTACGTTCATCAGCGGCACGCCCCTGCAGGGATTGATCCCCGAAGCCAAATCACCCATCTTTTTCACGTTGATCGGCCTCAGCTTCCTGATCCCGGCGAACATTTCCTTTTCGTTGTGGTTCTTCCACCTGCTGTACTGGGCGCAGCTGCTGCTGCTGGTTGGAATCGGTCTCGGGGTAAACGCCAATTCCTTCCCGACCATGTGGTACTACACGCTCAACTTCCGCACGGCGGAAGGCGCCGGTGCGCTGGTAGTGTTCGCCGCGCTGGTGCTCTACAAATGCCGCCGGTATCTCTTCTGCGGATTCCACCCCTCAAGCGTGAAGAATCTCGAACTCGGCGAGCAGCGTGAACTGCGGATTTCCTCGCTGTTGTTCGTCTTTGGCTCGGTGGGGATCGTTCTCATGCTTTGGCGCGGACTCGGCGCCAATCTTTTCCACACGATCTTCGCGTACTTCGTGATCATCATGATTACCATCGCCCTGGTTCGCGCGGTCACCGAAGGAGGAATTCTCGGGTTCCAGGCGTGGTGCAGCCCGTTCCATTTCATCCGCAGCATTGCGGGCATGGACAAGTCTTGGACATCTCCGACCTTGTTCGCGCCGCTGATGGTCTACTACTCGGTCCTGTTCCTGGATCTGAAAACGTTCATTGCACCCGCCATGGCCAACAGTCTGAAAATCCGCGACGACGCCAAGCTTTCCCGCGGCAAGTTCCACCTGGCGGTCTGGGCTTCCATCCTGCTGGCCATGATTACAGCGGTGGCGGTCCACCTGTTGTTCACCTACAGCGGCGGCGCGGACAGCATGCACGGCTGGTTCTACACGCACTTTCCGCGCGGACTCTATGACCGCATCTCCGACATTGTCAAGGTCCCGCCGGTGGACAACGCCGGCGGGCGCTGGTGGATGCTGTTCGGCGCACTGCTGATGGGGGCACTGCTGTATTTCCGACAAAGTGTTTTCTGGTTGCCGCATCCGCTCGGCCTGATCATGTTGGTCAATCCGCTGATGGGGGCCTACTGGTTCTCCATCCTGCTCGGCTGGGTCGCCAAATCGCTGGTCACCAAGTACGGCAACAAAGACACCTACGCGTCCGCACGAACGTTCTTCGTCGGTTTGATCGCCGGTGAGCTGCTCATGGTCGCCCTGGCCTTGGTGCTGTCATACATAACCGGCCAAAATCTCGGCGCAATAACCTTGAACCGTCAATAAGACTAAACACGAATGAATGCAGACACCAAAACCATCCCCGAACAAGGACGCATCCCGTGGAACATTGCCGTCAGCGTCAGCTGGGCAGGCCTGCGCAGACGACTGCTGCGCGGTCTCATCACCATGGCCGGGGTCGTTCTCGCCATCGCCTTCCTGACCTATATGCTGGTCACGGAAAGTCTGACGCAAGCGCTGATTGCGGTCGACAACGATAAACTCAACGTCATGCTTCAGGAGGCCGGCGTCGACATTTTTTCAGGAGGCGGAACCGACGAAATGATGCTGCTGCTCATCGGGCTGTCCCTGTTCACCAGTCTGGTCGGCATTTTGAATTCGATGATCATGGCCGTGGCCGAACGTGTCCGGGAGATCGGCACACTCAAATGTCTGGGCGCGCGCGACTCGTTCATCATCCAGACATATTTCATCGAATCCTCCATCCAGGGCATCATCGGCGCACTCCTGGGCACCGCTTTCGGGTGCGTGGTGGCAATTCTGACGTCGACGATCAATTATGGTTCCTTTGTCCTCGCCAACCTGCCGGTGCTGCAATTGCTGCAGGCTATGGTGATCAGCTGCCTGACGGGTGCCGCTCTGGCGATCATCGCCGCCATCGTACCCGCCAGCATGGCCGCCAAAAAGCAGCCGGTCGACGCACTCAGAGTTGACGAGTAACGTTTCTCATTATCTCCGCCCAACCGCCCTCCCCCACCGGGGACAGAGGCAGCGAGCAAGCGGCAGTTTTGCCGTGCCGATGCTCCCTGGCGGCCCATCCCGACTTATACTTGAGTCACCCGCAGTGACAGGAGCGAACATGCCCGCGTCCTTCTCAACTCGCCGCATCGCCTGGGACGGCCTCTCGTTTTTGGTCCCGTCCCGTTGGGATTTGGCCGGGTACGAGTTTCTCAAGCGCAACCTGACTCGGATCACGCTCGAGGATGACTATGCCGTACGCATGCAGGCGGAGTGGACCCGCTTCAAAAAACGCCCGGAACTGGATTCGATCCGACAGAAATATCTGCGTCAAGCTCGGAAAATGACGCACGAGACCCAAGAACAAAGCGAGCTGACCAATCTGCCTGAAGGATGGTCCGGGTATCGCTACCGAATGCCGGGAGAGGCCGACCAACTCATTGCCTTCGGAATTCCGCACCGTGAGGAGGTCTTCCTCTTTCTCCGTCTGCACTTCTCCCCCGAAGACAAGGAGCCGCCTGCAGAAGCCGCACGCGTGATCGCCGAGAATCTTTCGCTGCATCGACGCGGCCTGGTGCCTTGGGAATTCTACGACGTATCCCTCGAAGTCCCCGCCGAATTTCGCTTGTTCAGCACCGACCTAAAGGCCGGGCTCAAGCAATTGGTCTTCCAATGCGGCCTGCGCCGACTTTATCTGTGGCAGAACAGCATCGCCGAAGTGGCTCTGGAGAAATTCGGCACCAAGGAGGAATGGGCGGTGGCCGTGCTCAACGCCGATCCGAACATCAAAGGACCGAAGTTCCGCGTGGACGGCGCCGGACGCATTCAACATCGACGCAGCAAAGCCCATCCCTTCGGACACTACGAGCAACTCGCCCGAGCCTGTCTCAAATATCGTGTCTTCTGCCGACACGATCAGGAACAAAACCGCCTCTACCTGTGGACCTTCAACCATCGTCGAAACAACGACATGAATCTGCTGCGCGGAACCTTCGGTCCCTATCCCCTGAACCCCGAGCAACCACCCATGTAGCTCGATCCTGCCTGTAGCGAATACCGCACACCTCGAACAGGCAGGGATATGCCTGTTAACCTTTGTTCTGCCGCTGAGCCTCATCCGGGGGTGTCGAATGCGAGCACGGCGTCGATCTTCGCCATGACGTCCGAGGTCAGCGCCTCGACATCCGCACCGGCCTGCAGCGTTTCCTCCAGCTGAGACCGCTTGGACGCACCGAGGATTACCGTGCTCACCCGCGGGTTCTTCAGGCACCACGCGATGGCCAAACGGGGCATGGAAAGCCCCAGCTGTCCGGCGATTTCGGCCAGTTGCGGAATGGCGGCAAGCTGCTTCTTGCCCGACTCGCTGAGCAGCCGCTCGCGAAGCCATTCGTAGCCGGGCAGATTGAGCCGCGAATCCTCGGGAATGCCGTCGTTGTATTTGCCGGTGAGCAGCCCCGAAGCCAGGGGCGACCAAATGGTCGTGCCGAGCCCGAAGTGACTGTGGACCGGCTCGTATTCCTCCTCCACGCGCGTCCGATGAAACATATTGTACTGTGGCTGCTCCATGGTCGGCGGAGTCAGATTGTATTGCCGCGCGACCGCGTGCGCCTCGGTGATCTGCTGGGCGGACCATTCGCTGGTTCCCCAGTACAACACCTTGCCCCGGCGGATCAGAACATCCATGGCCCGCACCGTTTCCTCGACGGGCACCTCCGGATCCGGGCGGTGGCAGAAATACAGGTCGAGATAGCCCGTGCCCAAGCGCTCGATGGCCTGCTCGCACGCCTCGGTCACGTGTTTGCGGCTCAATCCCTTCTGCGTGGGCAGCGGCTGCGCGGCACTGCCGAAAAACACCTTGCTGGACACGCAGTACGAATCGCGCGGCCACGCCAATTTCCGTAGGGCCTGCCCCATGATCGTCTCCGATTTCCCGTCGGCGTATGCCTCGGCATTGTCGAAGAAATTGACCCCGTTGTCGTAGGCCAGCGCCATCATCTCCACGGCCCGCTCCACATCCACCTGGGCGCCGAAGGTCACCCAGGATCCCAGCGACAACTCGCTCACCTTCAATCCGGATTGACCGAGTCTGCGATACTTCATCATTGCCTCCAGCGAAAATTCGCTTTGTGTTTATTGCAGATTGCGAGTCTCGAAGTCCAAAACTCAACAGTCAATATCGTGTTCATTCGCAAAAGTCAAACGGAATGGGCGCAGACCGGGGCAATTCTTTTCCGAGGACACATTCACGGCACAAAGCCGAAAAGGTTTTTAGAGCGGACTCAAAGATGATTCCACTCAGCCGCCAGTGGCTTCCTCCCAACTCTGCGCAAAGGTTGAAAGACTGCAAACATCGATGGTGTCCGCAATCGGATAATTCACATTGCCGGGAATGACAACCCATAGTCGCTCCAGTTTGAGTGTCTCTACGGCTTTTCGCGTGGAACAGCCGATTTTCGGGGATTCATTGAATTTGAATTCCATGCCGTATCGCTTGCCGCCGTGGAAGAGCAGCAGGTCAATCTCGCCCCCCCCGTGAAGCGACCAGAAATACGCCTGCGAAGTGTCGGTGACAGCCAACACTTGTTCGAGAGCAAAGCCCTCCCAGGACGCCCCGAGCTTGGGATGCCCGGTTAGATCATGATAATCGGCAAGCATCAAAAGCGTGTGCAGCAGTCCGCTGTCGCGTAAGTAGAGCTTCGGAGACTTGACCTGCCGTTTGCCCAGGTTTTCAAACCACGGCTGCAGTTGCCGAACCATGTACGTCTCCGTCAAGGTGTCAAGATAGGAGCGCACGGTCTTGTCGCTCTGGCCGAGTGAACGCCCGATTTCAGCGGCATTCCATGTTTGACCGTGGTAATGCGCCAGCATGGTCCAGAACCGCCGCATGACCGGCGAGGGGATGCGGACACCGTACTGAGGCAGGTCGCGTTCCAGAAAAGTGCGGACAAATCCTTCACGCCATGCGAAGCTGTCCTCGTCGCAGCTTGCCAAGTAGGAACGCGGGAACCCGCCTCGCACCCAAAGCCGGTCGATGGTTGCCGCACCCACTTCACTCAGCTCGAAGCCGCCCATATCCACGAACTCCACCCGCCCGGCCATCGATTCCGATGCGCCGGACCGCAGTTCCGGAGACGCACTGCCCAAAATCAGAAAGTGTGCCGGATTGTCCGGGCGGTCGGCAAGGACGCGCAAAACGGGGAAAAGTTCAGGCATCAACTGGACTTCATCGATGACAACCATCCCGCGAAGACGCCCCAGAACAAGTTCCGGATTCTGCAATCTCTGAATATCCCGAGGCGATTCCAAGTCAAAAAACGTGCTCGTTGCGTTTTCAGCCATCTTTCGGGCCAGCGTGGTTTTCCCGCTCTGGCGGGGGCCCAGCAGCGCCGTGACAGGCGAGCGCCTCATCGCGACGCGCACCTTCTCCTCGTATTTGGGTCTGCCAATCATATCAACTCCAAAATCTTGAAATCTCGAACAACTGCTCCGATTTTTCATAAAAATAGCACGGGTTCCATCATTGGCAAGGTCGAAGCATGGAGAAGAACAGGTTCAGACCGAATTAATGTGCAGGCAGGGATGCCCGTTGGTACTAAAGCCATTGCGAACTCAACTGACCGGATCCAACCAAATTCTGTGGACATGGCCTGCCATCAAAGCCGGTCAATGGTCGAATTCCTCCTCGGGAAACAGCATGGCGGAGCTGAACTCCATCTGGAATTCAGGGTCCATGGACAAATCGACGTGACTTGCGGACTCCGCAATTTCGTCGGCGTCGCGCCGATGAGGACGGGAAAGCAGCACCAGCCGCGCCCCCATGCTGGCGGCGTTGCCGACAAACCGCACTTTGCTGACCGGAATCTGCGGAAGGATGCCGATGCGACGCGCGTTGCTGCGCCGGATGAAGTTGCCGAAGCCGCCCGCCAGCAGCACCTCGTCGATGTCGTCCTCGGTCAATCCCGCCTGTCGCATCATGAGAGCGATTCCGGCGCGGAGCGCACCCGCGGCCAGCTGCAGTTCGCGGATGTCCTTCTGGTGCAAATGAATGGGTTCCCCGGTGCGGCTTTCCTCGCCGGCGGCCACCAGGAAACTCACCGAGCCATCCTCCTGCGGCTGCAGGCGAGCGGCCAAGCGCTCTTCGACCGGCGCCGGCAACTCGTCCACGGGCAGAATTCGCCCGGTGATGTCCAGCACGCCGAGACGCAGCATGGCCGCGGCCAAATCGATCAGAGCCGTCCCGCAAATGCCGGACGGTCGAGTGTTGCCGATGACATTGTACTGAATATCGCCATCCTTGGCGACCACTTTTTCGATTGCGCCGTCGGTGGCGCGCATTCCCGCAGCAATGCGCGCGCCCTCGAATGCCGGACCGGCCGCCGTGGAGGTGCAGAGCAGCTTTCCCTGATGAGCCAGGACGATTTCGCCGTTCGTGCCGATGTCGATCAAAATGCGCGTGCCGTCCTGTCGGTGCAGACCGCAGGCCAGGATGCCCGCCACCGTGTCCCCGCCCACGAAACCGCCGATGTTCGCGAAAACATACAGGCATCCGTTGGGATGAATGTGCAGGCCCACCTCGTCCGAATCCAAAAACAGCGCCCGGTTGTACGCCGACGGAAACGGAACCTGCCCCAGCGCCCCCGGGGTGATTCCGCAGAACAGGTGCTGCATTGTGGTATTGCCCGCCAGGGTTACCTCGTACACCTGCTCCACGCCGATGCCCCGAGCCTCGGCAAGCTGACGGATCAAATCGTTCACCGTGCTCACCACATCCGCCTGCATCTCGCCGACCGACGACGGATTGTCGCGCGCCTGGCTGATGCGGCTGATGACGTCGTCGCCGCGCGACACCTGCGGATTCATGGCCGCCGCCACGTCCACCATCTGTCCGCTGGTCAAATCCATCAATGAAACCACAATCGTCGTGCTGCCCAGGTCCACGGCCGCCCCAAACACGTTGTCGGTGGTGTCTCCCGCCTCGAACGTGACCAGCCGACGGTTGCACTCGCAAACCACCGCCGTGCCCTTGAAATCCCCCTCCCGAAGGACGACCGGCAGATCGCGCAGGCCCTTCAGGCGAACCGACACCGCCCCGATCTCACGCTCCAACCGCTTCAAATCTGAAATGTCATCGCCGAAATCCGGCTCGGGCAGCTCGACATAACGCTTCCAAATCGCAGGCTCCAGCTCCACCTCCTGCGCGTCGCTGTCGGTCAAAATCCGCGACTGCGTCTCAAACAGCGACGTCACCGGCACTTCGATCACGCAATCGTCCGCCACCGTGGCCTGGCAGCCCAAGCGCGCACCCCGCGCCAAGTCCTCCTCGCTGAAAAACGCCCGGCACGCATCCGTCGGGGCGCAATGGCCGGAGTGAACGTTCACCCGGCATTTGCCGCATTTGCCCTGACCGCCGCACGGACTCTGCAACAGCAGTCCCGCACGAGCTGCCGCTTCAAAAACTGTCGTTCCCGGCAATACGTACACCGTACGCCCGCTGGGCTGAAACACAATTCGCTTCTCTGCACTCATGGCCTCACCTGCATTGAGGGTTTGATGGATCAAACAATTGGTCAAACCCAAAGCATAACCGCCCAAAGAAAACAGTCAACCATATACAATAAAAAAGCATCCACAGCCTGACTTTCTTGATCGCGGAAGCTGGGCTAGGCCCTGTCCAGAAAGGGTTTTCTGCCCCCCCCGATCTTTGCGTGGGTAAAGCACGTGATGAATCCACTCACAAGCATCCCATAGGATGCGTCTTCACGCTTTGTCTCGCACCTCGTCGATATCTTTTCGAACCTGAATGAAAACCGGACAAAGTGGGAGACGCCGCCGAAGGCAGAGGCCGACCTGCCGGATCGGCAGTGACCGAAGGGAGCGGCAAAGTGCGAGACAAGGGGCGCCTACGCACAGATGGTACGAAAACGTTAACCGGGGTAGCGCAAAAGTGGAGAAGCGCAGCCTCGAAAATAGCCCCACAATCGCGATTACGGTGAGTTATGGGATGCTTGTGGACAATTTTCATTTTTGACTTAATGGCATCAGCCGGAAGACGGCGGTGGCGGGGGCTTCGAGATGAAAGGTGATGGTGGTGGTTTCCTCGGCTACGGTTTCTCCGGTCTTGACATCAATGACGCGGGCGGGCTCGGGCAGGTCGATGC
>CAZSBQ010000020.1:0-28442 GCA_964604795.1 uncultured Victivallales bacterium | reverse complement strand
GGTACATCCAGGTTGAGAACTCGGCGTCACCGCGAAATTTGGACAGAGCGCGGTGTATGCGAACAAACACATCCTGGGCGACCTCCTCGGCATCCGAACGGTTGCCGAGAATACCGTAGGCGATTTGATAGGCCTTGGACGAATATCTCTCGACCAAGGTGTCAAACGCCTGCTGATCGCCGTCATTGAAGCGGCGAATCAGCTCGCTGTCCGAAGGATTGTTCTGGGTGTTTGACATGCAATGCCATCAGTAGTTCCACAACCCTGCCGCTCAGGGCAGGGCTGTCTTGTTTTGGCTGCAGGCTTCGGTCTGATCAGTCTGATCGGTCTGATCGTACTTGACCGTTTTGTCGCTCAGAGTGCGTCTCGAGCGGTTGGGCTGCCGAGCCCGTGTGCGCCTCCATAGCGCAACTCAGGCGCTTGCGGCCGCGACGATCGCGGCGAAGTCGCCCGCTTTGAGGCTGGCGCCGCCGATAAGCCCGCCGTCGATATCCTCGCAGGCAAGCAGCTCGGCGGCATTGCCCGGCTTCATGCTGCCGCCGTAGAGGATGCGCACCGCGTCCGCGGTCTCGCCGAAGGCGTCGCGCAGGAGCCGGCGGATCAGGGCGTGGACCTCCTGGGCCTGCTCGGGCGTGGCCGTGCGCCCGGTCCCGATCGCCCAAACCGGCTCGTAGGCCACCACGGTTGAGGCCATTTGCTGGGGGGTCACGTCTGCGAGCCCCTTCTCCACCTGTTCGCGGATGACACTCTCCACCTGGTCGGCGTCGCGCTGGTCGAGGGTTTCGCCGATGCAGACCAGCGGCACGAGCCCGGCATCCAGAGCGGCCTTGAGGCGCTGATTGACGGTCTCGTCGGTTTCACCAAAGTACTGACGCCGCTCGCTGTGTCCGACGATGGCGTGTTTGACGCCCAACTCCGCAAGCATGGGCGCGGAGATTTCCCCGGTGAACGCGCCGGATTCCGCCCAGTGGACATTCTGCGCGCCGACGGCGATGTCGCTGCCGTTCAGCGTTTCCTGCGTGGCCTGGATGCTGATGAAGGGTGGGCAGGCCAGCACTTCGGTGTTGGGGTCGGGCTGGACGGCGTCGCGCAGTTCCCTGGCCAGTTGCGCGGCTTCTTTCGGGGTCTTGTTCATCTTCCAGTTGCCGGCGATCAGGTTGGTTCGGGCCATTTTGATGTTCCTTTTCGGAGTTCTGAGTTTGGTGTTCGGTGTTCGGGTTCTCATCTCCCGGCGGCACCGCCGGGGGAGGTCGTGGGCTTGTCGGGCCAAGTAAGCAAAGAATCTACGCTCCACCGACACGAGGTCGGCGGGGACGTTGGGCGCCGGCACGGTGGACGGCGCCCCGCCGCCGCGCTTATTTGTCGTCGAGCGCGGCCACGCCGGGCAGCTCCTTGCCCTCGAGGAATTCGAGGGAGGCGCCGCCGCCGGTGGAGATGTGCGACATGGAGTCGGCCAAGCCGCTTTTGTTGACTGCGCTGACCGAGTCGCCGCCGCCGATGATGCTCACGCAGTCGCTGTTCGCGATCGCCTTGGCGACCTCGAATGTTCCGGTTGCGAACGGCGCCATTTCGAAGCAGCCCATGGGGCCGTTCCAGAGCACGGTCTTGGCCTTGCCGATTTCGGCGGCGTAGGCCGCGGCGGTGGCGGGGCCGATGTCCAGGGCCATCCAGCCGTCGGGGATTTCCTCGCCGACGGTTTGAGTGGAAGCATTGGCGTCGAACTTGTCGGCGACCACGTTGTCCGTCGGCAGCATGAAGCTGACGTTGTTGCTCTTGGCCAGGTCCATCGTTTCGCGGGCGGTGTCGACCAGATCGTCCTCGACCAGGGAGCCGCCGATGCTGTGTCCGAGCGCCTTGTAGAAGGTGTAGGCCATGCCGCCGCCGATGAGAATGGTGTTGACCTTCTCGATCAGGGTGCGCAGCACTTCCAGCTTGCCGGAGATTTTCGCGCCGCCGATGACCGCGATGAACGGGCGTTCGGGATTCTCGACCGCGCCGCCCAGGTAGTCCAGCTCCTTCTCCATCAGCAGTCCGGCCACGCAGGTGTCCACGTACTTGCACACAACCGCGGTGGAGGCGTGCGAACGGTGCGCGGTTCCGAAGGCGTCATTGACGTAGACGTCGCCGAGTTCGGCCAGCGCCTTCGCGAAGGTCTCCTGCTCTTCGGACGTGCATTTCTTGCCTTCCTCCTCCGCGTAGAAGCGGGTGTTCTCCAGCAGTACGACGCCGCCGGATTCGAGCCCGTTCACCAGCGCGGAAACCTCGCTGCCGATGGTGTCCGGCGCCATTTGAACCGGCCCGTCCAGCAGCCCGCTCAGATAGTCGGCGACCGGCTTCAGGCTGAATTCGGGGTTCTTTTCGCCCTTGGGGCGCCCCAGATGGCTCATCAGCACCAGGCGTGCGCCCTGGTCCAGGACATGCTTGATCGTCGGCAGCGCGGCCCGGATTCGCGTGTCGTCGGTGATGGTGCCGTTATCAATGGGGACATTGAAGTCGACCCGCATCAGCACGCGCTTTCCGGACAGTTCCACATCTCTCACAGTCTTTTTGTTCATTCTGACGTCTCCCTTCGGCTTGTCTTTCGGGTTGCTCGGCTTGTGCAGCGCTCCGGTCGCGAACTGCGCAGGCGTTCGTCGAAGGAGCATACTGCGCCTTGAAAAGATGTTGTACTATAACATGACAACGGTACATTCGGAGTCGTCATGATTCAACCCGTCACATACAGCCGGGCAGCAGGCGCGGCCATCTTCGGCGGAGTCGGAGGAATGCTGCTTCTGGGCGGGCTCGCAGAGGGACCGCTCGCAAGCGCTCCCCTGTGGCTGCAACTGCTGTCCAACCTGCTGCCGCTGCACGTCTGCGCATTCGCCGCGGCACTGGCCACCGTTGCCGCAGAGGCCGGGGAAACGCGGCTCTCGACTCGTCTGCTTCGCCACCTCGGCTTCGGAGCGCCGCAGTCAGGACGATACCCCTCCCTGGGCTTCATTGCGATGTCCGCAACCGCCGCCTGCCTGGGCACCGCGCTGCTGACGCTGGCGTGCGCGGTCCTCCTGGAGCAGCTCGGCCTGCCGGTGACGGGGAATCCGCTGATGCAGGCGGTCCTCGAGGCGGGAACGCTCCGCAGCTGGCTGACATTGGCGTTCGTCGGCGTGATCGTCGCTCCGCCCGTCGAGGAGTTTTTGTTTCGCGAGGTGCTGCACGGCGCGTTCGGCGGATTGGATGACGAGGGTGACAGGACATCGGCACGGAGAGCCGCCGTGCTCAGCGCCGCGGTGTTCGCCGTCATCCACGGCATTCCGGTGCAGATGCCGGCACTGTTTGCGCTGGCGCTGTTTCTGCAGTGGTTGCGATGGCGCAGCGGCAGCCTGCGCGCCGGAACCGCCGTCCATGCCGCATACAACCTGCTGGCCATCCTGGCGTTCGCCCTGCTCGCCTGAGTCCATCGAAGAAAAGGCGGCGCAGGTTGCCTGCACCGGCAAACGCACCACCTTCGGGGGAACGACACGGGACGCGGAGGCCGTGCACGCCACCTGGACGAAGGCCCAGTCCCAAGGTCGCACGCTTTATCGTCTCTCAGCATCGCCCGTGAAACGGAGGGTTTCAATGATGGCAAGATTGTCCTGGGTAAAGGGATAGGTGCGGAGGTCGTTCCGGTCGACCCAGAGCACGGGAGTGCCGGACGGGACGCGGATCGAGAGTGCCGCCAACAGGATGCGCGCGGAAGGCGGCGGGAGTGATGCGGAAATGACTGTAGGCATGATGCAAAGACCGCTCGAAGTAGGCGATGACGGTCGTTTGAACTAGGTGGGGTTCAGGACGTAGACCTTATCGTTTCGCCGAACACGTTCCGGTGCGGGGATGGTTGCCGTTCCGCGTTCGGCGATCTGAACCGGACGTTCCCGCTGCCGAATTTCGCCGAGTTCGAATTCGACCGTGCCGGTGGTGGCGCCTTGGACCATCACGGTGTCGCCACAGCCTATGAGGGTGCTCTGAACGAGGATTTCCGCGGCGCAGGCCTTGGCGTAGTAGTTGGTGACGACACCGACGAATTGCTTGGTGCGGGTGGCCCGGTTGTCCGCGCGCGTTGCGAACTCCGCAATCGGACGGCCCAGGTAGAAGCCCTCGGAAAATTCGCGGTTGAAAACGCGGCGCAGGCGCTGAACGGAGTCGGATTTGAGGGAGTCGTCGAGGTGTCCCTCCCGCCAGGCGGTCATGGCGGCACGGTAGAGCTGAACAACGGTTTTGACGTATTCCGGATTGCGTGCGCGTTCCTCGATTTTGAAGGCGTGAAAACCGGCGTCCAGGAGGGTATCGAGAAACGGCAGCGTGCAGAGGTCGCGCGCGGAGAGGACGGTGTGCTGGCCGAGGACATGCTCCGCGCCCTCCTCCACGTCGGTGATGCGGTATTCACGGCGGCAGTTCTGCAGGCATTGGCCGCGGTTGGCGGAGCGCCCGAAGGTGTCCTGGGAGAGGAAGCAGCGCCCGGACACGGCCATGCACATGGCGCCGTGAATGAAGATTTCCAGCTCGACTCCCGCCTCGTCCCGGATGATCCGAAGCTCCTCCAAGGTGCATTCGCGGGCGGGCACGATCCGCCGCACACCGAGGTCGCGGTAAAACCTGGCGGCATCGGCGTTGGCGACCGAGGCCTGAGTGGACAGATGCACGGGCAGATTGCGGCGTGCGCACTCGCCGATCACGCAGGGATCCCAGCAGATTACGGCGTCGACGGTGTCGCGCGCCCGGTCGAGCAGGTCGGCGACGCGCCCGCGTTCACCGCTGAAGACGATGGTGTTCAGCGCCAGGTAGGCGCGAATACCTGCGGCGTGCGCGCGCTCGGCGACGACAGGCAGATCGTCCGAGCGGAAACCGCGCGGGGTACCCGATCGCATGTTGAGTTCACCGACCCCGAAGTACACCGCGTCGCACCCGCCCTGGACAGCGGCGGTCAGACAGGTGAAATCACCGACCGGGGCGAGAAGTTCGGGAAGAGGAGGCTGGTCCGGACTGCGGGGCATGGCGGATGGGGGATTCTGAAACTTCGCACCACTGCCGCAAGGACAGTGGAGGCGGGTATGCGGCAAAAATCACGCACCGTAAGTTAGCGTGGGAGCAGGATAATTCAAGAAAGCGGCAAAGGTCCAGACTTTATGATGCGCAAAGCGCGGTGGAGGGCGAGACTCCGTCGAGCACCGCCGTCGGGCGAAAGGAAGAGCAGGCCGCATGCACCGGGGAAAGTAGAGGTCGGCGCCCCGACGACCGGGGGCGCGCCAACATAAGCGCTACCTTAAGCACGATATGTGTCTTGATTTAGGCTACAGATGAGTGTGTCAGGGCCTGTGGAGAAACACTGCTGGAAGAAGAGGATAGCCACAAAAAAGCACAAAAAGACACAAAGCATTTTTTTGTGAGGAGATCAGAACTCGGTACAGCAGCCTCAAGGGACGCGCAAGTTGAACGACATAGTTTTGGATGAAATTATGTGCATGGCTGCTCTCGGGCTGAAAGCCCGGTCCACTCCAGCCCAGGGCTCGCAGCCCTGGGTTTGTGGCACACCAGAAATAGCGGGCTGAAGGCCCGCCCCAATGGAAACACATGCGGGGCAAGACATTGGAGCGGGCCTTCAGCCCGCCGTTCGTCTTGCGATTGCAAACCCAGGGTCGCGGACCCTGGGCTAACAATAGACCGGGCCGTTGGCCCGAAAACCGCAGAGGAATTCGGTCGTTCAATTTGCGCAGAATTACGAGTTATGTGTAGTATTCAGAATTGCACATACCTACAAGGCCAGCGCAATCCGACACGGTAAGGTGACAACCCATTTTTTGTGCCTTTTTGTGGCCATTATAGAGCTGTCACCATACCTGTCGGCATTGACACTAAAAAGGAGACTGTCCTGCACTAAACATTCCCTTAGGGGCGGCGCAGGATTAGCGTCTTAAATTAGCGCATGGGGCGCGCCAACCGACCGGCGCGCCGTCAACCGGGCGCGGAGGCCGCGCCCGGTACCGGGCACAGGCCGGCGCCCCCGACGGACGGCGGCACGGGGCGAGCTGGGCGAGACTCCGTCGAGCACCGCCGTCGGCGAATGGCGGCGCGCGTCGCATTCACCGGAAAAGACGAGTCCCAAAAGTCCAGACGGAGGCGTCAACCGTGTCGGCAAGCCGCTGATGGATGGCGGAAAGCTCGTCGAGAGTGCAGACGCCGTAGAGGGTGGGACCGCTGCCGGAGAGGTGAACGGCGAAGCAGCCGGAGTCGAGTATGGCCTCGCGCAGGATGTCGAGAATGGGAAATTTGCGGAAGGCGCAGTATTCCAAGTCGTTGTGCAGGCCGGCGGCAACCGACGACAAGGGCCCGCCGGCGAGCGGGCTCAGGATGGCTTCCGGAGGAGGTGCGGCGGGCCGGGGCGCGGTTTGCCAGTGCTGATAGGCCCAGCGCGCGGAGATGGGAAAGCCGGGGTTCGCCAGGATGAGTCCCACCGGCAACGCCGCCGGGATGGGGCGCAGCCGCTCGCCGATGCCGCCGGCCAGGCTGGGGCACGAATTCAGAAAAAACGGGACATCGGCACCAAGCCGGGCGGCCAAGCTGTGCAGCTGCTCGGCGCTCAGCGGCTGCTCGTGCAGGTCATTGAGCAACCCGAGCACGGCGGCGGCATCGCTGCTGCCGCCGCCAAGACCGGCGGCGACGGGAATCCGTTTGCGCAGGCGGATGGCCCAATGCGGTTCGAGGTTTGCGGACTCCGCAAAGGCGGTGGCGGCGCGCACGCACAAATTGCTGTGATCGGTCGGCAGGGAGGAACCGGGACAGTGCATGTGCAGCTGCCCGTCGGCGGAGGGCTCGACCGTGACCGTGTCGCACAGTTCGGGGACGGGGAGCATGACGGAGGTGATGCGATGGTAGCCTGTGAGCAGGCGTTCGTCGACGCGCAGGTAGAGGTTGATTTTCGCGCAGGCGGCTGTGGTGGGCATTGCGGTTTCCGAGCTTATCGGCCCTCGGCGAGTCGGTCGGCAAGCTGTTGCGGCAGGCCGGCTTGACGGATGCGGCGCTGAGTTTCGCTGATGTCGTAGGGCACGCGCATGAGGCGAAGATCGAGGGTTTCTGAATCGACAAGCACCACGGAGGCGCGCGGATCCTTGTCCCGGGGTTGCCCAACGGCGCCGACGCCGATGAGAAATTTTCCGTCGCCTGGCGGCAGGCGGCCGCTCTTCAGGCGCGTGACCACGGGGGGGCGACCTCGACGGTGCGCGGCCAGGATGGGCAGATGGGTGTGGCCGTTGAAGGCGATGCGCGCTTTTTGGAAGAGGAATGCGGGAGCGGCTTTGTCGGGATTGGTGATGTAGCGCCAGCGCGGCCAGTAGAGCGGAGAGGCGTGAACAATCTGGAAGGGACCGGCGTCGATCATCATCGGCAATGCGCCCAGCCAGTTCACGGAGTCGGAATCGAGCACGCTTTGAGTCCACAGAATCGACTCTTTGGCCGTGTCCCGGATATTCCAGCTGTCCTCTGCACCATGCTGAGTGACGTACTCGTCGTGGTTTCCCAGGACGCATCGAATCCGCCGTTCGCGGATGATGTCGATGCACTCCGCGGGCGATGGTCCGTAGCCGACGACGTCTCCGGAGCACACGTACTGGTCGACGGCCTGTTCGTCCAGCATGGCCAGGACCGCACGCAGAGCCGGAGCGTTTCCATGGATATCGGACAAGACGGCGAGACGCATGATTTCGCCTTTGCTTTTGGCGGCGGCATTTTCGCGCAGCCAAGCTATAGTGAGCGCTGGTGCTTTCCGGTGCGGACTCCGCATCGGCACAGCTCATAGTAGCTTCAATCCGACAAAAATCAAGGCCTGCCGCCGATGCCCTATGAACCCCACAGTCCCAGTTCCGAGTTCAACCCCGATCCCAACTCCGGCCTGGCCCTGGCCAGCCGGCCCCGCACGGCGGTGTTCGGCGGCACGTTCGATCCGCTCCACAACGGCCACCTGTTTATCGCCGGCGAGGTGATCCGCCGCGAGTTGGCCACGGAGATACTGTTTGTGCCCGCGGGAACGCCGCCGCACAAGAACGAGGTCGTATCCGCATCGGCGGAGCACCGCCTGGCCATGGTCTCCGCCGCCATCGAGGGATTCGGCGAATTTTCCCTCAGCGACATCGAGATCAACCGCAAGGAGGGATATTCCTACACCTATGACACGATGACGCTGCTGAACCGGGTCTTTCCAGACCATGATCTGGTCTTTCTGCTGGGTATGGATTCGCTGAACGAGCTGCACACCTGGCATCGGGCGACCGAGCTGGTCAGTCATTTCGATGTGATCACGTATCCGCGCGGAGACTCGCACCCGCCTGCGTTCACGCGCATGGCCGAGCGGTTCGGCGGACACAATGCGGCCCGCTTGCTGAATGCCGTGATGGACTGCGAAACCCTGCCGATTTCATCCACTCGGATTCGCGGCCTCGTCGAGGACAAGCTCACCCCCGCCGGCCTGCTGCCCGCCTCCGTGATCTCGTACATTCGCCGCCACCGACTCTATCGACCCGTGACTTCCGAACCGGAGAACGAGGAAGCGTTCGGCATGGAAGGAGACGACGAAGCAGGCCAAGCGACCAACGGCACGCCCGAACAGGCGGAATGAAACTCGAACCGGAATGCTCCAATGCCCGATTCGACTCCGACAACGTGGACATTCGGCGACATCCTGGACGCGCTCGGCGACCTGGTTGTCACGCATGCAGGGGAGCGCGGCAGGGCTTTAGCGGGAGCGACGGCGGATTCGCGGCGGGTGCTGCCTGGCCATTGCTTTGTGGCGGTGCGCGGATATGCCGAAGACGGGGTTCGCTACTGGCCTGCGGCGCGGGCGGCCGGCGCGGGCGCGCTGGTGTGTGAAAGCCGTCCGCAGGAAATTCCCGACGTGCCGTGGGCGCAGGTTCGCAACGGGTACGCCGCGGCCGGACGCATCGCCGAGCTGGTGCGGGGCCGCCCAGCCGACGACCTGGAGCTGATCGGCATAACCGGAACCAACGGCAAAACCACCTGCGCGTTTCTTCTCGACCAAATTCTCGCCGACGCCGGCAGGCGGACGGGCATGATCGGAACCGTTGCCTACAAGATCGACATCCGCCTGATCGAGGCGGACCGCACCACTCCCATGCCCTTCGCGCTGCAGGAACTGCTGAACCGGATGCGGGGCGCAGGCGCGGATACGGTCACGCTGGAAGTGTCGAGCCACGCGCTCGCCCAGCGGCGGCTGGGCACGGCGAAGTTCGCAGCCGGGCTGTTCACCAACCTGACAGGCGACCACCTCGACTACCACCACACGATGGAGGAGTACTACAACGCCAAGCGGCAACTGTTCGTCGAGGACATGCGAGCGGGTGGGCACGCCGTGATCAATGTCGACTCCCCATACGGACGCCGCCTGCACAGCGAACTGCAAAGCACAGGAAAGGTGCAGCCCCATTCCTTCAGCATGGAGGGTGCGGCGGCCGAGTTTCGGATGGAGCAGGTCGAAACCGCCGTGGAGGGCGGACGAGGACTGCTGCGCCGAAGCGACGGGGACGATCCCGCTCTGCAGCTGCAAACCCCGATGATCGGGCGCTACAACCTGTGCAACGTCGGGTGCGTGGCCGCCCTCGCCCTCGCGTTGGACGTCTCCCCTACTGTGATCGAGCGCAGCACGGCTCGATTCCACGGCGCACCGGGACGACTGGAACCCATCCGAACCCCCGGAAACCCTGCGGTCTTCGTCGACTATGCCCACACCGACGACGCCCTCGAAAACGTCCTAAAGGCCCTCGCCGCGGTCAAGCAGCGCAAACTGGCCGTCGTCTTCGGATGCGGGGGCGACCGCGATCCGAGCAAGCGACCCCGCATGGCCCGCACCGCCGAAGCCTGGGCCGACCGGATCTACGCAACCAGCGACAATCCGCGGTCGGAAGACCCGGAAGCCATTCTCGACGACGTGTTCGCCGGCTTCCACCAACCCGCGCGCGCCGCACGCATACCCGACCGTCGACAGGCCATCCGCACCGCCCTGGCCGAAGCCGGTCCCGACGACATCCTCCTGATCGCCGGCAAGGGACACGAGACCTACCAGGAAATCAACGGCGTCAAACACCCCTTCGACGACGCCTGCGAAGTCCGCAACGCGCTTGCCGACAAGAAGGAAACGTAAAAAAGGAAACGGGCACCACTGCGGACAGTGATACCCGTTTGAACTCAAAAATGGTAGCGGGGGCAGGATTTGAACCTACGGCCTTCAGGTTATGAGCCTGACGGATTGAGCAGGAAAATTTCACTTTCGGCAGCTTATCGGTAGCGTAACTCACTTCTAGCGTCTATATTGTGCACTATGCCGGACAGAAACGTCCGGACGCGAACACGGACACAACGGAAAGAGGCGCAATCATGGCAAAGCGACGTTCACGCGGAACCGGCTCCATCGTCAGAAGCGACGCGGGAATCTACCAACTCTTCTGGACCGACGCAAACGGCAAGCGGCACAAGAAGAGCCTGCGCACGAAGAATCGCAAGGAAGCAGAGCAAGCCGCCAAGGGATTCGAGGAAGCCGTCAACGCCAAAGACAGGGAACAGGTGCTTCTCGAGTCGGCGCGCGCCCGGCGCATCATCGAGACGAGCACCCTGCCTTTGGAAGATGCCTGGCAAGCCTTCCTCGCAACGAAGCCGACCACCGGGCAAAGCACATTGGAGAAGGTGTATCGCCCAGCGCTGGCGCGCTTCATCGAGTGGGCAAGCGTCGAACGCCCGGCGCTCTCGGACTTCACCCAAATCGACAAGACGACGGCGACGGCCTACATGGAGCATGTTCGCGAGCGGGGCGTGTCGGCATCCACCTACAATGACCAGCGGAACGCCCTCGGCTTCATCACGGCGCAACTTGCGAACCGTCACGGCATCGAGATCAACCACTGGCGCAACACGCCACGGATGAAGAGCGGGGCGCAACAGAAACGCCTGCCACTGACCCGGCAACAGGCCCGCGAACTGATGGACGTTTTCGAGAACCCGGACGCGCCCATGCCGTATCGCGACGAACTCCGCTGTCTGGTCGGCTTGTGTCTCTACGCGGGAATGCGCCTCGGCGACGCGGTACACCTGCGCTGGTCAAGCGTTGACGACGAGGCGGGCTGCATCCGCTACGTGCCCGGCAAGACCGCCCGAACAAGCGGTGTCGAGGCCGTAGTTCCGGTTCTCCCCCCGCTTCGCCTGTACCTGGACGCGCTTCCCCTCCGCGAAGACGCGGAAGAGGACGCGCCGGGGTACATTCTGCCCGCCGTGGCGACTCACTACACCCGCAATCCCGACTACATCAAGACGCACCTGTTGACCCTGATTCACGGCATCACCGGCAAGGGGGCACAAGACACTAAAACCCAACACGTGCGCGCACGGTCTCAATACGGTGTTCACAGCCTGCGCCACACCTTCGCCACCGAAGCGGCGCGCGCGGGGGCATCCCCCGCCTACCTGTCTCTGATGACCGGCGACACTCTCCAGACCCTCGAGAAATTCTACGTGAAGCTCACCTATCGGCAACGCGCCGTCCACGGCTTCGAGACCCTTCCACGCCTTCTGGAGGCCGAACCAGCAACCACCGACCCCGAGCGCGACCAACTCCACCGCCTTGCCGACGAACTGCCCCTGGAGGCGATCCGCGATCTTCTCCAGGCTGTGGGGAAGGGAACCGGGGCGGCTGGCGTATACTCCAAGAAGGTATAGAGTGCGTTATGAGTTGGACCGTTGCCATTCACAGAAGAACCGAGGTCACCTATGCCGGTACTCACGAAAAAGCGCCGTACTGAGAACGCCGAACGAATCCGGCTCTCCTTCACCGGGCCTGCGGAGAAACGAAGCCGCGCCATTGCCGATCTTTCGGAGATGGGGTTCGCGTTGGAAAGCGAAGTCGCCGGAAACTCCGTGCCGTGGCAGGATGTTTTCCCCGACGCGCTGGAGAATCTGCCCGGCACCGTACTGGCTGGAGCGCGCGCGAAGGAGGGGCTGACCCAAGTCGAACTATCGGCGCGAACCGGCATCCCTCAGCGGCACATCTCCGAGATGGAGAACGGCAAGCGCACCATTGGCAAGGACCGCGCTCGCCGTCTTGCCGAAGCCTTGAACGTACCGTACCAAACACTGCTGTAAAAGTTTGGGGCCAGAATTTTTGTGACGTTTGAACCAACCCAGTGCCACGATATCATACCTGCCGCATAAAGCCTGTCTCCAAGTTCCCGCTTGCTTTTTTTACCCAATGGGGTACAGAAGCACTGGCTCGCACCGGATCATTCGCTTTGCCCTTAGGTTGGCAATCCCGTACATCTTTGGTATGGTTGAGGGAATCGATCTAGGTGCGGGAAGCTCGAACGTCCCTCCCACGTCAGCTTGCGTAGTCTGGATATTTTTGTATGCTGTGATCATTGGTCAGGATTGGCAAGACGAGAGAAGACCAACATCGGATGACAATCCGTTGCCGTCACGCCCCGCAGACACAGCCGTTTGAACCGGGCATCAACGCGAATAGGATACCGTATGCGTCGGCCACCGGCTGGCCCTGCGACACAGATTGGTGAGTGCAGCGCCTCATTAATTGTCGATATCATGTCTTTTGCGCATGGTATCGAGTTCTGGTGAATCACTTGTTGGCGATGAAGGAGAGGAAAATGGATATAGCGACCATCGGGGCGGCGTGGACGTCCCTCAGAACAGCGAAGGAGACAGGTAAGGCTCTTCTCGATCTGAAGATCGATGCAGAGGTACGCCTGAAGGTGTCTGACATGCTGGATCGCCTGGGAGAGACCCAGGATCGCCTTTTCCAGCTACGGGATGACTTGGACAATATCCAGTCGGACAACCGCGAGCTGCGAGAGCAGCTCGCAGCCGCAGCCGATTGGGACTCCCGTCTTGGACAGTATGCTCTCGTTGAGACTGAAGGCGGTGCGGTTGTGTACGAATCCACCTTCGATCCGAAGCACTACGCTTGTCCTTCGTGCGTGGAGAACCGCACCATCCACATTCTGCAAGACATGCGTAGATACGCAGGCACCTTCGTGTGTCCGAAGTGCGACAAGCATTTCCCTATTCGCAAGGCACAACAGGCCCCGAGACCGAAAGTCAGCGCCATCAATCTTGGATAGACTCGCCAACAAGAGCGTTCAAGCGACTCCGTGAAGGCCGCCGCAGATGGCATCCCTCACGGAGCGCCTGACGCTTGGCGTTGGGCGGCCCAGGGAAATAACGATGAAAAATGCTACACAACTATCCCTTTTCGACGGACTCAACTCATCTGCCTTGGCAATCGAGCAGGATGTGGAGCGAGCGGTAGCTCAACTTTCATTGGCCAAAATGGATAAGTCTCATGGGTCTGTCTATACAAAACGAGAAGTTGTTGATTTTATCCTTGATCTGGCAGGATACAAGATCACGAAGCCTCTCTATGAATATCGAATTCTCGAACCGTCCTTTGGTGGCGGAGACTTTCTCCTGCCGATTATAGACCGTTTAGTCGGATCTGCTCGAAAGCACGGGATGGAGCTGACTTTTGATAATCTTAAGAGGTGTCTTTGCGGTGTCGAACTTCATCGAGAAATCTATCTAAATACGAGGCGGAAGGTCTTTCAGCGGCTCCAGCGCGATGTCTCGTCTAAACTCGCCGAGAGGCTTACAGATAAATGGCTGGTCCAAGGGGATTTTTTGCTCGAACCATTCAAGACGGCCTTCGATTTCATTGCCGGGAACCCACCCTATGTTCGGCAGGAGCTCGTCTCGGCTCCTCTATTGTCGGAATACAAGGCCAGATATTCCACATTATATGATCGCGCCGATCTTTACATACCGTTCATTGAACGATCACTGTCTTTGCTCAACTCAACAGGAGTGCTTGGCTTCATCTGCTCTGATCGCTGGATGAAAAACCGTTACGGTGGTCCTCTTCGATCCTTTGTCTCGCGAGATTTTCACCTCTCAGTCTATGTGGATATGGTCGGAACCGACGCATTCACCGAAGAAGTGACAGCCTATCCGGCCATCACGATCTTCAATCGTGGGTCGAGCCAACCAACTGCAACGATTCACCGTCCGAAGATTTCAAAGGCGGCCTTCGCCGAAATTGTCAGCGCCATTGAGCGGAATAATCCCGGAAACGGACGGGGGCTATTCAAGCCAGCGCTGATGCAGCGCGAAGGTTCGGAGCCGTGGATCTTGGAATCTGGTGACCAGATTGATTTGTTGCGCCGCATCGAAGCGGATTTCCCGGCTATTGAAGAAACTGGCTGCCGGATCGGCATTGGCGTCGCGACAGGAGCAGACAAGTGTTTCATCGGGCCGTTCGACTCGCTGGATGTCGAACATGATCGTAAACTTAGGTTGGCGACAACCAGAGATATTGTGAGCGGCGAAGTCCATTGGAGGGGACTGGGCGTAATCAACCCCTTCTCGGACAACGGGGGGCTGGTCGATCTCAAGCAGTATCCGCGACTGCGAACATATCTTGAATCGAGAAAAGATGCCATCGCAGGCCGCCACTGTGCGAAGAAGGCACCCGATCGGTGGTATCGAACAATTGATCGAATCTGGCCCGAGTTGGCATCCCGGCCCAAATTGCTGATTCCGGACATCAAGGGAGAGGCCCATGTCGTCTTTGAGCAGGGCGAACTTTACCCTCATCATAACCTTTACTTCATCACCGCGGACATGTGGGATTTGAGAGCGCTTCAAGCCGTTCTGCTTTCGAGCCTTACGCGACTCTTTATCGCAACTTATTCCACCCAGATGCGGGGCGGCTATCTGCGCTTCCAAGCCCAGTATCTCCGCCGCTTACGTTTGCCGAAATGGCAGTCGGTCAACGAATCGCTACGGCAAAAACTCGCTGCAGCCGCTCAGGAGCGAGACCCCGTCGCCTGCAACGAAGCAGTGTTTACACTCTACGAGTTATCTACCAACGAGCGCGCCGCGCTCGGGAGAAACGGACAATAGAACCATGGCATTAGCTCTTGTAAACTTTGAACACAAAGCCCACGAAGCGATCAAGGCTTTTTGGGGCAACCGGGAAGCTGCACGTCAGAAGCAAATCGAATCTGGAAAGGCCGATCAAGGCGAGCGGGCAGGTGTCACAGCGGGAAAGAATATGGACGGGTTCATCGCTCTCATCGTCGATATCGTCAAGGCCAACGGACTTCCGGAAGCGGAGATTCACCTTGAACGCGCAGTGCTCACGCTGCCCGGCTTTTTCCGTCCAACGAAGCTCTGGGATTTGCTGGTGATCCAAGATCGCCAGCTGATTGCCGCCATCGAATTGAAGAGCCAAGTTGGCCCGTCCTTCGGCAATAACTTCAATAATCGGACAGAAGAAGCCATCGGCACGGCACACGACTTCTGGACGGCGTACCGCGAAGGCGCTTTCGGTAATCAGCCGCGCCCATTCCTTGGATGGTTCATGCTGGTGGAGGACACACCGAAATCACGGGCACCAGTTCGAACGGATTCGCCACATTTTGAGGTATTCATGGAGTTTCAAGGAGCATCGTATGTCGAGCGCTACGACCTTCTTTGCCAGAAGCTGGTGAAAGAGCGTCTTTACACAACCGCAAGCTTGATGGCATCTCAGCGCAATGCCTGTGATAGTGGCGATTTCTGCGCAATCTCGAAGATGACCAGCTTGAGAACCTTCGTCACCTCGCTGGCAGGCCATATCGCTGCTGAGTCAGCGCGGTTAGATAAATCATAAACATTTCTGACGTAATGCCAAAGCCCAACCATGCCATGCACACGGACGGGAATTCCGCTGCGCTACATCCCTGCCGGTGATGGCCACGTTGGCGTGAGAGATTGATGTCATGAGTGACTCTGATCGACAGATCCGACTTGCAGGCATTGTGGGTGACTTGGAGAGCTTCCACAGCTGCAGCCCAAGTGATGATCCGGACGAGCAGACCTCCGTAGTGGAGTCATACCGCTATTTGGTTACTCATCTGAAATACCTATGCCGGGGCATCGTGCCAAGTGGGATATCCGAACACTTGGCATCCATCGACCCCAAAGCGTTCAAGTCGATCTACGACGTCTACAACGCCAAAGCGGAGATTGACGTCGTTCTTCCCGACATCCTGTCTGTCGCGCTGGACCCGTGTGCAGAGGAGTCGGCCCCCACCGAGTATTTTGTTTCCGCGGCACTCGTTGCTCGCTTGGAGTCGATCTCATGTGGCAGTTTCCACACCGTCAAGCTCGCGGGGTACTGCCGCGAGCTCAATTCTTCGTACTACCATGGGAACGTTGTCGCCTGCCTCCTGCTCATTCGTACCATCATGAATCACATCCCGCCGGTCTATGGACATAGTACTTTCGAACAGGTTGCGGCAAACGTTCCCAGAAGCCAAAAAGAGACATTCACACACCTCCAATCTGGGGTACGCAAACTCGCCGACATGTATACGCACACGCCTATTCGACGGCGTGAAGCGTACCCAACACGAACACAGGTCGATCCATACAAGGCTCAGGTTGAAGTCCTTCTCCAAGAGTTGTTGTGTCGATTGGAGGAGGATGGAGGACGCCAACAACACGCTGGACAGATATCGTCCGAAGGCGCGCCGAGCGCGACTTCCGAACAAATCGCCAGCGTGAACGTTATACAGAAGGAATTATGATTGCCGTATTCAAATATCCCTATGAAATGAGTCCATAGGAACACGTGAATCGTCCCCTTGCCACGTAGCTTACCTTCACATAAAGCTTGTCCCTTGCTTTTCTTGACCCAATGGGGCAGAGAAGCGGCGGCTTGCGCCGAATCATTCGCTCTGTCCGTAGGTTGGCAATCCCGTACATCTTTGGTATGGTTGAGTGAATCGGTCTAGGTGCGGAAAGCTCGAACGTCCCTTCCCCATCGGCTTGCTTAGTCTGGATTTTTTTGTATGCTGTGGTCACTGGGCAGGATTGGCAAGACGAGAGAAGACCGAAATCGGATGCCAATCCGTTGCCGTCACGCCCCGCAGACACAGCCGTTTGAACCGGGCATCAACGCGAATAGGCATACCGTATGCGTCGACCACCGGCTGGCCCTGCGCCACAGGTTCGTGCGCGCGGCGACTCATTAATTGTCGGTATCATGTCTTTTGCGCATGGTGTCGAGTTCTGTTGAATTACTTGTTGAAAGAAGATGATGGACCCGCGCAGAGTCGAAAGCTGAAACGCGGTTGATATAAATATGGATGACAGAAAAATGGAAGAGAGCGGGAAAATTGCCGATTCGTGGCACCCCGGTCATTTCGGTAGTATGGTGGAAGTTTCCGCGAAGTTCGCAGTCGAGAGACGCAAGGACAAAAATTCCAACAAGAAAGATGCACAGGACGCTCGCACCTCGTACAAGTGATCTTCCCGTTCGATACAGATAGACAGAGCCCAAAACATGAGTCAAACATTAAAATGTTCTTACTGCGGGCAGAAACTGGAGGGAGGGAATGAACGTGTCGGCATGGAATATGATTGTCCGAATTGCGGAAACTCGTTAACTGCTCCCAGCTCTGCAAACGAGCCCGCAACTGCCGCGCCGAGGGGGTCGCCTCATGCAGAGAAGAAACGTAGCGTCATGCTTGCTGCCCTTCTCGCCACGACACTTTGCGTGATGTTTGTTACACAGTCTGTTCTCATGAAAGACTTTGACGGGATTCGACAGAAACAAGCCTACGAAACCAAAGTATTACGAGAACATCATAAGAAAGCACTCACCAAGAGAAGAGCAGAACTAGAAGCGGAGCTTGCCGCAGTTGATGAGGCAGCTTTACACCGTTCGGCGAAGGAGCACTACAAAGAGGAACTTATAGGTCGTAGATCGTACGAAAGGCGGTTTGCCCTTAGCTCTAGAGAGAGGGCTCAACTGCACATGAAGGCGTTTGCCAGTGATAGCACGAAGTCATTTCACGATGCCATTAGAGCCGTTGCTCGAGAAGCTTCGCCAAAAGGTGCTGACATTAGTGTCCGCGAATCTGCCCACGGCATCGAGCTGCACATTGATTTTGACATGTCAAGCATGACATCCGGAGAGCACGGAACCCGCACGAAACATCACACAAAGGATTCTCTTCGTAAAGAGGCAATCTCATTGATTTCCCGCGTTACCAACGATGTCTTCCAGTTCTGCAAGGATCTAAACCTTGCTTCAATCCATGTTGGATGTCGTCACCTTGTACAGACAAAGTATCAGTATGGTCGGACACGTGAGAAGAACACGACGCTTTACAAGATTAGTATTCGAAAAGGAAATATTGGAAAGTTCACAAACAATCCATTTCTAGATGTTTACTCCACAACACAGCATTTTGAAATAGAAGAAGATAATTTTGACAGCATCGAGATAATGATAAAGAAATTATGAAATCAAAACTACTTTCAATTTTTCTCGTCGTAGCACTTATCACCTTGGGAGGCCAGGTGTTATACCTTCTACATAAGAACACCATAACTCGGAGGAAGATCGAAGAAAAAGCAATAAAGCAACACAATCGTATGTCCGTCGCGCATGCCCAAAGAATTCATGAAATGGAGCGTAAATACGAACGGGAAAAACACCTTGCCACTGGGACGACAGTCTTTGATCGAATTTTCAACACACAAGACCAGACTATCACTAACCTTATCAGGCGTACTTCCCGTGAAGCTTTCCCGAACGTCTGGACTTGCGATGTAAAGGTTGAGGAGTTCACCCATTTTATCCTTCTAATTTATATTCCACACGATACGGAACTTCCAAAAACCAAGCAAATTGTCAGATCATTACGTCCCGTCATTAAATACTGTAACGAGTATTTAACTGATATGGCTGTTTTTGATCAACAGCATAAGAGTTTCCTCTTCTTCGACAAAGCCATTCTGAAACATCTAAAATCTGGAGAAAATATTACGAAATCAATGGAAATTACGGCGCTAAAACAAGGGAGAAAGTTTAAACTATTTAACTCTGTTACAGTTCAATGTGAAAAACACAAATCACACCTATGGCTTCCAATTCAGATTAGTGGTTCGAATGGGGTCGTCGAGTGTCTAGCGCTACTAGATACAGGGGCAAGTACCACTACGTTAGCATCTGATATCATTACTAGAACTGGAAGGGATAATTTGCAGTCAGCGCCAAATCGTAGATTCAGCACTGCCAACGGCTCAATATCCTGTCCCATTGTGCATCGCGAAGTGAACGTTGGTGGATTGAGGAAGAACATCGAAGTTGCAGTTAATCAACAAGATCAACTTACACTTCTAGGGATGAACTACTTTGAAGGGATGGAGTACATTATTGATTTCGGAAAATCTGCAATACACATGTGGGCGAAATAGCTTAACCATGTCCTAAAAACATCAGTACAGCTGGTCAGCACAGCTGGTTAGTCCTCTATTTTGACTTTATTGTACTTGTTTTTTATAAAAATAGTATTTTAGTATTTTACAATGTTTTTTTCATGTTTTTGCTCATTTGTTTCGCTTCTTTGTTAAGTCATGACTAACAGCGGCCAGTGACAGGCATCGGGAAATTTGCTCCGATGTGATATGTGACATGGCCTAAGATCATTCATTGAAAATTCAAATTTATCTGTAATTAAAGAGGATAAAGTAAATTATAGGACTTTGACCCACTGACACCCTGCGCTGGTGATGGTTCCGTTTAGGAATAAGTTGAAATGACAACAAAGCACAAAATTCTTGAGGAATTCTTCACGGAGCGGCTGGAGCGCTTTCTCATCCCCGATCTTGTTCGGCTTCGCACAGAAATCCGTCCTCGAGGTGACCAGCAAGGATGCACTGTCGCTACTGCGATGCTGGCTTTCGCTACCTTGGATTTGGTTGGATATCTGATACGCCCGGATGAAGCGAAGAAGGAAGCGACTACGGGTAACATCACTCATGCGCTGTCTAGGAAGGCCGCCCTATTCCCTTTGCAGTATGCGGAGGCCGCCGAGGCAATCGTGAAGCTTTATAGGAACGGCGTAATGCATCAGCTGTTTCCGAAATCTTGCGGGATATCGAAACCCAGTCCAGCCAATGAGCAAATTTTCTTCTTCATTGATGGCAATACGCCCCATCTGAATGTTGACGTCTTGGTAGATGACCTTTTGAAAGCTCTTGAAACTCTGAAGGAGAGAGCGGAATCGGATTCGGAGCTGGCAAGCAGAATGGAGGAGCGCATCCTTTCACTGCAGTGTGAAGATAGGAAGTGCAGAAGAGAGAATGCAATAGCGGTTAAAGAGGCGCTTCGCGTCTGCCCCAAGACTACGACCACCACCGCATAAGACATTGGTTCCAGCGGGCACCACCGGAAACACGTTTTTTCGCTCCAGTGACTTTAGTGTTTCCCGTCCTGCCTGTCTCCGATGCGGGGCGCGCCTCTGAACACGGTCGTTCTTTCGGCTGCTTGTGCGTCAAGATTATGCCCTACTCTGTTTTCACCGGATGCTACCGGTCGGGTTTGTCTGGCGACTGTGGTGGCACTATTGTAGGGCAAGAATTTGGCATTGAGGACCGTGCAGTGTAATGGGGTCGTTTTTGAGGCGAATTCGCTACGCTGACGGTTATTTCTACATAAAGAGGCATGGCAATGGCGGCGAACGGCAATTCCAGCGGGGGCGGTGAAGTCAGCAATGGGGAAACGGGGGTGGATCACGAGAGGTTGTGGCAGGCGGCGGACAAGCTGCGCGGGTCGATTGACGCGGCGGAGTACAAGCATGTTGTGCTTGGACTGATTTTCCTGAAGTACATCTCGGATGCCTTCGAGGCGCGGCGGGCGAAGCTGGCCGAGGAACTGGCGGCAGACGGGATCGAGGGCGACCAGGCGGAAAAGCTGCTGGAGAGTCGCGACGAGTACGCGGCGGAGAATGTCTTCTGGGTGCCCCCCGAGGCGCGCTGGCAGGCGATTCAGAATCAGGCGCGGCAGGCGAACATCGCCACGCTGATCGACGACGCCATGTACGCCATCGAGCGGGACAATCCCAAGCTCAAGGGCAAGCTGCCCCGCGACTACGCCCGCCGGAGTATCGCGCCGGAACGGCTCGGTGGTTTGATCGATATGATCGGGTCCATTTCCCTTTGGGAACCCTCACCCCAAACCCCTCTCCCAGGGGGAGAAGGGAGACAATCCACAACGGACGAGAGATACCCTCGCCCCCTGGGAGAGGGTGGCCGAAGGCCGGGTGAGGGGCAGGCCCGTCGAGTATCCTCGACGGACCTGCTGGGCCGGGTCTACGAGTATTTTCTCGGTAAGTTCGCGGCGGCGGAGGGCAAGCTGGGCGGCGAGTTCTTTACCCCGCGTTCGGTGGTGCGGCTGCTGGTCGAGATGATCGAGCCCTACGAGGGGCGCGTCTACGACCCCTGCTGCGGGTCGGGCGGCATGTTCGTGCAGTCGGAGAAGTTCGCCGAAGCCCACGGGGGCAGTCACCGGGACATCTCCATCTTCGGGCAGGAGTCCAATCCCACGACCTGGCGGCTGGCGCACATGAACCTGGCTATTCGCGGCATCGAGGCCAATCTCGGCGAGCAGCCCGCCGACAGTTTCGTCCGCGATTTGCACCCGGACCTGAAGGCCGACTACATCCTGGCCAATCCGCCGTTCAACATCTCGGACTGGTCCGGGAACCTGCTGCGCGACGACGTGCGCTGGAAGTTCGGCGTTCCCCCGGTCGGCAATGCGAACTACGCATGGATTCAGCACTTCATCCACCACCTTGCGCCGGCCAACGGGCACGGCGGCGGCATCGCGGGCTTCGTCATGGCCAACGGCTCGCTGTCCTCGAACTCCGGCGGGGAAGGCGAAATCCGCAAGAACATCATCGAAGCCGACCTGGTGGACTGCATCATCGCCATGCCCACGCAACTGTTCCTGACCACGGGTATCCCCGTGTCCTTGTGGTTCGTCAGCCGCGACAAGACCGGGCGCAACATCAAAAACGGCGGGCGCGACCGCAGCGGCGAGACATTGTTCATTGACGCACGCCAGATGGGCACGCTGGAAACGCGTACCCTCCGCGTGCTCTCGGGGCGCGACGAAGTGCCACTGCAGCCGGACAGCGACATTGGCAAGATTGCCCGCACCTATCACGCCTGGCGCGGGGAAACCGACGCGGGCGACTACGAGGACATCCCCGGCTTCTGTAAATCCGTCGACCTCGACGAGATTGAGAAGCACGGCTACGTCCTCACCCCCGGCCGCTACGTCGGGGCCGCCGAAGTAGAGGACGACCTGCCTGCGCCGCGGCCGGGAATTTACTTCGTCTACGTAATTGCGTGTGAAGGCGGCAGCTACTACATCGGACATACAGACAACCTCCGGCGGCGTTGGGAGGAGCACCTTTCTGGAAAGGGCGCTGATTGGACGAAGCGGAATAGGCCCCGATACATTCCGCACTATGAGGAGTTCCACAGTCGCGAAGAAGCTGTGGCACGAGAAAAGGAACTGAAAACGACCGCCGGCCGCCGGTGGGTCAAGAAAGCCATCGCCGAAGGCCGGGCGCGGCAGGCAGGCGGGGAACCCTTCAACGAGAAGATGCAGCGCCTCACGGCGGAATTGCAGGAATGCTTCGCTGAAAGCGACCGGCTCCAAGACCGGATCAAGAAGAATTTGGAGGGCGTCGGTTATGGCCTTTAGACCCAGTAGCCCCTACAACGAACTGCCTCGGCTACCACCGTCGGCGGAGTTCGAGACCAAACCCGTACTGCGCAAGGCAATCGGCGCAGGTCGAGCCCTGGCTGAACTGAAAGGACTCGGACAGACGATCCCCGACCAGGCTGTTCTCGTCAACTCCCTTGTTCTACAGGAGGCGAAGGCTAGTTCCGAGATCGAGAACATCGTTACCACCAACGATGCCCTGTTTCGAGCCTTTACGGCGACCACTGGCTCGGTGGACGCGGCAACCAAGGAGGTCTTGCGCTACCGAGAGGCGCTCTGGCGCGGGTACATCCGACTTGGCGAACGCCGGGTACTTTCCACGAACCTGTTCGTCGAACTCGTTCAAACCATCACAAATACGGACGCAGGGGTCCGCAACGTCCCTGGAACAGCAATCGTCAACCCTGTCACGGGCGAAACTGTCTACACCCCGCCCGAAGGCGAAAGGGTCATCCGGGACATGCTCAGGGAACTGGAGGAGTTTATTCACGACAGCTCCGATCTGGACCCATTGATAAAGATGGCTCTCGTGCATTATCAGTTTGAAGCCATTCACCCCTTCTTCGACGGGAACGGGCGCACCGGACGCATCGTCAATATCCTCTTTCTTCTGTTGAACGGACTGCTCGATCAGCCAGTTCTTTATCTGAGTCGCTTCATCATCCAGCACCGATCCGACTACTATGCCGCACTTCGGGCCGTTACTGAAGACGATGCGTGGGAAGATTGGATCCTGTACATGCTCACTGCCGTTGAGGAGACTGCGGACTTCACCCGACAGCGAGTTTGCGCGATCCGAGATCTCATGCATGAAACCATTGAGCAGGCGCGCCGCGACCTCCCCCCAAATGTGTACTCCAAGGACTTGATTGGACTCCTCTTTCGTCAGCCATACTGCAAGATCGCGTTCCTTGTCGAAGAGGGAATCGCGTCCAGAAATATCGCAAGCAATTACCTCGGTGAATTGGTCAAGGCTGGATATCTGAAGAAACAGAAGCATGGCAGAGAATTCATCTACCTCAACACGGCCCTCTACGACCTGCTGAGCAAAGCGTGAACGGAAACACGATGCAACCACCCAGCTGCACTAATAGAGCCAGCAACAGTGCACGTCCTTGCGACATGCACGGCGGCAGTGCATATCGGCAACCCGACGAGTTCTGCGCGGAGACTCAACACGTTCACCGCACAAGTACACGCCGTGAACATATCGCGAGAACGCGTTCAATTTCCGCCGCGAAATCGACAGGTCCCGCCGCTGGCCGATTGAGCGACCCCGAAAGCGACCGGCTCCAAGACCGGATTAAGGCGAACCTGGAGGGGGTGGGGTATGGCATATGAGGCTAGAAATACAGGATTGTCGGCGGAATATTCTTTCGGTCCGCACGTCTTGACATTGGAACCAATTGACAATATGGTTAGTCTTAGCGTTAGAAAAGCAACCCCTTGGCAGTACGCTCCCGCTCTCCATCATGGCGGGGCAGCCGATCCCAAGGGGTTTTTTCTTGCCCAAACCGGGAGATAAACATGTCCACCGCAGTGCTGTTCGATGGTGATTTTTTCCTGCGACGCTATCGTCATCTGAAAGGCAAGGCCCCACCCAAACGGGTGGCTGGTGCGGTTTGCCGCATGGCCCGTGACCACTTGGCGCGCCAAAAGCGCCCCCCCGAGGCCCTCTACCGCATCTTTTTCTACGATTGTCCGCCGCTGTCGCACAAAGTTCATAACCCCGTGACGAAGCAGTCCATCGACTTTTCAAAATCAAAGACGGCGCTCTGGCGTCTGGCATTACACGACGAACTGCGCCGACAGCGCAAAGTCGCCCTCCGGTTGGGCTACATTGCGCACCGAAGTGCCCGGTGGACACTGAAGGCGAACGCCCTCAAGGACCTGCTCAAGAATCAGCGCGGCGTCGCTGATCTGACCGAGGACGACGTGCGCTATGACGCCCGTCAAAAAGGAGTGGACATGCGCATCGGTCTTGACATCGCCTCGATGGTCTTCAAGGGACAGGTGGACCAGATCATCCTAGTGTCCGGCGACAGCGATTTCGTGCCTGCCGCGAAGATGGCGCGCCGCGAGGGCATCGACTTCATTCTCGATCCCATGTGGTCCTCGATTCATCCCCAACTTACAGAACACATCGACGGACTACAATCCGTTTTCGACCGACAGCCGAGCCCAGTCAACGGCGAGCAAACGCAAAGCGCAGACCAAGCACCAGAGCAAGATGGTGAAGAAAGCTCCTGACCACTTCCCATTGCGAATTCCGCAGCAAAATCACCCCCTCGTGGCGAAATGACACCATTGAAGCGCATCGGAAAAACCACTCTGAAGGGGTGGGTTATGGCGGGTGAACCATACAAACCGCCGTATACTCCAACCGGCGCGATGCTGGCGCTGATTGAGCAAATCGGCGAGGCACTCGGTCAATTGCGGGCCGAGCAAAGCCGGATGACGCCTCATTTGTGGCGTGGCAATCGCGTTCGCAGTGTCCAGGGCTCGCTAGCCATCGAGGGCAATACGCTCAGCACCGAACAGGTGACCGCCATCCTGGAAGGAAAGCGCGTGCTCGGGTCGCCACGCGAAATCCAGGAGGTCCGCAACGCCTTTGCCGCCTATGAGCGCATGTCCGACTGGTCTCCGTATTCCCGCGAGGACCTCCTCGACGCGCACGGCATCCTCATGGCCGGATTGATCGACGAAGCCGGCCGCTTCCGTTCCGGCGGGTCCGGTATCCAGCGCGGCGACGAAATGGTCCATGTCGCGCCGCCCGCCGAGCGCGTCCCCTCGCTGGTCAATGACCTTCTCGCATGGCTTGAGAATACGGAGGAACACCCTCTCCTCGCCAGTTGCGTGTTTCACTACGAGTTCGAGTTTATCCATCCGTTCCAGGACGGCAACGGGCGCATGGGGCGTCTCTGGCAGACGCTTATTCTCAGCCGCTGGAACCCGTTGTTCACCTGTGTGCCCGTTGAAACCCTGACCGCCGACCACCAGGCCGAATACTATGCGGCGCTCAACGCCAGCAACCAGGCGGTCGAGTGCAATCCGTTCATTGAATTCATGCTGACCATGATCCGGGACGCCCTCCTGGAACTCATCGAGACCGAACAAGCAAGCGAACAACAAACCGAACAAGTTTCGCGATTGCTGGCCGTGATGGGAAACGCGCCGATGTCGGCAAGAGAGATCATGGCCGAACTCGGGCTGTCGCATCGTCCGACCTTCCTATACTCCTACCTCCAGCCCGCTCTGGCCGCCGAACTGATCGAAATGACCCATCCCGACGCCCCAACCGCCAGAAACCAGAAATATCGCAAGACGGCCTGGGGCCGTAACTTCGCGGAGGGACAGAAGCAATGAAGGTTTTCATCATAAACGGGTACCGAACATTTACACGCCGTGAACCTATCGCCGAGACGTGTTCAAATTACGCCACAAAATCGACATGTCTCGCCGCTGGCCAAACCCGGATCAAAACGAATCTGGAGGGGGTGGGGTATGGCGGGTGATGGTAGGGCTACAAGGACGGGAGGGCGTCCCGCGACTACTGGGCAGATCGATGGCGACTATGCTCTCGCGGTTGGCAGGCCCGACAGGCCGCCGCCTTCGGGATGGGAGTGGCAGCGGTTGAGCGATCTTGCTCGACTTGAGACCGGCCATACGCCCAGCCGCCGCCATCCTGAATGGTGGGACGGGGACATACCGTGGATAGGCATCAAGGACGCTACTGGGAACCATGGTTGCAAGATACACGACACGATCCAGCACACAAACCAAGCAGGTATCGAGAACTCTTCGGCGCGAGTACTCCCCGCAAACACGGTTTGCCTATCGAGAACGGCTTCGGTTGGCTACGTCGTTGTCATGGGACGATCAATGGCCACCAGCCAAGACTTCGTGAACTGGGTCTGTTCACCCGACCGGGTGGACTATCGATTCCTGAAATACGTGCTGCTTGCTGAGAGCAATGCTTTTCTGCGATTCGCCCACGGAACTACTCACCAAACGATCTACTTCCCGGAAGCAAAGGCCTTCCATGTATGCACTCCACCAATCGGGGAGCAACGCGCCATCGCCGAAATCCTCGGCTCGCTGGATGACAAGATCGAGTTGAACAGGCGGATGAATCGGGTGTTGGAGGACATGGCGCGGGCGATCTTCAAGGCGTGGTTCGTGGACTTCGAGCCGGTCAAGGCCAAGGCCGACGGCGCAACAGGCTTCCCCGGCATGCCCCAGGAGGTCTTCGTCCAACTCCCCGACCGATTCACCGATTCCGAACTCGGCCCCGTGCCGGAGGGGTGGGAGGCCACATGCCTGGGCGAGATGCTAGACATCACGATGGGGCAGTCTCCGCCCTCGAAGCACTACAATGACGACGGAAACGGTTTGCCGTTCCACCAAGGGGTTCGCTATTACGGGTCGCGCTTCCCCGACCATCGAGTATTTTGTACGCTTGAATCACGACTTGCGGAGGCGAACGACGTTCTTCTGTCTGTCCGCGCCCCGGTCGGTCGCATCAACGTTGCGGATCGCCGCATGGTCATCGGGCGTGGCTTGGCGGCGGCACGCCACCCAGAGGGATGTTGCTCATATACGCTGTACATGCTGAAACACATGTTTGCTGAAGAAGACTCGGTCGGCGACGGGACGATTTACAAAGCCGTCACCAAAAAGTTTCTTCTCCAGATGCCGGTTGTAGATGCACCGATCACTGTGGTCCGCGAAGCGGAAGCGCTCCTTGCTCCCATCGACCACATTATCGCCATGAACGAGCGAGAATCCCGCGTCCTCGCCGGACTCCGGGACACGCTGCTGCCGAAGCTGATTTCCGAGAAACTGCGGGTTCCGCAGGCGGAGAAGATTTTGGAGGATAGAATCGGATGAAGAACACGGACGAACACGCGGGAAGAGACACGGACAGACACGGACAGGCACGGACGAAAGGCAGCGCCCGAGCGACCCCGGCCATGTCGCCGGAGTCCGAAGTCTGTGTTTGTCCGTGTCTGTCCGTGTTCTTTCCCAACGTGTTTCTCGCACCCGCACCTCCACAGAAGCCCGAGAAACTGCGGGTTCCGCAGGCGGAGAAGATTTAGGAGGATAGAATCGGATGAAGAGCACGGACGAACATGCGGGAAGAGACACGGACAGGCACGGACGAAAGGCAGCGCCCGAGCGACCCCGGGCATGTCGCCGGAGTCCGATGTCTGTGTTTGTCCGTGTCTGTCCGTGTTCTTTCCCAACGTGTTTCTCGCACCCGCACCTCCACAGAAGCCCGAGAAACTGCGGGTTCCACAGGCGGAGAGATTGTGAAGGAGAGAGCCGAATGAGTGACACAGACAAACACGGACAGACACGGACTGGGGACAAAATGGAGGACAGAACGGCGGGCGGGGGGCTCATTCCGAAGCATGGCGGGTACCAGAACACGAAGTCCTGGCAACTGGCGGATTTGATCTACGACGTGACGGTTCGGTTCTGCGACAAATTCGTGGACCCGCGCAGCCGTACGCACGATCAGATGGTGCAGGCGGCGCGCAGCGGCTGCCAGAACCTGCAGGAGGGCAGTCTCGATTCGGGCACGTCCAAGAAGATCGAACTGAAACTGACCGGCACATCGCGCGGCAGCCTCGAAGAACTGCAGCGCGACTACCAAAAGTTCCTCTCGCACCGAAACCTGCCGGAGTGGCCGCCGGACCACCCGGCACTCAAGCGGTTCAAAGCCTTGCGCTGCGAGTCCCTGGAGCAGTTCCGCGGCTGGGTGGCCGAGGAATACCGGCGATACAAG
>CAZSBQ010000019.1:0-29112 GCA_964604795.1 uncultured Victivallales bacterium | reverse complement strand
CCCCGGGCGTTGCCCGGGGCTACGATGAAACAGGCCTTCCAGGCCTTCGGAATCGAGAAAAACGACTTTTTAGAGTGGACTCAATATTCCGTTTCATCCCGAGGGTGCCCGGACGTGTTCGCACGGGCTTCAGCCCGTGGGTACTTATGCAGTCGGTGGTCCATGATACGGGGGTTGAGTTGCGTCAATGTGTTTTTCACGGATTCGGGATGGTGGACAGGGCGGTTTTGGCGGCATCATATCCCTGGGCGATCATTTCGTCGGCCCGGTGAAAATCGATGAGTCGACAGGCGCCCGCTTCCGGGCGAATGAGCAGGTCGGGGGCATCCCATGTCAACCTGGCGTTGGTCAGAGAGCGTTCAATGATCACCATTGTGGAGGCCAGCACATCGAACATACCTGGGCTTTGTCTGGTGCGGCGCCACTGTTTCCGGAGTCGGTTCAACCCCTGTTCGAGGGGCGATACGTCATTGCCCGGCTGTTGCGGATATGCTCCCGGGTTTTCCGCCGCGTCGTCATCATCCTCGACATCCAAAGGTCGGGGAATTCGTTCGTCGGCAAAATTGAGGTCCACCGCGACCACCTGCTTGGCACCCAGGCTGCGGACAATCCCCACCGGAAGGGGATCAACCAACCCCCCGTCAACCAGCAGTTGCCCTTCATGGTGCATCGGAGCGAAAACACCCGGTATGGAAATGCTGGCCCGGATGGCGGCAACCAAATCCCCCGTCCGAAAGATAACCTCCTCGCCGCTCGACAAATTCACGGCAGCAGCCGCAAAGGGAAGGGGGAGAGACTCGATTTCACGTCCGGGCAATTGCTCGCGGAGCAAACCGCAGACCTTTTCGCCGCTGAACAAACCGGCTCGTCCCACCGTCGGATCCATCAGCCGAGCCACACCCATGCGGCTTAGCGCGCCGCCCAACTCCGCTAGAGCCTCCAGTCGTCCTGCGGCATAAAAAGCGCCCACCATCGCCCCGATGCTGGTCCCGGCCACCGCACAAACCCTTAGCCCGGCCTCCTCCAGCGCTCGGATCACGCCGACGTGCGCCCAACCTCGCGCCGCACCACCCCCCAACGCCAACCCCACCGGCTGGGAAAAATCCAAGCGGTTCGTCGACAAATGGATTTCAGATGGGGTCATACCAAGTTTACTTCACTTGAATGCCGAGATCGTCGTCATCGAAATCGAAGATGTCTTCGTCGTCGTCCGATTCGCTGTCTGTTTGTCCGCCGGTTCTGCTGGCGGTTCGCTGACTTGTAGCCTTGTAGGTTGGCAGGTAGCGGTATGCGACCTGAAGGCTGAGGCAGTTCATCGCGGTGCTCATGTACACGTCTCTGCCCAACCCTTCCTCATCTTCCTTGCCGGGCTCGGTCCAGTGCCCGTCGTCCGCCTGATGAGCGATGAGCATATTGCTGAAGGCGGGGAAGTATTGCTTAAAGGGGCGTCGTCCGCCGTGGAAGATCGCCTGGGTCATGTAGTACCAGCTGTAGGCACTGGAATGATTGACCTTTCCCCATTTCGGATCATAGGGGATCAGGCGCTGTTCGAGCGTCGCCTGGACCTCCTCGCTGTCACCTTCATTCAGCAATTGCAGCACCGTCGCACCGGCGCCGCTCATGCTGAGACGGCCGCCTCCGGGACTGGAGTAACCGAAGGCCCCATTGCGATAGGTCGTGTTTTTCAGCCAGTCGACACCCTTGATTTTGGCCTCGGTGAGACCGGGCATTTCGATGCCGGCGACGGTGGCGGCCTTCATTGCCTGAAACTGCCAGCTGGCCACGGAAAGGTCCCAGCGGTCCCCTTTCTTGTAGCGGTAGTCGAAGCCGCCTTCGGGCTGTTGGCCGTCGATGATCACCTGCAGTGCCTGTTCGGCGGCCGATCCCACTTCGGGCAGGCGCGTCATGGCATAGGCTTCCGCGAGAGCATAGGCGACAATCCCGTGTGTGTAGGCTCTTCCCAAGTGCCGGGCACCAACTGTTTCAACACGTTGGACCAGGTAATCAATGGCTTTTTGCACCGTGACGCCGAATTCCTCGGAGTTGGAGGGGGTATCCCCGTGGGCTAGAAAGGCGAGAAGAGCAAGACCGCTCATGGCATCGCCTTCGGCGTTGTTTTTCTTCATCCAGAAGCCGCCCTCCTCCTGATGTTCCTTCAGCCAGCGCAAGGCCTTGAGGATGGCGTTTTCCGTGGCGCCGCCAATGCCGAATTCATTGCCGATGGCCCGCCGACCCTCGCCGCTTCGCCCGGACATCATGCTGGGCATTTTCAGGGATGTGTTGTAGGCGCTGGAGGTAAGATTGACATTCACGTCGATGGCCTGATCGACGGCGGCGACATCCGTGGTGATGTCCTCTACCTGCTCGGCGGATTCGGCGGTCGGTTCCGGTTTGGAGACGGTAGGCACGACCTGCTCGACTTCCTGCTCGAGTTGCTCGAGTTCCTCCATCTGTTTGGGAGGAATCTCCTTGATGTCCATCTCGACAGTTTCGGCCGTGACGCTGGCTTCGGACTGGGGTTGATCGATGACGATGACATAGAATCCGATCAGGATCAGAAAGACATGAACCAGAACGGATATCCCCACCCCCGTCAGATTGCGCATCATTTCCCGTCGTTTGTATTCGCGGAGGATACTTTCGTACTCCTCGAAAATATCCACTTCCTGCCCGACTTCACCCTCGTGATCTTGCGTATATTCTTCGGTCATTTTGGAACCTCCTGCTGCTGATGTTCCTGCCGCTTTACGAACAAAACGTTCGGAAAAAGCCTATTTATTTGACCCGGTCTGCGCAGATTTGTTGCCGAGGCGCTGTTTTGAGCTAGACCCTGTCCAGAAAGGGAGAGAGCATAGTTCTTAGTTCAAAGGCGCTCGTCTCGGCCGGCATTTCAGCTCGGGCGGGCCGGGAGACCCGCTTTACTATTAAAGTGAAACGACGTTGAGCTGAGTCAGGTTTGCCTCATTGCAGATGTCCAACACCCTGACCAGCTGCCCCGTGCTCGCCTTGCTGTCCACCTTGATGAGCACGGTCTGGTCCGGATCGGTCTCGCCGAAGCGAGTCAGAGTTTCTCTTAGCTGTTCTTCGGTCATAACCTTGCCGCGCAGGGCAATCACGCCGGGGCGCACGGCAATCTCCAGGAGCCTGACATCCGGCGCCTCCCGAGTGCTGCCCCCCGAGGGAAGATTGACCGCCAAGTGAGCTTCGGAAAGTTCCTCCTTGTGAGTGACGATGAAGTAAATCAGCAGCAGGAAAACGACATCGATCATCGAGGCCATTGGCACCTCTATTCTACCCTGGCCTTTTTTTCCTTTTTTCTTCAGTGCCATAGTGATTCATCCTGTTCAGGTTGGTCCCGCCTCAGGGCAGTTACTGGCCTTTGACCGAGCGTGCGGACAACTGCACTCGCCAGAGTCCGGCCTTGCCTACGCTTTCCATGACCTTTTCGACATTTTCATAGAGGGCGTCGCGGTCGCCGCGGATCACAATCGGCACGGAGTTGCCGTACTTGGCGTAGGCGGCCTGAAGCTGCTGGGTCAGCTGCGTCTGATTGACGCGCCACATGCTGATGTTCATGCTTCCGTCCTCGTCGACGTTAATGGTGATGGTCCGCGGATCCTTCTTCTCGACGGCATCGGTGTATTTGGCGCGCGCCAACTGGATGCTCTCGTCGACAATCTCCTTGTCGATGGAGGCGGTGACGACGAAGAAGATGATCAGCAGGAACACCACGTCGATCATGGACGTGATCGGAGTCTCGATGGAATCATCAGTTTGTCTCCGCATGGGGATGACCTCCGGCGGTTATTCTTCTTCGACTTCGGCGCCGCGCAGCACTTTGATGAGGTCAAGCACGGTTGCTTCAATCTCGAGGATCAGGCGCGTGGCGTAGTTGCGGATGAGCGTGTAGCCGACGATGGCCGGCACGGCGATGAGCAGACCGACGGCGGTGGTCCACAGGGCGGTCGAAATGGCGGATGCGAGGGCGGCGGATTTGGCGGCGCCGGTGGCCTGGGCCAGTCCGGCGAAGGCGCGAACCATGCCGAGCACGGTTCCGAGCAGTCCGAGCATCGGAGCAATCTGACCACACAGATTCAGGTAGTTTACCTGCTGCATGAGTTTCTCGTTCTCCATCTCCGCACCGGAGGCGACGGCTTCCTGGATGACTTCGTAGCCCTCGGTAATGTTGGCGAATCCAACCATGAGGATACTGGAGAGCGGCCCGGGATTGGCTTCGCAAGTTTCCATGGCGGCGTTTAAGTCGCCCTCGTCCAGACTGTTGCGCACCCCATCCACGAGTTCATCCGGCATGAGTTTGTCGCGCTGGATGTTCATCAGCGAAATGGCGATGAGCGCCACTGTTGCGGCGGAGGTGGCGAAGATGAGAATCCAGACGATCAGATTGATGATGCTGCCGCCGTAGAGGATATCGCCCAATCCGGTTGTGCTCTGTTCCGCTTCGGCTTCCTCGGCCGCCTCCGCGGCAGCGGCGGCATCCTCGACGATTGGGGCGCCGCCCGGTCCGGTTTCCTCTTCCTGCGCGAACGTCGCGTGGGGGATGGCAAGACTCGCCACAAGCGTCAGGCCGGCCAATGCACGCCAGAGCGGAGTTGCAAAATTCGTCGTCATCATAACCATTTCCTCTTGTTGTTTTTTGGGGGGTTGTCTGTTTTGGCGGATTTGTTTTGCCTATATTCGGCACCGTCTCGACGGCGCTTCGGGCCACACTCGGGCTACAGATTCTCGAATTTTTGGTGACGGCGGTCATTCATGTCCTTCATGAGTTCGACCATTTTTTCCCGTGCCTGCTCATACTTGCCGCCCGTCGTCTTTTTGTCAAAGAGCAGAACGGTTTTCATGTACTCGAGCACAGCTTCCTCCTTGCGGTCCTGGGCGGCGCGCATTTCACCCTTCAGGTTAAACATCTCGGCCAAGGTGGCTTCGTTGTCGACCTCGTTGAGAACCTTTTCGATCTGGCGTTCGGCCTTGTCGTAGTCCTCGAGAGCGACATAGGTTTCGGCGAGCGCCCGCGCGGTGAGGACGTCGTGGATGCCGGGATAGTCCTGACTGCGCCTGAGATACTCGAGGGCCTGTTGGGGTTTTTGGCGGTCGAGCGCGACTTTGGCTTGAATATACATGATCATGTCGCCCCATCCGAGATATCCGTATTCCTCCAGAACATCGGCGGCGTTCTGATCGATGTACTTGAACTCCCCTTTGGAAAAGGCGGCCTGGAGCTTGCGCACCTCAGTGGGTCGGGGCACGTAGGCGGCCTTGTAGTTTCCCTTCTTGAAGCGACGGGTCACGCGCCCCTCCCCCAGGGTTAGGGTCAGATTTCCTTGCCCGTCGGCCTTCAATTCCGATCCGTAAACGCGGTTTCCTTCCCCGGTGATGACGAACGGCCGTCCCTGCGCAAAGGCGGCGACGGGCAAGATCGACAGCAGGACAAACGATAGAGTGGTCAGGGTTGATTTCATTGTTTGCCTCCGTGGCTTTGATGAATGCATGGCGCTGTGGTGAATGCCTATTCTCAGGGATGGTTCCAATGGTCAGTCGCCGGCGGCACTGGTGTTTCCGACGGGCGGCAACGCGCGAATTTCATCCAGGTACTCGCCGTTCGGGAACATGGACTGATACTTATCGAACATTTCCTGCTGACCTTCACCGTCTTCGAGTTCGGTGTAGACTTGGGCGCTTCGGTACATCGCCTTTTCCATGATTTCGTCCATACCTTCAATTTCGGGATCGGCCAATTCGACGATTTGCTGATAGAAGCTCAGGGCCCGTTGCCAATCCTTTTCCTGGTTGCGAAGCTGATGCACCCTTCCAAGTCGAAGAGCGGCCTTGTTGGAGATCAGCGGATCCTCGGCATACAAGGTGATCTGTCCCAAATCCTTCAACGCGGCCTCATAATTCGGCGGGTTCTGATTGCGGTATGCTTCGGCGCGGACAAACATGGCGTCAAAGAAATATCCGGTTTGCTCGTTTTCGCGGATGAGCGTGGTTATATGTTCTTCAGCCTTGCGGTACTTGTCTGCCTGCAGGGCCGCAGTTCCCGCGCGGAACAGGGCGGCTTCGCGCCGGTTTCCCCGGATTTGCGCGTAATCCTCGTGGTTTTCGTCCTCGCTGCGTCGAATCAGCTCCTCGGCGGCTTTGAGAGCAAGTTCGGGATCGCCCGCCTCCAACATGGTTCTGGCGATGTATGTCAGATTTGCGCGTGATTGCACAGATGGCTCCATTATGGCCTGGCTGAAGACATCGGCGGCTCGTGTGTCCTGCCCATTTTCATACAGCGCCCGTCCCAGGTCGAACATGGCTTTCCTACCCGCCTTGGAATCCGGAAATCGCGAGCGAAGCTTTTCAAGCCATTCGACAGCTTTATCGAACTCATTGAATTCCAAATAAATACCACCGAGACGGGACATATTGTTGGCCGAGTGGGTTGAATTGTTGGGGTGGTCCGCAAGGAAGGCTTCGAATTGTTCGGCGGCTTTGCGCTTCCACTTCTTGAGCGTGTCGAACACGGGCGATTTTTGCTGCTCGAGGTCGGCGACTTCATCCTTGAGTTCCTCGATGGTGCTTTCCGCCGAAGCTATATCGTTCTGTGCCCATCCCTGAAGCTTGACTTGAAGTTTGGTGATGTTGTTGGTCCATTGCTCGAACCGCTCGAGGACCGCGGGGAGTTGCTCGTCGATTGCAGCCTGAAGTCGGGCTATTTCCTCGTCGCTTTCCGCGTCGAACTTTTCTCTCTGCAGGGCATTGAGTTCCAATCCGTCGGTGAAGGCATCGCGAGCGGCCTCATGGATGTCTGTTTTCGCCTCCAAGCGCTTCACTTTGCGGTCGAGTTCACTCACCTTGTCGGCGATGTCGTTGCGTTCTTGTTTCATGGATGCGAGTTGCTCGCTCATGCGGTCGCGTTCGGCGACATCCTCGTCGGCAGCGACTTGCTGCTCTTTTTCGAGCGCCGCCTGAAGTTGCTCCCGTATGTTTTTGACCTTTTGGTCAAGTTCGGCTTTTTCGCGCCGGGCTTTTTGGCGCACCGCTCGCTCGCGGGCGTCGGTGCGTTCCTTGACGACAGTCAGCTCGTCCTGGAGCACGGCAAGCTGCTGCTCGAGGTCCTGGCGATTTTTGCGGGCCGTCCGGATGGCGGCGGTTTTGGCGCGCAGCTCGTCCTCCAGATTTTCGATTTGGGTGCGGAGTTCCTCCTCTCGGGTCCGCGCCTGGTTCAAGCCGGTTCGAGCCTCTTCCAAGTTGGCGCGCGCGGTCTCGAGTTCATCGACCGCCGTTTCAATGCGTCGTTCGAAATCAAGCTTGGCGCCCTGAAGTTGATTGAGCAGATTTTGCCGTTCCCGTTGCCGGCGTTCGCGCGCCTGCACGGCTTGGATTTGGCGTTCCTTTTCCTGGACTTCCGAGTCGATTTCGTCTTCCGCGTTGTCGGCGCCGGTCTCCTGGTCCGGATTTTTCTCGTACACGGTTTGTCCCGTCATAGACTGCCGAAAATCCTCGTATTGCTCTTCGGCTTCCCGGATGCGTTCAGTGGCGTCGCCAATGGTTTTCCTCCAGCCGACAATTTTTTCATTCAGCTGTTTGATGCGGTCCCGCTTGTCGTCGATGCGGTCATCGAACTCATTCAGTTTGCTGCGGAAGGTTTCAGCCTGGAAGTCGTAGCACCATGCGAGGTAACTGGCGGAATCGACTTTTCGTTGTCTGACGGTTTTGGAGCCTGGATCGACGGATTCTCTTCCTTCCTCGCACCAAGTGATCAACTCGTTGAAATGCGCGAGCGCCTCCATTGGCTTGTCCTGCTGCTGGAGGAGAATTTCGCCGACCCGGAATTTGGCTTCGACGATATCATCGCCGTATTTTTCCTGAGTCTCCTTGGTGCTGTAGTCCTGAAAGTAGCGGATTGCGGTATCATAGTCTTCGAGCGTGTAATATATCCAGCCGAGTTTGTAGAGCGCTCTGATTCCGCGGTTGAGGTTGCCGTAGTTCTGGACCAGAAATTCATATTTGGGGATGGCCTCGCGATAGATTTCAAAAGCTTTTTCCTGCTGCTCCTTTTTCTTTTCGGGTTCGTTGATTTCCCGGCTTTCGGCAGCGGCTTCCTTTGCTTTGCTGTAGATGTGCTCGGCGATGGCGAAGGCGATGTCCTGTCCCTTGGTGTGGGTCGGATCAAGATCGAGGAAATTGCCCCACATGAGGACTGCTTCCTCCATGGCGCGCTCCGCTTCCTCGCCGGTGGCGGAGCGACTTTTCTTGTAGAGAAAACTGCCGATCTTAAGGAAGGAGTCCACAGTTTCGGAAGACTCGGGAAACAGGTCGCGCAAGTACATGCAGACAGCCTGGGCTTCGAGCAGTCTGTCCGTCTGAGCCAGGCAAACAGCCAAGCGGACGCCCGCTTGCGGCACCTTGTCGCCCAGGGGTGCGCTTTGAATTCCCTCAAGAAAGATTTCGGCGGCCTTGGCGTAATTGCCGTCCTGCAGGAAGGCGTCGCCTTCCTCGAGCTTGCTTTCCAGCAGAGCGGTTCCGCCGTTGTCCTCGACTTCGATTTTCAAGTCGTACTGACTTTCCAGAACGTTCCTGATGTTTTCGAAAAGGACGGTTGCCTTGGCGGGATACTCATCAGCGTCGGGGTAATTTTTTGTGACCGCCCGGCATCGTTTGAGACCGGCAAGGAGATATTCCTGGGCTTTGGCGTCATCGCCCTCGGAGCGTGCTTTGAGCGCCTTGTCGGTGAGGGCTCGTCCCCAGTAGTAGAAGAATCCGACCATCGGTGAGGCGTCGGGCTCTCCCTGTTTGCGCATGGCCCGATCAAACTGGGCCAGATAGTTTTTGCTGTTGTCGATCAGTTTGAGAGCGTCCTCGGTGCGGTCGAGCAAAAGGAGGGCTCGGACCCGCTGGACGTAGCTGAGCGCGGCGATGAGGTCATCGCCGTATTTAAGGTTGGCGAGTTCTTCGAGGACTTCCTTGACGGCGGCGGTGTCGGGATCGTTGTCGGGTTGGGCATCGAGCGTGAGCTTCGCCTGAAAGTATCGTCCCTGGCGGTTGGTTTCATCGGTTTCGGCGCCGCCGGCGCTCATCTTCTGAATTTTTTTCAGGACATTGGCGGCGCGGGCATCGTTTTCACGCATGAGCACGGCGGCAAACTGCTGGAGTGTGGCGACGTAGTGGGAGCGCGCCGCGCGGGCGTCCTTGTCGGGTTCGGGCACATTGTTGAAATACTTCTCGAACAGTTTGATTGCTTTTTGAGCGTTGCCGGTTTGAACGGAGAGAAGGGCTTTGACGCGGACAGCGTCGTAGTGATACCGCGAGTCGTCGGGAATTTCATCGAGCAACGCAGTCGCTTCCTGCCGTTTGCCCAGTTTGTGAAGGATTTCCGCCTTGCGGATTTTAACGGCTTCCCGGCGGTCGGGGAATTGGGCGAGCATCTGCTCGACGTTGAGCAGGGCATAGTCATAGATTTCCGCGCTCATGAGCCGGTCGGTCAGTTTCATGCCCAATTGATACTGATCGGCGGCCTGGGCGGAATGCGGCACCGCAAACAGGAAGGTGAGAACAAGCAGCAGTGCCGCGATATAGGCTTGGCAACTGTAAGCCGCAGGTTTGGTTTTCGGCATGTTTGCCCTCCGGTCCGTTGAGTTAATCAACGAAATGGTCGGGGTGAGAGGATTCGAACCTCCGACTTCTACGTCCCGAACGTAGCGCTCTAACCAGGCTGAGCCACACCCCGGTGCATTGCTGTGGTCGACGCTCGCCAGCGGTCTTTCCGGATCCGAACCTGCCGGATGCGTTCCATTCGCCACAGTATATTCAACAAACGAGCGGAATATAGGGGCATTATTCATGTCGTCAACCTGTTTCATGCCGTTTTGGATGCGTTTTGGAGCTGTGGGTTCCCGATTGTCCGTGCATAGGCGTTGCGGATCAGCCGCCGATGCGGTCGATCAGTTTGATCAGGGGCAGGAACAACGCGATGACGATCGTGCCGATGATGCCGGCGAGCATGACGATCATGATGGGTTCGATCAGGGAGGTCAGCGCCTCGACGGCCCGGTCGACCTCCTCCTCGTAGATGTCGGCGACCCGGTTGAGCATCTCCGGCAGCGCGCCGGTTTCCTCGCCCACTTCGATCATGCTGACGACCATGCCGGGAAAAATGCCGGCGGCTTCGAGCGGCCGACTCATGTTTTCACCCTCCTTGACGGCGTCGTGCACGGTCTGGATGGCGCGCGCGATGACTTCGTTGTCCGCAGTGTCCCGCACGATCTGCAGCGCCTGCAGCACGGCCACTCCGGATTGCATCAGCGTTCCCAGAGTTCGACAGAACCGAGCAACCACGGAACGGATGATCAAGCCGTTGAAGGGCGGAAGCTTGACTTTGAGGTAGTCGACAGCAAACGAACCGCCGCGGGTTTTTTTGAGCATCTTGAGGGCAACCACAAGCAAAACGATCACGCCGGCAGAGGCCAGAAAATGATGCTGCATGAGTTCGCTGAGGTTGAGCACGGCCTGGGTCAGGCCCGGCAGGCCCTCGTCCTCGCCGAGCATGTCCTCGAAGATCTTGCCGAATTTGGGCACGATGGTGACCATCAGTCCGCCGGTGATCGTCAGAGCGATGACCAGCACGACGACCGGGTAGGTCAGCGCGGATTTGACTTTGCCGGCGATTTGCTGGGCCTTCTCGAGGAATTCGGCGAGGCGGTTGAGCACGGTTTCGAGCGCTCCGGAGGCTTCACCGGCGCGGACCATGCTGACGTAGAGCTTGGAGAAGGATTTGGGGTGTCCGGCCAAGGCTTCGGAGAAATTGTTGCCGCCCTCGACGCTGTCGGCGAGGTCGCCGACAATGCGGTTGAGCACGGGATCTTTGCGCGCCTGTTTTTCGAGTGTTCTGAGCGCTCGCACCAGGGGCAACCCGGCGTCGAGGAGGGTGGCGAGTTGTCGGGTGAAGGTGCTGAGCACCTTGGTTTTGATTTTGGGCGTTCCGATGGTGATGCTGCCGAGGCCGCCCCCCTTGGCGGATTTTTTGGCCTTCGTGCCGGACATCGTTCCACCGCCCTGCTTGGCCGAGCGCTTCTCGGGGGCAATGTTGGTGGGATAGAGGTCTCCCTGCTTGAGTTTTTGGGCGGCCTGCTGCTCGTTTTCGGCCTCGATGGTTCCCTTCTTTTCCTTTCCCTGCCCATCCATTGCGGTATAACTGAATCTTGGCATGCCAATGTCTCCTTAGCGCCGTTTGGCGTTGCCGCCGCCCTGCAGTTTTTGAATGACGGACTCTGGGTCCTTGGTTTTAGTGATCATTTCGCCGTAGGAAATTTTACCGGCCTGGTAGAGGGAGGTCAGGTGCGTGTCGAGGGTATTCATACCGTACTTGGTGCCCGTCTGAATATCGGAGGTGATGCGGAAAGTTTTGTTGTCGCGGATGAGTGCTGCGATCGACTGGGTGCGGAGCATGATTTCGAAGGCGGCGATGCGGCCGGGCTTGTCGATGCGCGGCAACAGCACCTGGGACAGCACACAAATCAGTCCCCCGGCAAGCTGGGAACGAACCTGCTCCTGCTGGTTGGTGGGGAACGCATCCACGATGCGGTCCACCGTCTCGGCGGCGCCGGTGGTATGCAGGGTGCCGAACACCAGATGACCGGTTTCGGCGGCGGTGATGGCTGCGGAAATGGTTTCCAGGTCGCGCATTTCCCCGACCAGCACCACGTCGGGATCCTGGCGCAGCGCACGCCGAAGCGCTTCGGAGAAGCTGGGTACGTCCGTGCCCACCTCGCGCTGGGTGATGACACTCTTTTTGTGTTCGTGATAGAACTCGATGGGGTCCTCCACAGTGATCACGTGACAGTCGCGCTGCTGGTTGATGATGTCGATCATGGAGGCCAGGGTGGTGCTTTTGCCGCTGCCGGTCGGCCCCGTGACCAAGACCAAGCCGCGCGGTCGAAACAGAATGTCCTTGATCGCCGCAGGCAGCCCAATCTCCTCGAGGGTCAGCAATTCGTTCGGAATCGTGCGCAAAACCAGGCCTATGACACCTTTCTGACGGAAAATGCTGACTCGGAACCGAGCTTGGTCCTCGAATGCGAAGCCGAAATCCGTGCCGCCCTCGCGGCGCAACTTCTCCTGATTCTCCTCGGACGTGATGGCTTTCATCAGCCGTTCGGTGTCGGCCGGAGTGAGCAAATCGGTGTCGAGCGGGTTCATGCCGCCGTGAATCCGCAGCACGGGGGACGAACCGACGGCAAGATGGATATCGCTTGCCCCCTCGTCGACGACGAGCTGGAGCAATTCGTGCATTTCAACGGATGGCATGGATTCGTTTCCTTATGTTAGGTATAGGCGAGCACTTCCTCGACGGTGGATGTGCCGTCGAGGATGGCGCGTATGCCGTTTTCGCGCATGGTGCGCATTCCTTGCTCGATGCCTTTGTTGCGAATCTCGCCAGTGGGAACTTCGGCATTGATCATTTCGGCGATCTCCGTGGAGATTTTCAGCAGTTCGAAGATTCCGACTCGTCCGCTGTAGCCGCTGTTGCATTCCTCGCAGCCTTTTCCGTAGTGGAATTTCCGATCGCCGATATCGTCTCGGCTGATGCCGAGCAGCTTCAGTTCGTCGTCGGTGGGATCATAGGCCGTTCTGCAGTTGGTGCAGATGCGTCGAATCAAGCGCTGTCCGACCACGCCGGCGAGTGTGGAGCTGATTCGAAAGGGGGCGACGCCCATGTCAATGAGGCGGGTGATGGCGCCGGCGGAGTCGTTGGTGTGCAGCGTCGTCAACACCAAGTGACCGGTGAGCGAGGCCTGCACGGCCATCATCGCGGTTTCTAGGTCGCGCATCTCACCGACCATGATGCGGTCCGGATCCTGGCGCAGGAAGGCGCGCAAACCGTTGGCGAAGGTCATTTGGACTGTGGGATTCACCTGCACCTGCATGATTCCTTCGAGATCATACTCGACCGGATCCTCGAGAGTCAGCAGCTTGTCGCCGATCTGATTGAGTTCACGCAGGGCGGAATACAGCGTGGTGGTTTTTCCCGAACCGGTCGGTCCGGTAACGATGACAATGCCGTTGGGACGGTGGATGATTTCGCGCAGGTCGCGCACCAACTCCTCGCCGATTCCCAAATTGTCCAAATCCAGGTTCACGACACTGCGGTCGAGCACCCGCAGAACGACACTTTCGCCATACTGAGTTGGCAGCGTGGATACGCGCAAATCAATGGGCCGACCCGCGACGCGCAGCTCGATCCGGCCATCCTGGGGATGGCGCCGCTCGGCAATATTGAGGTTGCTGATCACCTTCAGGCGGCTGATCACGGGTACGGCCAAATGCTTCGGCGGCGGCGACATTTCGTAGAGCGCACCGTCGATGCGGTAGCGAATTCGAAACTCATCGGCGAACGGCTCGAAGTGAATGTCACTGGCGCGGTCTTTGACGGCCTGGTAGAGAATCACGTCGACGAACCGGACGATGGGGGCATTGCTGGCCATGGCCTCCAAATCCGCCGCCGCCTCGGCATCTTCCTCGAGATTTTGCATATCACTACTGGAGCCGATTTCGTCAAGCACCGCACTGATCGATTCCATATCCTGGTCCTCAGGATAGAAATGATCAAGTGCCTCGTCAATGTCCGAAGGGGGAGCGACCACGATGCGGCATTCCTGGTCGAGCACATAGTGCAGCTCATCCTGCATGCGGTAATTCATGGGATCGTGCGCGGCGAGCACCAGCACTTCGTCCTCCTCATACAACGGAACGACGCGATACATGCGCGCGATCGAGTATCCCACCTTGTCGATGAGTGGTTTGGGAATGTCGAAGGATTTGATGTCGACCACTTCGCTGCCGATGTTTTCGGCGATCAGCTCGAGCAGTCGGCTCTCTTTGATCACACCGTAATTGTAGAGGACCGTGGTGAACGGTTTTCCAGTGCGCTCATGCTCCTGGTACACTTCCTGGAGCTGGTCTTCAGTGGCTTCGTTGTTGTCGAGCAGCAAATGCCAGATGACACTGCTGTCGGAGTCGAGTTCGTATTCTGGCATGGTACCGTTTTCCTCTTGGCGTTGGCCGATGGCAGCGCCTATATTGGTTCATCGGTGGCGGTTATGCGAATCACTTCCTCCAGCGTGGTCATTCCGGAGGCGGCTTTGCGCAAACCGTCCTCGCGCAGGGTACGCATCCCCAAGGTGCGGGCGCGTTCGCGAACCGACGTGGCGGATGCGCGTTCGTAAATCAGTGATTGGATGCTTTCATCCAACAGAAATATTTCAAAAATGCCCACCCGTCCCTTGTACCCATTGACGCACTCCGAGCACCCCTTGCCTTTGTACAGGGAGGCATTGCTGAAGTAGTCCGGGTCCAAGTGCAGGAAGGTCAACTCCTCTTCGGTGGGCTCGACCGGTTCGGCACAGTTTTTGCAGACACGCCGCAAAAGCCGCTGTGCCATGATGGCGCGAATTCCCGAGGCGACCAGGAACGGTTTGACTCCCATATCCATGAGCCGCGTCACCGCACTGGGCGCATCGTTGGTGTGCAACGTGCTGAACACCAGATGTCCGGTAAGAGCGGCGTTGATGGCGATCTCCGCCGTCTCCAAGTCGCGAATCTCACCAACCATGATGACGTTGGGTGCCTGACGCAGCATGGCGCGCAAGGCATGAGCAAATGTGAAATTGATGTCAGAACTCACCTGTACCTGGTTAATGCCGGCCAATTCGTACTCGACCGGGTCTTCGGCCGTAATGATTTTGCGCGAAGGATCGTTCATGGTGTTCAGAAATCCGTACAGCGAGGTGGTTTTTCCCGATCCGGTCGGCCCGGTGACCAGGAAAATTCCGTCGGGGAACCGCAGCACCCGTCGGATCAACTCCTCGTCGTCCGCGAAGAATCCCATCTCCGGAATGCCGATCATCACACTGCTTTTGTCCAAAATACGCATGACAATGGATTCGCCGTGGCTGGTGGGCACGCAGCTCACGCGCAGGTCGATTTCCTTGCCGAGTGCGGTCAAGCGAATCCGCCCATCCTGCGGCATTCGGTGTTCGGAAATGTCCATTTTCGACATGATTTTGACACGGCTGATGATGTTGTTCTGCAGATATTTCGGCGGATTCTCCACTTCCTGCAGTACACCGTCGACCCGGTAGCGCACGCGAAAGCGCTTTTCGAGCGGCTCCAAGTGAATGTCGGATGCCCCCATGCGAAAGCCTTCCATAATGATCAAAGACACCAGGCGAATGATTGGTGCATCGTCTTCGGTCAGTTCATCCTCCTCCGGATTGAAGCCGGTGCCGGTCAGCGTCCCCGACTGCACATCCACAGTTCCCTCTGTGAGGTCGCCCAGAAAATCCTGTACGCTTTCCTCGGTATCCCCGTAATGTCGGCTTATCATCTGCTGAATCTGCGCGCGCGGGGCAATCACCGCGTCCACATCAGTCTTGAGGATGTAGCGCAGCGAATCCAGCGTTTCCAGATTGGTGGGATCAGCCAACGCCACAATCAGTGCCCCGCCGCTGCGCATTACCGGCACCACCCGATAGCGCTTGGCAATGTCCCCGGGCAGCTCGTCCAACACGTCCTGCGGAATTTTATAATCGGTGAAATCGAAGGTGTCCATTCCGTACTCGGAAGAGAACACCATCATCAACTGCTCTTCCGTGATGATTTCGTCTTCAATCAAACAGTCGACAACCGATTTGTTGGCGTCTTCCGCTTTTTCTCGAGCTTGCTGAGCTTGTTCCTCAGTCACAAGCAACCGATTGACCAGCAATTCGATAATCAGTTCATCACTAACATCCACGGTTTTTCAGTCTCCGATGCTGTCCGATCTCGTGTCATACAATGTCCCGAACCATCAAGGTTGGAGATGCGGCTTGAACCAACGCCTACGTATAACCGTTGGAACCGCGCGTGTCAACCGCTTGCAAAAAATCGGATTTGCCCGCCAAAAATCTCCGCAGGTCCTGGTTTTCAGGCCGACGTATTCACTTGTTGATGCCGAGCCGCCGACAAACTCAAACCATACTGCCTCGTTCGCCCCGGTCAAAGCGTCAGGAATTTCCGCACTGGATTTGCGTTCACCGGTGCAACCATCCCCACGTTCGTTCGAGCGCGTGCGGGACTCAAGAGAACTCGTTCCCTCTCCAGACACCCCGCGCAAGCTATCGACCCTGGAGAGTCCTGTCGAGTTGAGGTTCCGGATGCTAAGACCCCCGCGTGTCCTGGGAAAATTCCGCGTCTCCCGATGGAGAGACACCCGACGTGGTTCGATCTATGTCCACAGAATTTGGTTGGATCCGGTCAGTTGAGTTGGCAATGGCTTTAGCATCAACGGGCATCCCTGCCTGTTGTGAAGTTCTCCGCACCCAGGACCTGTCTGCGTCGCATCGCGACAGGCAGGTGGCCGCAGTACGTAAGCAATCCAACCAAATTCTGTGGGCATAGGGTTAGATCATTGTTGCAGGGATGCATTGTGCACAGTATGTTAGCGGCCGTGTTGACAACCTGTGAGCAACGCAATCATTTGCGGATGCTCACAGGTTCCGCACACGGTTCCGATAGAGTTTTCAACCACAGGCGGTATCGAGAGTGCGAGTGTGAACATCGGTGGTTGGGGCGTCCGTAAACATATCAACACCCCATATTAATACGATTAATTTTGTTTAAAATAAGAAACACCACTATGGTTTAACCTGTCAACCGAGGAGGTATTCGATGAAATGCACTGTGGAACGCGATGCGCTTGTAGAGGGAATTCGACGTGTACTTAACGTTGTTAGTTCCAAGACAACCCTGCCCGTGCTGGCCAACGTCCTGCTGGAAGCCGCGGAGGATCAGCTCAAACTGACCACTACGGATTTGGAGGTGTCCGTGAGCACCTCGGTGGAAGCCATTGTCGAGGAACCGGGGGAAACGACCTTGCCGGCCAAAAAGTTCGGCCAAATCGTCGGAGCTCTGCCGACCGGAACCGTTCAGATGAGCACCGACGAAGCATTTCACACCACCATTTCGTGCGGACAGGCGTTCTTCCGCATTTCCGGTCTCAGTTCGGATGAATTTCCCCGCGAGGAGGAACTCGAAGCCAATTGGCAGTTCTCCATGCCCGCAGCCGACCTGCGCCGCGCCATCGAACGCGTCGCCTACGCCGCCAGCACCGAGGAAGCCCGCCGCGTACTCACCGGTATTCTGCTCAGTCTGCGCGAGGGTGTGCTCACCTCCGCAGCCACGGACGGACGCCGGCTGGCCCTGGTCGAAACCACGCTCAACGATAAAGTGGAGAGCGACGGCGATGTTATCCTGCCCCCGAAACCGGTTAGCGAACTGCAGCGCAACATGGGTACCCAGGGCGAAGTCAGCGTGGTCGTCTCCGAAGCCCGCGTCAGCTTTCAGTTCGGCGCCACGCGCATCATCAGCAAATTGATCGAAGGAGCGTATCCCAACTACCGGCAAGTCATTCCGGAAACGTTTGCGATGTCCGCCGTTGTTCCACGCGAGGAATTCATGAGCGTTCTGTCCCGTGTCGGAACCGTGCTCGACGACAGCGGAACCGTATCCCTCGACCTTGAGGAATCGACTCTCACCGTGAGTGCCTCGAGCCCGGAATTCGGTGAAAGCAAGGAACCCATGAACGTGTCCTTCGAGGGCAGTCCCGTAACTCTGGTGCTTAACCCCGTGTTCATCTCCGAACCGCTTCGGCACATGAACGCCGACCAGACGATCATCCAGATCAACGATCAGTTCAGCCCCATTCAAATCTCCGGTGACGAAGGATTCCTCTGCATCATCATGCCGCTGCATGATTGATCCTCCGAATCCGTGAAAAACAGAGTCCGTGAATGCCCTTGGTAAGCGAACTCACCCTCCGCGACTTCCGCGGATTCCAGCAGGTTGCCGTGCGCCTGCAAAAGCCGGGGCTGCACCTGGTATGGGGACGAAACGGGCAGGGCAAGACCAGCATTCTCGAAGCACTGCATTTCGCCGCGTTCCTGCGCTCGTTTCGAACCTCCCTGGTTGCCGAAATGGTGCGGGAAGGTGCGGAATGCTTTGAGATTGCCGTTCGGCTGGTCGACCCCGAAAGTTCCTCGGACGGCGACCGGCTGTTCATCCGTATGGGCAGGGACAAGGCCCTGCGGCGCAACGGCCAGGATATCCGCCGTGCCAGCGATTTCATCAACGCCTTTGTCTGCATCGCTTTGGTTCCCGAAGACGTTGACCTCATTGCGGGCGCACCCGGCCGACGCCGCCAGTTCATGGACATGCTGCTGACGCAATTGGACCATCAGCATCTGGTTCATCTGGCCGCCTACCGCGAAGCGTTGCGCTCGCGCAACGCCCTGTTTCGACGCGGTCAGTCCCCGGATGCGGCCGCCGCATCCGCATTTGCCGGCATCCTGGCGCGGCACGGCGCCGCCATCGGGCGCGCCCGCTCCCAATTGGCCATTCAAATTAACGATATGCTCGCCGTCCATGCCCCCGATATCGGCGACAAGTCCGCCTCCGCCGTGCGCATCGAATACAAACCCAACTGCCGAATTCAAACCGACAACGATGAGGAAGCCGCACAGGAACTCAAACACCATATCGACCGCAACTGGGAACGGGACACGCGCCAGGGATGCACGACCACCGGACCTCATCGCGACGATCTTGCCGTCTGGTTCGAAGCGCGCAGCGTGACCACCTACGGCTCCCAGGGCGAGCGCCGTCTCAGCGGCATTCTACTCAAACTGGCCAGTCTGCACCTGGTCAATCAGGTGTATACGGGACAACGACCCATTCTGCTGCTGATCGACGACGTGCTGGGCGATTTGGACGCCGAGCGGCGTTTGGCCTTTCTGAACTCGCTGCACGGCGCCGACCAGATAATGTTGGTGCAAACCGGGCCGCCGGAAAGCGCGAATCTGCCCTCCGATCCGGCGGCAATTCATCAAGTTGCCGACCGAAGCGTCACAAGCCAGCTATAGTACCCTCCGAAAGCCTAATCCATGGAATGTCCGTTGACCCTCCGCTTATTGTCACGGATTCCGAACGCAATCAGCAGGACGCAAAAACCGTGATCGGCATCTCCGAATGGTACACAAAACTGGGCGAACTTTCCTTCCCCACCGTCTTTCTCGTACTCGACGGCGAGGAAAAACGCAGCCTGATCGAGCAGGATGACGCCTCCGCAACCGCAAAACAGCTGTCCGCCCGCCTGCAGAAAGCCATCAAAGCGGTATTCGGCACCGGCTTTGTCGGCACCGATCTGTGCGCGCCCACCGACAGCCCGCGCTATAGTCCCGGTAAATGGGTCACCTTCGGACGCACCGCCTGGCGGCTGCTCGCCGAAAGCGAAAAAGTCCGCACAGTTCTGCAAAACGAGCAAACCAACCTGCTAATCGTCCGCCCCTACCGACGCATGGACAAGGCACGCGAGTTTCGCGTCTTCGTTCACCACCGAAAACCCGTCGCCATCTCGCAGTATCATCTTGACCGACACCTGCCGGGAATCGTCAAACGCGAGCGTGAAATTCTCAGCAAAACCCACAAACTCATCGACCGCATCGCCGCCCGCCTGCCTGCGGAAAACATCGTCGTCGACATTTACATCACCTCGGACGGCGAAATCATGCTCGTGGACATGAATCCCTGGGGCGGAGACACCGATCCGCTGCTGCTGAGAACCTGGGAGCGGGACTGGTCGACGGATTCCGGTCTGGTCCTGGTCCCCGAACCCATAAAAATGAAAGGCGACATCTCGGTATCGTTTTAATTATGACTCTTCAAACCGACAATCTCAATATCCACTCCACCCAGCGCCTCATTTCTCCGGCCGAGCTGCGCGCCGCCCTGCCGCTGACGTCGGCCGCGGCCGACGTCACCGTTGCTGGGCGGTCCAGCATCGAGAACATCCTGCTGCGGCGCGACGACCGGCGTCTGTTCGTCATCGTCGGTCCCTGTTCCATTCACGACCGGGAAGCTGCGCTCGAGTTCGCCCGCCGTTTGCGCGAACTCTCTGCGGACATCGCGGACCGTGTGGTTCCGATCATGCGCGTCTACTTCGAAAAACCCCGGACCAGTCTGGGCTGGAAAGGTCTCATCTACGATCCCGATCTGGACGATTCCGGGCACATCGAAAAAGGCTTGCATCAGGCGCGCGACATTCTGCGCGACATTGTCGAACTCGGCGTGCCCGCGGCCACCGAACTGCTCGAGCCCATCGTACCACAATACATCACCGACCTGATCTCATGGGCCGCCATCGGCGCGCGCACCACCGAATCCCAGACCCATCGGCAAATGGCCAGCGGCCTGTCCATGCCCATCGGATTCAAAAACGCCACCGACGGCCTGGTCCAAACCGCCGTCGAAGCCGTGCGCACCGCACGCTCGCCCCACACCTTCATCGGCATCCAGGAGGACGGCCACGTCGGACTGTTCCGCACCCGCGGAAACGCCTTCGGACACCTGGTCCTCAGAGGCGGCGCCCAACAACCCAACTACTCCTCCGAACACATTGCCTTCACCAGCGAAGTCATGCGCAAAAACGGCCTCGAGCCCAACATCGTCGTCGACTGCAGCCACGCCAATTCCCGCAAAATTCCCGAAAAGCAGGTGCAAGTCGCCGACAATGTCCTCGCCCAAATGGCTGAAGGACAAAGCAATATCGTCGGCCTGATGATCGAAAGCAACCTCCTCCCCGGCAGTCAGCCCCTGGACACCTCCTCGGACAATCCCCCGGAACCGGGGCGGTCCATCACCGACGCCTGTCTCGGCTGGGAGGACACCGAAAATGTCCTGCGCCACATCCACACCGAAATGCAACACATGAACTACGGGAGTACAGCCGCATGATCCTCGATGCGCTTGACAAACTCGCCGACTACAGCCCCTTCATCCCCCAGGCCGAAACCGTCCTGCGCTTTCTGGCCGAAGCCGATCTCGAACTTCTCGAAACCGGACGCTGCGACATACGCGGCGACGACCTCTACGCCATGGTCATCCGCGATCCCGGCAAAGCGCCGCACGACGCACAGCTCGAAGTCCATCGGAAATACCTCGACATCCAAATCCTGCTGGCCGGCAAGGAAAGCATCGGCTGGAAACCACTCGCCGACTGCACGCAACCCCAAACCTACGACCAGCAGGGCGACATTCAATTCTTCGCCGACACTCCGGAGACGTGGATCAAACTGGTTCCCCGTCAGTTCGCCCTCTTCCTGCCGACCGACGCCCATCAACCCATGATCGGCGCCGGACTGCTCCACAAACTGGTCGTAAAAGTCAAGGTGGCGTGACATGACCCGTCATCCCATCGCCATCGACGGCCCCGCGGCCTCCGGGAAAACCACCGTCGCCAAGCTCGTCGCCGGCCGTCTGAACGCATTCTACATCAGCACCGGTGAACTCTATCGCGCCGTGACCCTCGTGGCCCTCGAACACCAAATCGATCCCGCCGAAGACCCCGCCGCCGTCCGCGATCTTCTACCCGGCCTGGACCTGCACTTCGCCCTCAACAACGCAGGCGAAATTGAAGTTCAATTGAACAGGCAACCCGTCGCCGCCTCCGACCTGCGCAGTCACCGGGTGGCCGACAACGTCAGCTACGTCGCCCGCATCCCCGAAGTCCGCTCCTGGCTGGTCGAACGCCAGCGCGAAACCCGCAAATTCGGCACCGTCGTCGCCGAAGGACGCGACATCGGCACCGTCGTCTTTCCCGAAACACCCCACAAATTCTTCATCTCCGCATCCCCCCGCGAACGCGCCCGCCGGCGCCTCGCCCAAGCGGGCGAAACCCCCGCCGACGCAACCCTCGAAACCGTCGCCGCCAGCATCGCTCAGCGCGATGAAATCGACAGCAAACGCCCCGTCGCACCCCTGCGGCCGGCACCCGACGCCGAATTCATCATGACCGATCACCAATCCGCCGAACAAGTCGCCGACCACATCGTCCGCCAAATCAATTGCGAGTCCCGACTACCCCCACGGAAACAGACTGACGCACCACTTCACCTGCTCGACAAGATACGACAGCGGCAGCCGAACTCCCCTCCCCCACGCCCCGCTGAAGGCAACGGCAAACACATAGAGAACCAGCACGTTGAACAGTAATATGATACTCAGAGACAGCAGTTTGCCGTGACGCTTCAAATCCGCCTGCTCCCGCCCCAGACAGTGAAAGGTCAGCACCAAGTGAAACGCGTACGTGATCCCCACACCAGCGTACGCCAGGCGCACCAGCCACACATTCGATCCGTCCAACACCAACCCGAACACACCGCACGCACCCAGCCACAGCAAACTGTAGAGCGGGACAAAGTACGGCGACAGCGTGATCCAGATATTCGGACGCTCCACATCCACACTGCCACGGGCGCCGTGGACCCTGAAGCGCCCCGTCCGACGGCGAAACACCTTTGCGGCCAGCCAGTGCGTCAGCTCATGGCTGAACACATACGCCGGCGCCAAACGGTGCACGATGGAGAAGAACACCACTCCGCCGCCAAAACCAATCCCCAGCACAAGCGCGGTATGCGTGTTGCGCAGAATCCCCGGAAGCTGCGGCAGAGAGCGCGCCAGAGCAAGCGTCGGCAACAGCAGAACCGCCGCGACAACAATCCCGAACACGCTGTGAAAAAACTTGATCATACGCTGGAATCCGTAAGCAATCCGTTCCATTCAATCAATTCGGTTCTACAGGCAGAAATGCCCGTTGATACTAAAGCCATTGCGAACTCAACTGACCGGATCCAACCAAATTCTGTGGACATAGGTGGCGGAAGACACCCGTAACCCCGGATTATGGTACGGAATTCCGTTGGAATTTGATGACGCGTTTTCAATCTCGAAACTCCTAACGGAAACTTCCGCCGATGAGGGATCTTCGGTGTCCTCACTGTCGCCCGACACGCCTCATCGCACATCGATGCCGAAGACATGCACGGTTTCCGCCCCCCATGTCTCATCGAAGACGACGCGAACGGCCGCCGCGTTTCGTTTGACGGGAACGCGAACGAGGCGCTGATAGTTCTTCTCAATCTCAGCGACGCATTCCCATTGTCCCGGGCTTGTTTCCGCTTCCACCCGGAATCGGCGAACCATAGTCGCGGGGACCGTCCACCGATCGGCTTCGAGAGAGTAGTAGTGCCGCATGTTTTTGGCGATAAACCCGCGATTGACGTCAACGCGGTTGAGATCGCTGTCGAAGACCAGCCGCACAGTTTCGACCGGCAGCGACTCCTCGAAGCGGTACTCCAGCCATCCGCCGAGCGATCCCGTCCAGCCGTTGTCGACTCCGTCGAAGGAGCGGTCCATGCCGTTGCGCACTGGTTCGGGGTTCCCCTCCGAGGCAGTCAGTGTCGCCGAGGCCGTCAGTTCCGGCATGGGACGCAGCTTGCCAGGAAGAAAGCAGTCGTCTTCCATCAGTTGGTTTTGCAGCTCGGTAATGGCCTTCTCGCCGACGCCGCGCGGCGTGAGGCTGAGGGAAACCGCGAGGGCGGCGGCGGTGCCGACGGCCTGCCCCATCAGGGAAGTGGTGGCCATGACGCGGGTGGCGCTCATCGCGGCATGAGTCGCGCTGTGGTTGCGACCTGCGCAGAACAGGTTGTCGATGGTCCGGGAATAAAGTGTTCGGTAGGGAATTCCGAACGGGCTCGGGGCGGGGTGGTGTATGGTGCCGCCGTGCTTCTCGTAGAAGCCCTTTGTGAAGTGATCGTCCATGGTCCAGCCGCCGTAGGCGACAATGTCGTCGAACGCGCCTGCGCTTTCGATGTCCGGCTGCGTGAGAATGTGGTCTCCCACGTAGCGACGGCTTTCTCGCTTGCCGGGCAGGAAGCCGACCCAGTCGATGGCCCAGTTGCGATAGGTTTCGGCGAGGTCGGAATAGTTCTTCAGGTGGTCCCAGGTTCCGAAGGCGATGCGCAGCAACTCGTCGCGCAGCTTTTCCGTGTCGTGAATTTCGTCGTGTTCGCCGCCGACTTCGATCCACCAGAAGTTGGTCTTCCGTAGATCGACGTTGCGTTGGTTGATTTGCTCGGGCGTGCGAAACGTGTAGGCCCAATCGGGGGGAACGAAGGGCTGCGGGGTGTTGTATTCGCGGGCTTGCAGCAGGCAGCTGAGGCCCATCGTCTTGTCGTCGGCCTCGTCGGGTCCGAAAGTCTCTCCGAATTCCGAGCGAGCTTCTCGTCCGCGGCGAAAATCGGCACCGGAAAGAGGTGCGAGGATGCCGTCGCCGCTGCAGTCGGCAAACAGCTTCGCGCAGATAGTGTGGGTGGTTTCGGTGGTGAGCTGCCAGCCCGTCACCGATTCTATCCGCTGGTCCGCCGTCGCGCAGTCGCACACCGAGCAGTTGAGAAATAATTCGAGGTTTTCCTGATAGCGCCCGAAACCGTACAGAACACTGTCCCAGATCGAGTAGTTCGTCAGGGGATTCCGGTAGTGGTTCTCCAGCTGGACTTCCTCCAAGAGACCGCTCTCGCGCCGGTTTTCCCCGTGCGCGCCGCAGATGTGCATGCGCACTTCGCTGGAGGCGTTGCCGCCCAGTACGGGGCGGTCGTGAACAAGGGCGGTGCGGACACCGTGCCGAGCCGCGGCGACGGCGGCCAGCAAACCGGCCATGCCGCCGCCAACCACGCAGAAGTCCAGGCAGTGAGTCTGTTTTCGCATTTGTTTCGAAATCCTTTGCTGGTTCAGATTGTTGTCGATGAGTCCACTCCAAACGTGGAGTTCCGAGTTGAGATAAAGCGGTCCGGGAAGACACTGTCCGACCAAAGAGGGGGCCGCAATCACCCTCGTTCAGTATGAGCCGCGGCAAAGCAGCACGGTGCCGACCGTGCGGACAAGAATGTTCAGATCCAGCAGCAGGCGCCATCGGCGCACGTACTCCTCATCCAGCTCCACGCGCTCCCGGTAGGCCGCGCGACTGCGTCCGGACACTTGCCAGAGGCCGGTAATGCCGGGTTTGGCGCGGAAGAACACCCAGGCGGCGCGGTCCGGTCCGTACAGGGACCGCTCCGCGGCGATGATGGGGCGGGGGCCGACCAGCGACATGTCGCCGCGCAAAACATTCCAGAGCTGCGGCAATTCGTCGAGACTGGTCATGCGCAGGAAGCGCCCGACGCGGGTGACCCTCGGGTCGTGGCGGAGTTTGAAGCGGCTTTGCCATTCCAGCCGTTTGCCGGGGTGTTCGGCCAAGTGCTGTTCCAGCACTTCGTCGCCGTGCTCGACCATGGTTCGGAACTTCCAAATGCAGAAGGGGCGGAGGTTGGTTCCGAGCCGCTGAGCGCGATAGAAAACCGGTCCCGGCGAGCTGAGGCGCACCAACACGGCACAGACAAGGACCAAAGGCACTGCGATCAGTCCCAGCAGACCGGCCAGGACCAGGTCCGCCGCCCGCTTGGACCGCCTGCAGGCCGGCCCATTCTTGCTCGGCTCGTTATTGGGATTAGGTGGAGCGCAGTGCATGGTCGGGCGGCGACAGCGGATCGGCTTTCAACAGCGTCCCGACATACTGCATCCGCGAATAGGTCCAGCGGTCCGGGTTGTTGTTCCGGCTGAGTTTGGCGCGGAACTCGTCGAGACCGCTGTAGCCCTTTTTCTCCATCCATCTTTGCAGATCGGTCAGAACCGTCTGAATGTGTTCGGGCTTGTTCAGGTACAGGGAGGAGACCATCTGCACCGCGTCGGCGCCGGCAAGAATGGCCTTGATCACTTCTCGCGCGTCATGCACGCCGCCACTCACGCAGATCGAGCCGTCGATGGTGTCGTGGAGCAACCCGGCAAAGCGCAGACGAAGGCGGATGTCCTGCGGTTTGGAGAAACTCAGCGGAAGCGTGTTTTTCTCCTGATCAATGTCAAAGTCGGGATGGAAAAACGCGTTGAAAAGCACCGCGCCGGCCGCCCCCGCATCCGCAAATCGGCGGATGGTCTGGAGCGGATTGGTGTAGAACACGCTGAGCTTCACGCTCACCGGCAGCGAAACCTCGCCGCAGATGCGTTCCACCAGGCGAATCTGTCGGTCCTCGATCTCAGCCGCGCTGTCCGCAGTCTCGCGGGATCCCGAATAAGAATTCAGCTCCAGGGCGTCCACTCCGGTGTCGGCAACCTTGACGGCATACTCCATCCAGGTATCCTCCTGCACAGCGTTGATGCTGCCGATCAGCGGAATGTCGATGGCCTGCTTCACCTCCCGCAGCCAGGCCAGGTGCTGTTCGGGACCCGCCTCCGCCATACGGGGAAAAACCGTCTCCATCTCCGGATGCCGATGGGCGGCGGCTTCGTCCTCCTCATCCAAATGAAACCGTTCGAGCTGAATTTGCTCTTCAAACAGTGATTTGGCGACCACGGCGCCGGCGCCCGCGTCCGCGATGCGCTGGATCAGCTCCTTTTTACCGGTCATCGCCGAAGCGCCGGCGACAACCGGATTCTTCAGCCTCAGGCCGAGATATTGAGTAGACAAGTCCATGGTGTCCGGGACCTCCTGTTTGAACGGTGATGGATGGTCGACGATGTCCGCGCCCCAATCGGAGAGCGGTCATTCGCACAAAATCCGTGCGCATCCCATACTTTCGTCGTCGAAACTGCATTTTGCAAGCACCTTTCGAAAATACCTGTATAGTATGTGTGCGGCACTATGTCCACAGAATTTGGTTGGATCCGGTCAGTTGAGTTCGCAATGGCTTCAGTATCAACGGGCATCCCTGCCTGTTGTGAAGTTCTCCGCACCCAGGATGGCCGCAGTACGTAAGCAATCCAACCAAATTCTGTGGACATAGGTGCGGTATATTGCAAAGCAGTTCCATACAGGAGAAAACTGATGTTTCAGAGTTCATTTGCCTCGGTAAGACAGTTCCATGCGCATGTGAATGCCGAACGGCGGTTTACGCTTATAGAACTCCTGGTGGTGATCGGCATCATCGCTGTTTTGGCATAGCTGCTTCTTCCCAGCATGCAGACGGCCCGCGAGAGCGCTCGCAGGAGCTACTGCATGAACAATCTTCGAGAGCTGGGGTTGATCGCCTCAATGCACACGGGGGACCACGATGGGTGGTTACCCATGACCATGCACAACAACAAGCCGGATACGGACAACTGGGGCCCGTACGGATATCTTCGCTACTGGCGGACCGCCGACGTGGATCCCGAGGACGGCTCCTGGGTCGGCGACGTGTACGCTCCCTACGACTGGCATGATCGTCGCTTGGACCTGGGGATTTCGGAGTCATGGAAGCACTACGGCACACCATGGAGCACCTGGACCGCCTATGGCGCCGACCGGGGCCTGCTCGACTGTCCCTCGTCCGACGCGGACAATCTGCTGGAGACCGTCAACACCCGCGGCAACACCAATCCCGGCATCAAGGCGGCATATGCATGGTTGTGCGGCACGCAGTTCTCCTGGACGGCGGCCACGGACAGCATGGGGGCACGCATCCCGGCCGTCCGAAGCAGCACGATCAATGCGGAGCGGCCGCTGGCCGCCGATATTGTTCGATGGGGGTCCACGAACGGCGCGAGCTGGGCCGAGCAGTATGCCGAGGTCAACCATGGCACACTACCCTCTGTCGATGCGCAGAACATTGTGTTCGCCGACGGACATGTGGAGACCGAGCAAAGCTTCTACAGCACCTACCTTATAAACATGACCAACCGGTACCAGTACAACCGCTGGGACAGCGGCGCGCAGTATATCCTGTGGTTCTGGGGAACGGGCCTCTGAGACCGCGGGGCGGACATTTGCATTCCGGCCGTCGCGCGCCATATTCGGCGCGCTTCGGTCAGGATGGAAGCGAGCCCTGCATCAAGTCGCCTAGAGACTGCGGAAACCTATGTCCACAGAATTTGGTTGGATTGCTTACGCACTGCGGCCATCCTGGGTGCGGAGAACTTCACAACAGGCAGGGATGCCCGTTGATACTGAAGCCATTGCGAACTCAACTGACCGGATCCAAGCAAATTCTGTGGACATAGGCGGAGACTGGCTTTGACAACCTCACCCGACCCCCTTGAGCCGCTGACGTGCGATCCGGCTGTACAGCCGGACACCCTGCTGTTGCGGTATGACGAAATCGCCATGAAGGGACGCAACCGAGCACGCTTCGAGCGCTTGCTGATTCGCCGGACACGCGCCCGGATCGATCCGGAATCCGAACTCGACTTCCAGCGCCAACGAGGACGGATTTGGGCTGTCAGCCGCAGCGGAGAACCCCTCAGCCAGACCGTGCTGAGTGCCGCGCGGGACGGCGCACGGCGCATCTTCGGCCTGTCCTCTCTGTCGCCCGGACTGCTTGTCGATCCCACTCTCGAAGCGCTCGAACAGGCCGTGGACCGAATATTTCCTGTCCTGTACGAGCAAGCGGCTCAGCGCATTCCCGCGGAGGCGCCACTTCGGTACGCCATGCGCATGCGGCGCCACGGCACCGGCTTCGGCATGAGTTCGAAAGAGGTGGAAATCCACTTTGCCGACCGGCTGCTTGATGCGCATCCCCGTCTCAAGGTGGACCTGACTCATCCGGACTTGTGCATCGAGGTCGAGGTCCGGCCGCACCGGGCGTTTGTGTCGTGGGAGCGCATTGCCGGTCCCGGCGGCCTGCCGGTTGGCTGCAGCGGCACGGCACTGGCCATGATCTCGGGGGGGATCGACTCGCCGGTCGCCTGCCGGCAAATGATGAAGCGCGGCTGTCGGATTCATTTTGTCACTTTTCACAGCGCGCCCTATACGCCGCCGGAAACCGTCGAGAAAGTCGTCCGTCTGGCGCGGATCCTGAATCAGCATCAGGACGACGGGCGGCTGTTCGCCGTGAATCTGCTTCCCTTTCAGAAGCTGGTTCGCGATCGCTGCCGGGAAAAATTCCGCACCGTGATGTACCGCCGTATGATGATGCGCATGTCGTGCTGGATTGCCGAGCGCCTGCATGCCGGATCACTGGTCACGGGCGATTGCCTGGGGCAGGTGGCCAGCCAAACCCTGCGCAACCTGAACACGGTGGAGCGGGTTGCCGACCGGCTGGTGCTCCGTCCTCTGATCGGCTGCGACAAGAAGGAGATCGTCGCCATCGCCCGTGAAACCGGCACGCTTGAGACATCCAATCTGGATGTGCCCGACAGCTGCACGGTCTTCGCCCCCTCCTCGCCGACAACCGG
>CAZSBQ010000018.1:13278-29264 GCA_964604795.1 uncultured Victivallales bacterium | reverse complement strand
GCGGCTACGTGCGCACGCCCGCCGGCAAGCCAGTGTCCGAATGCCTGCGCAATCTCCACGGCGCGGTCGAGGACCTGCTGGCAAGCCACCAGCCCACCGTCGCGGCCATCGAGGCGGGGTTCTACTCCCGCAACGCTCGCACCGCCATGACTCTCGGAATGGCGCGCGGCGCCGCCGTGGCTCTGCTCGCCAAAGCCGGAATCCGCGCCTACGAGTACTCCCCGCGCCGGGTCAAACAGGCCGTCTGCGGCTATGGCAACGCAGGCAAGGAGCAGGTGGCCCGCCTCGTCGCCGAGGTCCTCAGCCTGGATGCCGCAAACTTGGGCGCCGACACCACCGACGCCCTAGCCGTGTGCCTCTGCCACGCCCATACCAGCATCGCACTCCAGGGACTGCATCTGCCCGATCCCATCTGAGGGAGACGCTACCATCGCAGGCCCCCCGAAACCTCGGCCCAGGCGCCTCCGGAATGCCCCATCACAGCCCCGCGCCGATTGTAGTGCTGAGCCAGTTCGCCGTGCACGTGCTGGAACTGCGGCATTGGTTGCGTGACCACGACATCGCGCAGAACAGCACATTCCATGAGCAGGACGTGAATAATGCCTGAAACGGTACGCTTTCGGTATCCTCAAGGCCGTGTGCATCGAGGGGCAAGTCTCCGTCGAGGAAGCGGATCACATTCTGATCGCCATGCTGCGGTGCGGCTTCTACTCACCCGTTCACCGGATCCGGGACATTCTCTGACCCAATGTCAAACAATATAAGCAAACAATTTGACAGAAATATTGGGGACAGAAAGATGGAAAACTAGAAGAACCGGCAAGCGTCATTTTTCGAGCTATTCATATTTCTGTCCCCCATTTTTCTGTCAGACATTTTTCTGTCAGACAAAAAAGGAATTGCAATGAACCAGAAACCGAACATTCTGATGGTCGTTTCCGACCAGCATCACGCCGATTTGATGGGCTGCGCGGGTCATGCGCAGGCGCTGACCCCGAATCTGGACCGCTTCGCCTCTTCGGGCGTGCGCTTCAGCAACGCCTACACGCAGAACACGATATGCACACCCAGTCGGGTCAGCATCCTAAGCGGCCAGTACTGCCACAACCACGGCATCTACGGTTTGTCGGGTCCCGCCCAGCTCGGCCTGAACAATCTGATGCGGCACACCCGCGCGCACGGTTACCGCACCGCGGCGTTCGGCAAGCTGCATCTGCCGAATCGTCCGCGCAACTGGATCGCCGACGACCTCGACCGCTTCGGCGACACCTATGAAACCCCGGACGGACTCATCGGCGACTCCGACTACTTTCGGTACCTCGAGAACTTCGGTTTGCGCGATAAGGAGGACAGTTGGCACAACCCCTGGAACTACGGTCCCGGCACCATCTCGCACGACGCGCGCCCCAGCGAACTGCCGTACGAGCATACCCAGGAGGTCTGGTGCGCCCGCGAAGCCATGAAGTTCATCGATCAGTCAGCGGACCAGCCGTTCTGCATCAAGATTTCGTTTCAGCGGCCGCATCATCCGCTGCTGCCGAATGAAAAGTTCTGGAGCATGTACCCCGACGACATCGAGCTTCCGGAGACCATGAACTGCGAACCCGCCGAGCGCCCCGCAGCCTTTCAGCGCATGCACGATAACTTTCACAAGCGCAACTGGGACTACACCGATCTCGGCGAGGGCTGGGAGGACGGCGCGCGCCGGGCCTGGCGCGGCACGCTGGCCTGCGTCAGCCAGGTCGACGATGTGTTCGGACAACTGCTGGACTACCTGGAAAAGAACGGGCTGGCCGACAACACCATCGTCGTGTACGGCGCGGACCATGGCTGCTACCACGGCATCCACGGCATCGAGGAAAAAGCCCCCGGTATCTGCTCGGACGCCGTCTGCCGCGTACCCATGATCTGGCGCGCGCCCGGCGTCACCCGGCCCGCCCGGGTCGATGAGCGGTTGATCGAAAACGTGGACATCACCCCCACGCTCGCCGCGCTCTGCGGCCTGCCGCCGCCGGACTCTACCGATGGGCTTGACGCCTCCGGGTTGCTCGAAGGCGGCGACGAGCCGCTGCACGAAATCGCCGTCACCGAAAACGCCTGGAGCAAGGCCCTCCGCTGGGGACGCTGGCGCTTCGTCCATTACCAGCCCGAAATCAGCGACGGCGACCGCGACGAAGGCGAGCTGTACGACCTCGATGCCGACCCGAACGAACTGCGCAACCTGTACCGCGATCCCGCGCATCAGGACACGGTCAACCAGTGCCGTCGTTTGTTGCTGGAATGGCTGATTCGCACCACCCGTGTGCGGACGTCGCAACCGGCGGTCAAGACTGACGTCACCCCCGAAAGCGAGAAGCGCTTCCAGATCGGCGGCGGCAGCGGTCGCTTCGACTACCCGCTGGCCGGCGACGGCACCGCCCCCAACGAGATCCAGCCGCGTTTCGCGGGAACGAACATAAACGCAAACTACATCTAACACGGGAGAATGCGAGATGCAGCAACAGAATTTTCCATAACGAGCGCTTGGTTCTGCGGCGTCCAGAGGCCGTCCGTAGCATCCTGATGTTGCGCACCATCATGTTTCGTATAGTTCCAGGGGGATTACTTGATGCAGCAGCAAAAAATGCTTGTCCCGCGTGAAAACCCGAAGACCATGCTGGATGGCGTTCTGGGCGATGAGCAAATCTGGGATGCCTACCTTATTGATCCCATTCTTCAAGCACGTGACCTGAAGCATCACGATTCCATCCCAGTCCACTTGGAGTGTGCAGGCCGGAATCTCGCGCAAGAGGCCGGCCAACTCATCTTCGCCCCTTGCGAGAAGTGCAGGAAGCAGCTCCGCTAGAATGAGTTCGTTGGTGGTTAGCAGTCCTTCGTCAATCAGGAAGTCGACTTCTTCGGAAGCGCCGCTTCCCCGAAAGTACTCCACCCACACCGATGTGTCCACAAGGATGCTCATGGCCTGTCACGCAACACATTTAGGTCAATGTCTAAGTCAACTTTTCCCCTGAACTGCTTCAAGCGCAGAAGCCGACGACTTCGTACGTAGGCCTCCAAAGCCGTGATGATGGCTCCTGTCTTTGTCTTTTGATGCGAGAGCCTGACGGCCTCCTCAAGTAAGGGGTCGGGAAGTTCCAGTGTTGTCCTCATAATTACACCTCTATGCATTGTGGGCTTTCAAAGTGCTTTATTAGTATATAGTACCGATGACACCCTGTCAATCCACCCGGCACAATGATTCGTCTGAGTACGGGTGAAAACCGGGGGACGTCATTTTTCGATCACTTCATATTTCTGTCCTCCATTTCTTTGTCACAAACACAAAAGAGAGATCAATGCGTAAAAAGCCGAACATTCTATTCATTATGACCGATCAGCAGCGAGCCGATGCCATGGGGTGCAGCGGCGGCTGGGTCAAAACGCCCAATCTCGACCGCATCGCCGCCGAAGGCGTCCGCTTTCAAAACGCGGTCACCAACTCGCCGGTCTGTGTTCCCGCCCGCGTGTCACTGGCTACAGGGCGTTATCCGCACAACACCACGGTCTGGGATAACTGCAGGCAAGACATGTCTGCGGACACCCCTACCTGGATGCAGGCCATACGCGATGCCGGCTACAAGACGAGCGTCTTCGGCAAGACGCACCTGCATCATCATGACGGCGATCTGCGTGACCGCGAACACCTGATTCATGCCTACGGCATGCAGCACGTCGATGAAATCGGTGGCCCGCGCGCCAGTGCCTGGCTTCTCAGTCACATGACAGAACGCTGGCAGGAACAGGGCCTGTGGGAGGCCTACAAGGAGGACTATGCAGAACGGTTTGCAAACACCCCCTGGGTCGTCCGTCCATCCGCGCTGCCGCTCGCGGAATACGCAGATGTCTATGTCGGCCAGCAGGCAAAACGCCATCTGGCTGCGTATCAGGCCGACGAGCCCTGGTTCTGCTGGGTGAGTTTCGGCGGTCCACACGAACCATGGGACGCGCCCGAACCCTACGCCAGTATGTATCGGCCCGAAGACATGCCTGCGCCGATCGATTCGAGTGAGACGCTGGATAAGAAACGGCTGGACGGGAATCTGAAGCAGAAAGTCGAAGCTGGCGCGGCGCCCGAGCGCCTCTCATCACGGGACATCGCTGCCATGCGCGCCAACTACGCCGGCAACGTCACGCTCATCGACGATCAGATCGGCGAGATTCTTGCCGCCATCGAAGCGCGCGGCGAGCTGGAAAACACGGTCATTGCCTTCTCATCCGACCACGGCGAGATGAACGGCGATCACGGCATGATCTACAAGGGACATTTTTTGAACGGCGCACTGAGGGTACCCCTTCTGCTGCGAACTCCCGCAACCGCCAGCAACGGCACGGGCGGTGCCGTAACCGACACGCTCGCAGAATGGTTTGATATCGGCCCGACACTCGCCGAACTCGCTGGCGCGAACTTGGAACATCAACAGTTTGCGCAATCCATGTGTCCGGTTCTGGAAAACCCCGAGGTAGAACACCGCCCGTTCGCCGTTTCCGAGATTTGCCGTGAAATCATGATCATGGATCGGCGATGGAAGTGTGTCTTCAACCGGGACGGGCGCTCATATCTGCTCTTCGATCAGGAAAACGATCCTGATGAAACACAAAACCGCATTGACGATCCGGGTGTCGCCGATGTCGTGGAAAGGATGCGAACGCAGGCATTCGAACACATTGTTCAAACCCAGGTCGATGGGAGTTCTACTTCCAGGAGGTCGTGATCAAACCGATCCACCCTCAGAAATAGCACGAGCGACATACATATCCCAAACGTTCGCACCACTGCCACAAGAGCAGTGAACGCGCAATCCAATTATTGAACAAAGTACAAACAGAGCATCATGAGCACTGAACCGCAAAAACCGAACATCGTCTTCATCTTCATCGACGACATGGGTTGGATGGACCTCAGTTGTCAGGGCAGTCAGTACTACGAGACCCCGCACATCGACCGGCTGGCGGAGCAGGGCATGCGGTTCACGGACGCCTACGCCGCCTGCACGGTCTGCAGCCCGACGCGCGCCAGTGTCATGACCGGCAAGTATCCTGCCCGGCTGCACCTCACCGACTTCATCGGCGGCCACGCACACCCATGGGCCAAGCTTGCCGTCCCCGACTGGACCAAGTACCTGCCGCATACCGAAACCACCGTCGCTCAGGCCTTCAAGGACGCGGGCTACAACACCTTCTTCGTCGGGAAATGGCATCTCGGCGGCGAGGAGTACTACCCGGAAACGCACGGTTTCGACGTCAACGTCGGCGGCTGTCACCGCGGCATGCCGCCCACCTATTTCAGCCCCTACAAGATTGAAACGCTGGAAGACGGACCGGAAAACGAATACTTGACGGACCGCCTTACCGACGAAACGCTGCGCCTGATCACGGAGAGCAAAGACGAGCCGTTCTTCATGTTTCTGAGCCATTATGCTGTTCACACCCCCCTCGAAGGGCACCCCGACCTGGTTGAGAAATACGCCGGCAAAGACAAGCACGGCCAGCTCAGTGAAACCTACGCGGCCATGGTCGAAAGCACGGACCAGAGCGTGGGACGCATCATGGCCCGACTCGACGAGCTTGATCTGGCCGACAATACCCTGGTCGTTTTCTTCTCGGACAACGGGGGCTTGATCAAAGCCACGAACAACGCTCCTCTCCGTCACGGCAAGGGATCCGGATACGAGGGCGGCCACCGCGTGCCTTTGAGCGTACGCTGGCCCGGTCACGTGCCCGCCGGAACCACCTGCGACACCCCTGTGATCAGCAACGACTTCTACCCAACCTTGCTCGAGGCCTGCGGACTCCCTGCACGTCCCGAGCAACACTGCGACGGCGCAAGCCTGATGCCGTTGCTGACCGGTGACAGCGCCATCTCGCGCGAATGCCTGTTCTGGCATTATCCGCACTACCACTTCTCGGCCCCCTACGCCGCAGTCCGCAAGGACGACTACAAACTGATCGAATACATGGAAAGCGGTCGCGCCGAACTGTACAACCTGGCCGACGACATCGGCGAAGAACACGACCTCGCCGCAACAATGCCCGAGAAGCGCGAAGAACTGCGCCAAGCCCTCCATGCCTGGCAGGCAGACGTCGGCGCGCAATTCATGACGCCCAACCCCGAGTACGATCCCGAAAAACGATATGTGATGAAGTCCGCCATGCGTGAACTCGTCCAATGCGGACGGGAGGACTCAGAGTAGACCACGCCGGGGGCAACGGACAACCCCGGCGGAGATTCTGCTGCAGCGCAAAGTTAAACAGGCATCCCTGCCTGCAGGGCCGCATTCAATAGTTCAAATGCCCCCGCCGACCTTGCGTCGGTGGAGCAAGAGGTTGATATCCAGTGTGTTGCGGAAACAATCCACTTTTTCCCCTCCCCGGCGGCATCCGCCGGAAAGGGGGGAAGTGGGCTTGTCGCGTCCAGCAAGCAGAGAATCTGCGCTCCACCGACGCAAGGTCGGCGGGGGCACAAAACCCTTTTTGGACATGATCCAGCTAGAAGTCTCACAGGAGAACAATCATGACCGAACGAAAACCGAATGTCATCGTATTCTTCACCGACCAGCAGCGTTGGGACACCAGCGCACTGCACGGGTGTCCGCTGGACCTGACCCCGAACTTCGATGCCGCCGCGCATCGCGGCACGCATCTGGCGCAGTGCATCTCCTGCCAGCCGGTCTGCGCCCCGGCGCGGGCGTGCCTGCAGACCGGGGTATATGCCACGCAGAACGGGGTCTGGAGCAACAGTCAGCCCATCGATCCCGCGAGGTTTCCGCAGACCATGGCGACGCTCTTTCGTGATGCCGGCTATCACACTGGCTATGTCGGCAAGTGGCACATCAACGGCACCGGGCATGGTCCGAGCCAGGCGGTTCCGCAGGACAAACGTCTCGGCTACCAGCACTGGCTGGCCGCCAACGTCTTCGAATTGTAACCGTCAAGCTGTTCGTTTGAGGCCAAATCGTGGCGAAAGGTCGCCAGGCGGGCAATGTGCTCGCTTTCGTCCCGCTCCCGGATCCCGCGAGCGGTTTACCCTGCCTCGGCGGACAAGCCTAACGGTTACGCTTAACGCTTGCAGTAAGTGTATGGTACTGGTCAGTTGTTTTCCCGAGCCGGTTTTCTGAGTCGCAGGGCGCGGACGATTTTGGTTTGCTCGAAGTTGAACTGATTGTCTCCCCGCTCGACAATGGGCGCCAGCTTTTGCTCGCCGAGTTCATCCATGAGCGCGCCGATCCTCTCGATGATGTCGGGGGTGACCAGCCGTGTGTGGTCCAGCTCGCGGCCGGCGGTGATGGCTTTTTCGAGATGGCTGGCGATGGTGCTTTCGGCCAATTGTCGTTCGGTGGCGATATCGGCCAGGTCCATTCCCCGATTGAACAGCTGAAGGGTGTGTTGGTGGGTGGCTCCCAGCTCGGGGCTGACGGGTTGGGCGGGGACCGTTTCGGAGACCACGGCGCTGTCCGGATTGCGGCGAAGGAAGTTGTCGACCAGAGCGAGGATTTCCTCGCCGTGACGCACCAATTTTTGCTCGCCGACACCGTGCAGTTTCCCCAATTGGCGGATGTCTACGGGTTTGCGCGCGGAGATTTCGCGCAGGGTCCGATTGGAAAACACCACGTAGGCGGGAACGTCCAGTTCGGCGGCTTTGCCGCTGCGCCATTGCCGCAGTTCCTCGAACAGCTCCGGATCGTAGCTTCGAGTTTCCGCGGCGGCATCGGGACGGCGGGAGGTCTTTTGAGCTGGCTGCAGCATGCGGAACGGCTTCTGGCCGCGCAGCACCTGCCAGCCCTTTTCGGTCATCTGCAAAGTCGGGAATTGGGAGTCTGCATTGCGGACCACGCATTCGCGCGCCTCGAGATTGTCAAGAACCTGCGCCCAGTGTTTTTTCGCCTTGTCCGATCCCACTCCGTAGGTTTTGATGCGGTCGTCGCCCGCGCGGCGGATGGCTTCGGTATTGGCGCCGCACACGATGTCGATGATTCGCCCGCCGCCGTAGCGCTGGTCGGTGCGCACGATGGCCGACATGAGCTTCTGCGCGTCCTCGGTGGCGTCGACGGTGGACACGTCCCCGACGCACACGTCGCAGGATTGACAGTTTTTCTCCCGGTACTGTTCGCCGAAGTAGCGCAGCAGAGCGACGCGGCGACAGGCGTGGGCGCTCGCGTAGGTCTGCATGGAACGCAGGAGTTGGCGCAGGCGCTTCTGTTCCGCAGGGTTCTCGACCTGACTGATGAAGTAGTTGATCCGTCCCGCGTCCTGAGGCGCGTAGAACAGCTGGCACCGGGCCGGATCCCCGTCGCGGCCGGCGCGCCCGGTCTCCTGGTAGTAGCTCTCGATGTTTTTGGGCAGGTCGCCGTGAATGATCCAGCGCACGTTGGGTTTGTCGATGCCCAAGCCGAAGGCGACGGTGGCGACCACCACCTGCACATCGTCGCGCCGGAAGGCCTCCTGGTTGCGCTCCCGGTCTTTGCCCTCCATTCCGGCGTGATAGGGCAGGGCGGGGATGTCGTTGTCGACGAGGAAGGCGCAGGTTTCCTCCACGGACTTGCGGGTGGCGCGGTAGACGATGCCCGGTTCGTCGGTATGCTCTCGGATGAAGTCGACTATTTGGGGGTCCACATTCTTTTGCTTGGGCGTGACGGCGTAGTGCAGGTTGGGGCGGTCGAACGAGGCGCGCACGCGGTGCGGATTCCGCAGTCCCAGGCGTGCGACGATATCGTCCTGGACTTGGAGCGTGGCCGTGGCTGTGAACGCCGCCACGGGAACACCGGGAAAATCCTGAATCAGGCTGCCGAGGTTGAGATAGTCCGGGCGGAAATCGTGTCCCCACTCGGAGATGCAGTGTGCCTCGTCGATGGCGAACAGCGTGATTTGCGCTTGCGCCAGCGCCTCGGCGAAGCCGGCCACAGCGAATCGTTCGGGGGCCACATACAGCAGATCCAGCCCACCGGACTGCAGGATGTCGATCACCTGGCGTTGGCGGTCAGAGGGCAACGTGCTGTTCAGGAACGCGGCCCGCAGCCCGGTTGCCGAGGCCGCATCCACTTGGTCCTTCATCAGCGAGATGAGCGGACTGATGACCAGGCACGTGCCTTCGCGCAGATGCGCGGGCAGCTGGAAGCAAAGAGACTTTCCCCCGCCGGTGGGCATGACCACGAACGCGTCCCGACCGTTGACCAGCGTTTCGACGATTTCCTCCTGGTGCGGACGGAATTCATCGTACCCGAACAATTGCTTCAGTGCTTCTTTCGGTTCCATGGTTTTTCCCTTTCCTCTGCAGATTCACTGCAGTTTGCGAATGCAAGTAAAAAGTAGCCTATACTATAGCGGGGCAAGTCTGTGTTGCAATTGCGTCGATGAAGGTGGAGTTCAGCATTTTCATCCCGGCCAAAAGGGGCTGTGCCGCAATGAGCCGGGATTCATGTTCAATGCTGAAGTGGGAGAACGACAAACGGAAAACAGGGGTATCCTCCGAATTCAAAAAGGGATTCGGTTTCTGCAGTCTTGGGCGACTGAATGTTTGAATTTCGAGTTGAGATCATTGTGTTGCGGCGCACGGTTCCTGTCGGCGGTTATATTGCAGGACAATGAAACGCCCGCGGACTCCGGAAAAAATGTCTTAAAGCATGGCAGCACGGACCATCGAGCGCGAAAGTGCCTGCGGGGTTCGCCCCGTGTTCGCGCCTCCGGATACCCCCGCAAAACGACTTCTCCCACAGCTTAGGCCGTCGGAACCAGTCGAAGTCTCAAGGAGCCTGTTTCTATGCCCGAGGAAATTCGCATTGTCGGTGCGCGCCAGCACAACCTGAAAAACATCGATGTGACGATCCCGCGCAACGCGCTGATTGTCGTGACCGGTCTGAGCGGTTCGGGGAAGTCGTCCTTGGCGTTCGACACGCTGTATGCGGAGGGGCAACGGCGCTACGTTGAAAGCCTCTCCGCCTACGCGCGCCAGTTTCTGGACCGTCTGCAGAAACCCGAGGTCGAGCACATCGAGGGGTTGTCGCCGGCCATTGCCATCGAGCAGCGGTCGGCGGGCAGCAATCCGCGCTCGATCGTGGCGACGACGACGGAGATCTACGACTATCTGCGTCTGCTCTACGCCCACATCGGCCTCCGGCACTGTCCCCGCTGCGGCGATCCCGTCCATGGTCAGAGTGCGCAGGTGATTGTGGACCACCTCGAGGCGTTGCCGGAGGGCACGCGCCTGATGATTCTGGCACCCTACATCAGCGGACGCAAGGGCGAGCACCGCGAGGTGTTCGAGAAGATGAATCGGGACGGGTTCGTCCGCGCACGGGTCGACGGCGTGATTCGGACGCTGGATGAAAGCATCGAGCTGGACAAGAATCGCCGGCACACAGTGGAGGCCGTGGTGGACCGCTTGGTGAGCGAGCGCGCATCCTCGGCGCGGCTCAGTGATTCGGTGGAGCTTGCGCTGCGGTTGGGAGAAGGAGTCCTGACTGCGTTGATCGAGGATGAGTCCGTCGAGGGCGGCTGGCGCGAGGAGGTCATGAGCGAGCATTTGGCGTGCCCGAAGTGCGGGATCAGCTTCGAGGAGCTGCAGCCGCGCAATTTCTCCTTCAACAGCCCCTACGGCATGTGTCCGGTCTGCAACGGTCTGGGAAGTCGGCTGGTGTTCCTTCCCGAAGCCGTGGCACCCAACCCGAAGCTGTCGATCAAGCGGGGGGCGCTGCCGCTGCTTCGACGTGGTCCCCGGCGCCTGATCATGTACTACAACCATCTCCTGCGGCGCTTGGCCGAGCATTATGAATTCAATCTCGGCACGCCGTGGCGGGAGTTGCCGAAGTCGATTCAGGACATCGTGCTGTACGGCAGCGGGGATGAGACGATCAATTTCGATTTCTGGCGGCGCGGGAAAATGCACTCGATGACCAAGCCGTTCGTCGGTGTCATGGAGCTGCTTATGCGCCGCTACAAGGGCACGGAGAGCGAGGCGGTCCGCGAGCGGCTCGAAGAGGCCATGGGACGAAAACTGTGCGAAACCTGCGGCGGCGCGCGCCTGCGTCCCGAGAGTCTGGCCGTGACCGTGCGGGAGTACAGCATCCACGACTTCTGCTCGCTCAGTATCGACCGCGCGCATCAGTTCATGAGCAATATCGATCTGCAGGGCGAGGAACGGACGATCGCCGGTGAAATCGTCAAGGAAATTCGGCAGCGTCTCGGTTTTCTGCTGTCGGTGGGACTGGAGTACCTGACCCTGACGCGCGAAAGCGGCACGCTGTCCGGCGGCGAAGCCCAGCGCATTCGGCTGGCAACCCAGCTGGGCAGCGGCCTGACCGGCGTTCTCTATGTGCTGGACGAGCCGAGCATCGGACTGCATCAGCGCGACAACGACCGCTTGATTGCCACGCTGGAGCGGCTGCGGGACCAAGGCAACACGGTGGTGGTCGTCGAGCACGATCTGGCGACGATCGAGAAGGCGGATTTCGTGGTCGACCTCGGTCCCGGCGCCGGCCGTCACGGCGGCGAGCTGGTGTGCAGCGGCACCCCCGCAAAAATCCGGCAATGCGTCGACTCGCTGACCGGGCAGTTTTTGTGCGGAAGCCGGGAGATCGCCATTCCCGAGCAGCGGACGAAGGGGATGGGAAAAAACCTGACCGTGTCCGGCGCCGGCGAACACAATTTGAAGGACGTCACCGTGCGCATCCCCCTGGGCACATTCTGCTGCGTCACGGGGGTGTCCGGGTCCGGCAAGAGCACACTGGTCAACGATGTCCTGAAGCGCGCGGTGAACCGCAGTCTGGGCATCAAGGACGAGGCGCCGGGCAAACACCGCAAGCTCTACGGCTTGGACCACATCGACCGCATGATCGTGATTGATCAGAGTCCCATCGGACGCACGCCGCGCTCGAATCCGGCCACCTACACCAATGCCTTCACGCAAATTCGCGAGCTGTTTTCGCGCACCCCGGAGGCGCGCACCCGCGGCTACAAACCCGGACGGTTCAGCTTCAACGTCAAGGGCGGACGCTGCGAAGAGTGCAAGGGCGACGGCATCAAAAAAATCGAAATGCAGTTCCTGCCCGACGTCTACGTGCAGTGCGAAGCCTGCAAGGGCAAACGCTACAACAACGAAACCCTGGCTATAACCTACAAGGGACGCAACATCGCCGAAGTTCTCGAAATGACCGTCGCCGACGCGCGCGAGTTTTTCGAAGCCGTTCCCAGTCTCAAGCGAAAGCTGGACATGCTCGATTCTGTGGGCTTGGGCTATGTCCATCTCGGACAGCCGGCAACCACGCTCTCCGGCGGCGAAGCTCAGCGCGTCAAGCTCTCATCAGAGCTGGGCAAGCGCACCAAGGGGCACACGCTGTACATCCTCGACGAACCGACGACCGGCCTCCACTGCGCCGACATCGACAAGCTCCTGCAGGTGCTGCAGTCCCTCCGGGACCAGGGTAACACCGTGCTGGTCATCGAACACAATCTGGATGTGATCAAGACGGCCGACCAGCTTGTCGATCTGGGGCCGGAAGGCGGCGACGGCGGCGGCGAGCTGCTTGTCGCCGGAACCCCGGAGCAGGTGGCCGCCCATAAAACCTCCTACACCGGCGAGTACCTGCGGACCGTGCTGCCGTGGACTGCAAGCTGACCGAGAAAATTTTCCCTTGATTACCGCGTTTTTGAGGGGGGGGGGTGCCGAGGTTTTGTGATGGCGTCTCCGAGGGCCGGCAGGACGGTGTTTCGGAGGTGGGAGTTGGCTTGAAAAAGGGCGAATCCGGGGAGGTTTTGCGTTCGGGCGGCTTCGATTTGGCGGACGATTTCCAGCAGGCTGAGGTTACGGGCGGTGGCCCCGATGCCGGGGATAAGGGCGACGCGGCTTGAGTGCAGTGCGCGGGTTTGTTTGCGGATGCGGTCGGCAAAGGCGGCTGCGGTTCGCTCGTAGTTCATGGGGCAGACGGCGTCGAGCCATTCGTTTCGGCACCATTGGATCCAATCCTGCCCCACGGCGTTGCGGGAAATCTGCAGGTCGGAGTAGACGGCTGCGGAGAGCACGGCTTTGGGGGAGCGGGCATCGACCCGGCGGGATATTTGCCGGACGAGGGTGCTGATTTGGCGGCGTCGGAAGGCGCGCCACTTCTGTGCGGTTTCAGGGGCGTCCAAGGCGTCGGGCCAGTTTGGCAGGCGGTGGCCGATGGATTGTTCGAAGGCGGTTCGGCAACGCGGGCAGACACAGTGTCGGGAACTGCCGTAGCGGATGTAGTCCAGGTGGATGCCGGGCACGCGGTATCGGGTGAGCAGTTCGTCGACCGCGGCGAGAATCCGTTGGCGCACGCGGGGGTGGCTCGGGCAAAGCCATCGGTTGTCGATGCCGGCCCCGCGCCGGTGGGCGAGTTCGCCATTGTCCCGCAGTTGCTGGAGGCGTTCGGAGGCAACGGGCGGATTCACGTGAAAGACCTGTATCCACGGATGAATCTGCACGTTGTGTTTTTTTCCGGCCTGGAGTGCTTCGGCGAGCAGGTCCGGGCCGCCGTTGTCCGCGCGGGCTTTGCCGGTGAGCGCTGTGCTGGGGTAGTGGGCCGAAACGCCGTCGGCCATGTGAACGAACAGGGTGGAGAAGCCGTTTTCACGCACTCGTTTCGCCAGTGTCTCCCAGGAGCTGTCGGGGTTGCCTTTGGGGTTGGCGACCCAGAGGGCGCGGATTTCGTCGGGGCGGTTTGGGCGGGTGCTCAGGTAGAGGCGTTCGAGGAGGGAATCGGCTTTGCTGGCCTGACGGATGGCTGCCGGGAATTTGCGTTGGGTGTGCAGGGCTTTTGCGCGGCGAATGCGCGCCGCGGCGCTGTTGAGCAGAGAGTGCGCGTGCGGGTTGCCCTCGGCTTGCGCGGCGAGGGATTGAAGGGTTTGCCGCGTGTTGCCGAGTCCAAGGCTTTGCCCGCAGGTGCGGATGGCGTGTGCTGAGGCTTGAGGCCACAGCGACGGCACACGCTCGGCGCACAGTGACAGGAGAAGGTCGGAGGCGGATTCCGGGTCTTCATTGAGAAGCACGTGGGTGATCCAATAGCCGTGAGGCAGGCGCAGGATGGCGGGCAGGGTGGTGTCGTCGCCGTCTCTGGTGTACCAGACGCCGACTGTGGAGACCGAATCCGAGTCGTACTCCAGTTCCTGAAGCATCCAGGACGCCTGGGGCAGTCGGCGCGGGGCGCCGGCGATGGGCGGTTCGAGGTTTTCCGAAATGCGCATGCCCGCGAGGGGGGAGGGCAGTTGGCTTGCCCGCAGGTAGCGTTTGTGGCTCAGACCGAGCACGGACTGGAGAGGATCGGGGACGGTGTAGAAGCCGATGATGCTGTGGTCGTCGGCGAGCTGTCGCTGGAGTAGTGCGGCCCGCTCGGCGCTCAGGGAGGGGTTGTAGGGCAGAATGGTCAGTTGAAAGGCATCGAAAAGTGACGGTGTCAGGTCGGATTCTTCGACTAGTGCGGGGCGGATGCCGCGGCGGCGCAGTGCGCTGATGACGGTTTCGGCATACCGGATCGAATCGGTCGCGAGGGCGCCGGCGCTGTCGGACAGTCCGCGGACGACGAGGACGGGACTGTTTGCTTCGACTGCTCGGATGTCTGCGATGTCCGCAAATGTGGCGCGCTTGTCGGCCTTCCAGACGGCGAGCCGCAGTCGGGAGACGCGGTCCCAACCGGCGGGGGTACCCTCGATGTCCATGTGCTCCTTGCGGATGGAGATGGTTTGCCATTGGTCGTCGGCTGCCGGCATGAAGTGGGCGGCGTACCAGCCGTCGCCGCTTTTCAGGTAGACAGTGAACTGGCGAATCGCGCCGGTGTCGGGGCAGCGGATGCGGATTTGCAGACCGGAGGTCATCCGGAGGTCCGCCTCAACCGGCACGTCCCAGGATGCGCGGCCGGGGAAGGATGGTTGGTCAAAGGGTGCTCGGAAGCGAAGGGTGGGTTTGCCGGTGTCTTTGCGGACTGTGGTGGGGGCTGGGTACTCGCCGCCGGGTGTCCATTCCTTGGTTGGGAGCAGAGATGTTCCGCCGGACGAGCGGTGCGCCGAGGCGGTGTCGCGTGCGGCAAGCTGCAATGCGAGCGTGCAGAAAAGCAGAAGAAGCAGAGCGGACGAAAGCGTTCCGCCGCCGCACCGCCGGGCGGCGCGACAAGGCGAACCGGGCCGCGAATGGGCAGGGATGAAGCGAACGTGAGGTGTGGCGATCGGAGAGTCCTCCTTGTGTGGCGGATTCAGAATCGAATTTTGCGGGCTGTACCTTGTCCGGAAGGGGTTTCCTGCGGGGGCGTTTGAACTCAAAACTATGCCCACACCCTTTCCGGATACACTCTAGCTGGGATGCCCCGCCACGTTGCTGCTGTGTCCTTGAGCACTGGTAGGCGGGATGCCTTCACTCGGCGACGTGGATATTCGCCTTTCGGAGTGTGAGTTTGGTTTTCCACCCCTGGCCGCGGACGTGCATGGTTTTAATGAACCAGAGACCGTCCTCCTGCTGCTCGAAGCGGGTGAATTCCCCGACGCGCTCGGGTTCCGCATCGGGTCCGGGGTACCATTCCAGGCGCAGAGGGAAGCGGAATTTTTCCGAGAACCATCCGAGGATTTCGGCGTCGTTGTGCGGATTCCGCAGCCGTATGACACGGCAGGGCTGGCCGGAGACGGTTTCGCGGCGTTGTTCCTCGACGGGCGTCCAGAAGAGGAAGGAGAAGGTCAAGTCCTCGGGTTTTATGCCGAGTTGAGTCAGTGTTGGTTCGCCCTCGTGGGAGTGCTCCGCGATGCGCGCCGAGGCGGGTTCTCCGTGCCGCCAGACCATTTTGCAGACCTCTCCGTTTTGGAGTGTGGCAGTTGCCTGTGCCTGGTCGGCGGAGAAAAGGAAGGACAGCTCGATGGCCATGCGCTTCGTGCCGTCATCGCCGCGGTGCTGGATGACGCCTTCGGCGGTTCCTTCCGCGGTTCTGCTGAACGGTTGGCGGACCTGACTCAGA
>CAZSBQ010000018.1:0-13178 GCA_964604795.1 uncultured Victivallales bacterium | reverse complement strand
GCCTTCGGCGGTTCCTTCCGCGGTTCTGCTGAACGGTTGGCGGACCTGACTCAGAAACTCCTCCAGGGAGGAAGACGTTTGTGCGGAGGGCTCGGCGGCGAAGGTCGCGGCGGTGATGAGTGCACAGCAAAGCATGCTGCATGAAATGGCGCGAGATTGAGGATTGGATTGATGTAGCATGGCTAGTCTTGTTCCTGAATCCATGAAGAAATTTCAAGTTCATCAGTGTTCAGGTGTCAGTTCTGAATTACTGATTGATAACTGATAACGGATTACTGATCACTGATCACCGATCACCGATCACTCACGGTCGTCGTGAGGGCACGAAGTCGTCGGACTCGCTGAACAGGATGTGGGATACGGATATGCCGTCCTCGCGGTTGATGATCTTGACTTCCGACCCCGGTGCGGGGCGCAGAGTTCCGGGGACTTTCACCCAATGCCAGCGCTCGTAGGTCCCGTCGTTGCCTGCGACCACGGGTGGCTCGTCATCAAATTGGACCGCTACGGAGTTTCCGCAGCCGTCGTCCCAGCGGGTGAACAGCCAGACGAAGTACTCGGTGTCGGCGGACAGGGAATCGGGAGCGGGGAATACCGCGCCGCCATCGTCCAGGCTCGGGGCTCGGTCCGGGGGCGGTGTGCCGGCGCCCTCCGGCAGCACCAGGACCAAGGGCATGTCGCCTTGGGCTTGGCGTTTCATGGGAGGAGTCACGCGGGTGGCGTCATCCGGGCCGAGCAGGGCCGCCACCTCCGGCGCCTCGGCAATGGAGGTGTCCGATTCAGTGGAAGTCCCCTCGCGCCAAGTCAGCTCGACCACATCCGGCTCGTCGGAGGCGTCATCCTGCGCGAGGGCCATTTTCGCGACGATTCCACCGACCGGCAGGAGGGTGACGAGCAGCGCCAAGGCCAGCCCGCGGCGGCCGATCTCGCGGACTTGACCCGCATGCATGGTGCACATGCAGGCGAAGGACAGGGCGACCATCCAGCCGTTGCCGCGGACGAACGGATTCGTCAGCCAGCCGAGCAGCAGAATGCCGAGGGCCAATGACGCACCGCCCAGAAAGCTTCTTTCGCGGGCGTTTCGGGGTGCGCGGAACCGCCGGAACACGCTCAGTGCGGCGACCAGCATTGCGCCCGGCAGCAACACGGCCGCCGGGATGCCGGACGAACCGGCCAGGATGCTCCAGGCTGCCTGGTGGTCGGCTTCGATGCTTTGCTCGTTCGGATTGGGCAGCGTGTCGTAATGGGCGCCGACGTGCTTTTGATAATTGCCGGGGCCGACTCCGAACCAGGGGTTTGCACCCGCCATGCGGCAAGCGGCCACAGTTTCGACATGCGCCTGTTTGACTTGGCCGTTTTCAAAGGGCGACAGACTGGTGCTCAGTTCCGACCAGCGGTCGGCACGCCCCGGCGGCGCCGCGAGCAGGCCGACGGTTAGCAGCAGGGCGGTCAGGGCACCCCACATCGCCATGCGGTCGGTAATCCCGGATGAGAAGACCAGCAGCAGGGCGGCGGCCACGAGGATTTGACCGTGGCTGACCGGCAGCAGGACCAGAGCGGCCGCGACGATGCTGAGCGCGCGCGTTCGGGGCAACACGTTGAGATTGAACCATTGGGGAAAGCACCACAGCAGCGCAAGCCCCTGAAACGTGCAGAAGGCCAGCCGGGACGGAAAGAGTCCCTGCAGTTCGCCATACGGCGTGCCGGTTGCCCATTGCACAGCTGCGGCCGCCGTGCTGAGCGCAACCGCGCCGCTGACCGCGCTCAGCGCCCAGTAGGGACGCCAGCCAACCAGCCAGGACAGAACGGCCACGCCCGCAAACAGCTGCAGAATGCGTTGGAGCAGTTCGGCCAGGGAGCGGGCGTCAACAGGATTGGCCGCAGCGGACATGCCGTAGAGCAGCAGAAAAACGGGAATGGCGACGGGAAACAGAATGCGTCGGTTGCGGCAAAACAGGAAGACGGCCAGCACGCCAAAGCTTACGGCGACGAGCACGTCCGCCGTGGTCAGCCGATCAGCCAGCCAGGGAATGGGCGCGGCCGCCGCTACCAGTGCCGCGCAGGGCGGCAGCAGGGCATAACGCCAGGCAAAATCCGGGTCGAACGGCGTGTTCGAGGGAGGCGAGGGGGGGATGATGAAGGAGTTCGAATCCATAGGCGGAGGAAAACCGGTTTCGAGTGGAAGAAAAAACCGGGCGGCGCATGCCGCCCGGTCTGCTCGGAAAAGAGGGACCGGCTCAGCGGCGCTGCCGCTTCTTCTTCTCGCTGGGTTTTTCGTAGTGTCTGCGGTTGCGCAGTTCCTTGAGGGTTCCCTCCTTGTCCAGCTTCTTCTTCAATCGTCGAAGAGGCCGGTCAATGGGCTCGCCGCGTTTGACGCGTACTTCGGTTGGCATATCTGTTCTCACCCCCTTTCCATCATTTCGGGTTGTGGTATTCGGGCATCGGTTTCGCGTCCGTCCTCACTCATCAAGTGCTTCAGTTTTGCCAGTGCCTGCTTTTGGATTTGGCGCACCCGTTCACGGGTTCGTCCCACCGTTTCGCTGACTTCCTCGAGTGTTTTCGGCGGTGTGCCGTCGAGTCCGTAGCGCAGGTTGAGCACGGCGCTTTCGCGCTCTTCAAGCAGGTTCAGCAGTTCGTGGAGGTGCTGCATGGCGTCATCTTCGCCAATGCTTTCGTCGGGCCGTTTTTTGCTTTGGTCCGGGATCAGCTCTTCGAAACTGCCGGTTTCGCCGGCCTGCACGGGTGCCTGAAGCGATATCCAGCGCATTTCCAGGCTGCGCATGGTGCTGACGTTGCGTTCGCTCAGGTTCAGCCGTTTTGCGATCTCCGCATCGGTCGGTTCGCGTCCCAGTTCCATGATCAACCGATTGCGCGTATACTTGATTTTATTCATCTTGCCTGCGGACTGCACGGGGATGCGTATGGTGCGGCTCTGGTTGGCCAGGGCCCGGCGCATCGCCTGCTTGATCCACCACGCCGCGTAGCTGCTGAACTTTGCGCCCTTGCACGGGTCGAACTTGTCCGCGGCGCGCATCAGCCCGATGTTGCCTTCGGAGATCAAGTCCAGCAACGGCAGCCCCAGGCCCTTGTAGTCGTGAGCGATTTTAACCACCAGGCGCAGGTTGCTTTGAATGAGCTGTTGGCGCGCGCTTTCGGAACCGTCCGCGATTTCCGCAGCCAGGCCGACTTCCTCTTCCTTGCGGATGAGAGGATATTCGCCGATTTCCTGCATGTACGCCTTAATGGTGTCGTTCCCGAGGGCCATGCCGGTCACGCTCCGCAAACGTTGTTTTGTTGGTGTTCGATGTGCAATGCTGAGCTGTCTCGATAGAGGTTATTCCGTTACCATAGCCGCTCAATCAAAAGCGTCAACAGCGAAAATTGTTAAAAAATCCCGATGTTGGGCATGTATATTGAGCATTCATGACGAATTGGCGGAAACAACTGAGTGATTGGGCTGACGCGATTGCTCCGCGGCAGGGGCGGATGTGTTTGGTCGTTGACGATGATGCGGCGGTGCCGTTGGTTCAGGTACTGGCGGCCGAAGTATTGGCCGGCCCGGTTCTGTTGCTGGCCGCGGATGCCGGCGAGGCCGACCGTCTGGAGCAACTGTGTCGCGGCGCGGCGGAGATGCTGGGCGAGGGGAAGCCCGTGATTCGCGTGCCCGCGGTCGGAGGGACGAACCGTCAGTATTGGATTGCCGGCAATGACGCGGTGCGCTGCGCGGCCATGCAGCGCGCTCTGGATGGGGAGGCGGGCATTTATGTGTGCTCGGTTGCCGGATTGCAGGCGCCGGCCTTTGCGCCCGAGGTGTTTCGCGAGCGGAGTTTCACGGTCGCGCCGGGCGACCGCGCCTGGACGCCGGAAACGCTGTCCCGCCACCTGGTCGAGCTTGATTACGACAACGAGTTCGAGGTGAGCCGGCCTGGGGAGTTTGCCCGCCGCGGCGGGATACTGGACGTGTATTCTCCCGTGCATGACGCGCCGGTTCGGCTGGAGTTTTTCGGCGACGTTGTGGAGTCTATGCGCTCGTTTGATGCGGAGACGCAGCGTTCGACGGGCGCGGTCGAGTCGTTGCGCGTGGTTCCCCGGGGCACGATGGCTTCGGTGCCGGAGGAGGACACCGGCTTCTCCTTTCGCGAATACCTGCCGGCGGATGTGCCGGTTCTGGCGGCCACGCCGGAGCATCTGCTGGCGCACGAGGAACGCTTTGGAAGCGAGGACAGCAGGCAGCGCCTGGCGGACAAGTTGGAGTCGGAGTCCTTGTTTGCGGCGATTTCGGACGCGGTTTCGGCCGTCGGCGACGCGCTATGTTCGGCGCTGCCGGAGCGAAGGGTTCCGGCGCATGCCATCGCGGATTTACTGCCCGTGCTGTCCTCGGCTCTCGGTGAACTCTCCTCCGACGATGCGCGCGAGCAGATGCTTTCTCAGCTCAGGAGCTGGTCGGCGGCGGGATATCTGCTGGTGGCGTGTTGCGGCAGCGAAGGCGAGGCGGCGCGGTTTCGGGAGGTGGCCGGGAGCGCGGCGGATTTGCGGGATTTGGCGTTGGAGGTCGATCCGGTTTCGATTCCCGCCGGTGTGGCATTGCCCGATGCACGTCTGATTCTGCTCAGCGAACGGGAGCTGTTCGGGCGCCGGCCGCAGCCCGCAAGCCGTCGGCGCAGTCGAAAGCCCCTGATCGAGGAGTGGCGCGAGTCGGAGGCGTCCGAACTGGAGGAGGGATGCTACGCCGTTCACGCCACGCGCGGGATATGCCGCTATCACGGCGTCCGCGAGGTGGAAACCGCCGGGCAGCTGCAGGAAGCCGCCGAACTTGAGTTCGCCGACGAGATGCGCCTGTACGTCCCCTTGGACCAGATTCACCTGGTCAGTCGCTACTACGGCGGCGGCAAGACCGCGCCTCCGCTGGCCAAGATCGGCGGCGCGGCCTGGCGGCGCGCCCGCGGCGCCGCGGAACAGGCGGTCTGGGACATGGCCGCGGAGATGCTGCGCATGGACGCCCTGCGCAGAAACAGCCGGGGGCTTTCCTTGCCGCGAGGCGGCGACTGGGAACTTTCCTTCGCCCAGTCCTTTCCCTATCGCGAAACCCCGGACCAGGAACGGGCCATCGCCGAAGTGCTCGAGGACATGGAGGCTGAGCGCCCGATGGATCGTCTGCTCTGCGGCGACGTCGGCTACGGCAAAACCGAAGTGGCCGTCCGGGCGGCATTCCGCGCCGTGCTGCACGGCAAACAGGTGGCGGTCCTGGTGCCGACCACCGTGCTGGCTCAGCAGCACTACACCACCTTTGTCAATCGGATGGCCGACTATCCGGTCGCCATCGGCGTGCTCAGCCGCTTTCAGACCGGGGCCGAGCAGCGCCGCACCCTCGAGCAGCTCGCCGAGGGAACGCTTGACATCGTTGTGGGGACTCATCGCCTGGTGCAGAGCGACGTCATGTTCAACGACTTGGGGTTGCTGATCGTCGACGAGGAGCAGCGCTTCGGCGTCAAACACAAGGAAAAACTCAAGCGGCTTCGCACCACCCTGGACATCCTGACCATGACGGCCACGCCGATTCCGCGCACGCTGTACTTCAGCATTTCCGGCATTCGGCATCTGAGCACGATCATGACCCCGCCCGCGGACCGGCGGCCGGTGACCACGGTGGTCGGCAAATACGACGAGACGCTGATTCGCGAGGCGATATTGCGGGAGTTGGAACGGGAGGGGCAGGTGTTTTTCGTTCACAATCGGGTGCGGACGATTTGGCGTATGGCCGAGCACTTGCGCGGTTTGGTGCCCGAAGCCCGCTTCAGTGTGGCACACGGTCAGATGGACGCGCACGAGCTGGCCGAAACCATGCAGAGCTACGTGAACGGCGAGGTCGACGTGCTGGTCTGCACCACGATTGTCGAATCCGGGGTCGACATTCCCAATGCCAACACCATTCTGATCGACCGCGCCGACCGGTTCGGTCTGGCCGAACTATACCAGTTGCGGGGCAGGGTGGGGCGCTACCATCACCAGGCCTACGCGTATTTTCTGCTGCCGCCGATGGGAGCGTTGCCGGAGAATGCCCGCGAACGCCTCGCCGCCATTCGCCGCTACACCGATTTGGGCACCGGCTTCAAACTGGCGCTGCGCGATCTTGAAATTCGCGGCGCGGGCAATCTTCTCGGCAATGAGCAGAGCGGTCACATTGCCGCGGTCGGTTTCGAGTTGTATTGCGATCTGCTGCGTCGGGCCGTCGATCAGCTTGAGCACGGCGGCGCAAACGTCTATCCGCAGGATGTGGACTTGGATTTGGAGCAGGTCGTTTTTGCGGTCGAAGATCGGCGGGGGCGGCTTGCGGCAGCCATTCCCGCCGACTATGTTGCCGACGAAGCGGTTCGACTGGATTGCTATCGCGAGCTGCGCCGGTTGGACTCCGTCAGCAGGATCGACGCCTTCGGCGCGGAGTTGCGGGACCGTTTCGGGCCGCCGCCGGCGCAGGTTTCGCACTTGCTGGCAACCGCGCGAATACGCGTTTCGGCGGCGGCGCGCGGCATCCATTCGGTGTCGTGCCGCAATTCCCGTTTGGCCCTGCAAACCGACGGCGGGCTGCTGAAAAAGCCCGGCGGAGGACTGCCCGTGCTGCAGACGGACACCGCCGAGCAACAACTCGAGGAAATCGAAGAAACGTTGAGAAATGCGGAGCTGAAATGAGAAGCTGCGCACTATGTCCACAGAATTTGGTTGGATTCGGTCAGTTGAATTCGCAATGGTTTTAGTATCAACGGGCATCCCTGCCTGTTGTGAAGCTCTCTGCAAGCAAGATGGCTGTGGTATGTAAGCAGTCCAACCAAGTTCAAAGGAAAATCCAAGCATGAAGAATTGTTTTTCGTTTCTTGTCGGCATTCTCGCCTCTCTGGGGCTTGTCGGGTGCTTGTTCTCGCACTCCCCGATCAGCGCAGAGTCTTCTTCCGAGGAGCAGCCGCCGGCGTACTCCACGGATTTTGAAGCGGACCCCTTTGAAGCCGGGTGGTACTGGGACAAGCCCGCCTGGGCGAAAAAAGCAGGCGAACCCGGAACCGCCGACTGGGTGGAGCGCGCGGATACGGCGGGCGGCAAATGCCTTGAAGTCTCCGACGGCATGTGGCGCAGTCCGAAATTCGAGGTTGAGCCGCTAACCTTCGCTGAGGTTCGGCTTGAATCCAAGGCTGGCGCCTCCGGGTACTGGGGGCTGCTGTCCTATGATGAGGATGGAGAGGAAATCCCGGCTTCTCCCTATTCCGAGGTTCCGCGTTCGGAATCCTGGGTTTGGAACGAGTCGGCGGTGCTCATTCCGCAGGACGCGGTCTACAGTCGAGTGCTGTTGTGGCCGCGCGAGCCGGCAATCCGGGCCGACAATGTTTCGGTGACGCCCATTTCGCGTCGGCAGGCCCTGCGCATCGCCGACCGGACGTACAGCGAGGTGCCACCCGTCGATCCCAGCTTTTCGGACGCGCCACGAACGGGGATCAAACACACGCTCAAAACGCTCGAAAACGGGGGGCAGGTGCGGATTCTTCTGCTTGGCGACAGCGTCAGCAACGACATGGCGAATGCCAATTTTCAACTGCTTCTGGAACGTCGATTCGAAGGTGCTCGCGTCACGCTGCTCAACAAAGTGGGCAGCGGCGCCGGCGCCGGGGTGTTTCTGGAAAACGACCGCATCGACCAATTGATCGAAACGCACGGTCCCGACCTGGTCATGTTCGGCGGAATCAGCAACACCCCCGAGGACATTCCAACCATTCGCCGTCTCGCGGAACAGGTGATGCAGCACGACGAGACTGAGTTCCTGGTGTTCACGGGAACCCTGTTGATGCCCAAGTACTGGGAGAACTTCGAGCAGAGTCAGAAGAAGAAAGCGCGCTATCGCGAGTCGATCAAGAGGATGGGAGCGGAAGACGGGTTTGCGGTCTGCGATCTCGGCGGCGCTTGGGAACGCTACGCGCAGTCCTGCGGCAAGCCCGTAGCCTACTTTCGCCGCGACCATCATCACGCCAACGAGCGCGGCAAACAAGTCTTCGGACGCCTGCTTGCCGCCTACTTTAAAATGGAGAAATAAAATGGATGTGAAGTTGAGCGATCTGACCTATACGGGCGAAGTGGTGGCTGCGGACGACTGCACCTCGCTGGACCACTGGCGTGCCGAAACTTCGGGTGAGCTGACCGCCGGCCCCGACGGCATGCTCTGGACCTGCGATGCCGCCACCAAAATGGGAACCATCTGGTACGATCAGCCCTTCGAAGGGCCCACCCTGGTGGAGTATGATGTCGTCACTCTGCAGGGCATGGACAACATCAACATGATTTTTTATGCGCGGGTTCCCGGCGGCCTGATGGAGACGGCCGACCAGCGCGACGGCACCTATGCTCAGTACCAGACCTTCCAGAACTACATCATCACCTACCTGACCAACGAAGCCCCGCAGTGGCGGGTGCGCTTCCGTAAGGATCCGGGGTTCGATCTGCTGTCGGAGACGAACGTGGACCTGCCCACCAATCAGAACGTCAAGCAGCACATCAGCTACGTCTTCGATGCCGAGGGCGGCATGAAGCTCTACGTCAACGGTGATCTGATCCATGCCTACACCGATGCCGGCGACATCTACCGATCCGGCTACCACGGTCTGCGCACCTGGAACAGCGTGCTGCGCTACTCCAACTTCCGAGTCATGAAGCTAGACCCTGTCCGGAAAGGCTGTGAGCAGACCTTTTAGTTCAAACGCCCCCGCCGACCTTGCCTGCCTGTGCGTCGCACGCAGACAGGCGTCGGTGGAGTGCAGATTCTCTGCTTGTCGGACAAGACAAGCCCCCTTTCCCCCTCGCCGGCGGCGCCGCCGGCGAGGGGGAAAAGAGGGGATTGCCTGCGCAACACACTGGATATCAATCTCTTGCTCCACCGACGCAAGGTCCGCGGGGGCAAAAATACTTTCTGGACAGGGCACTAGATGATCGTGATCTGGACGCTGCTTTCGACAAGTCCCGCCGAAATCGCGTAGCGGGTCAGGCCGGCTGTTTCATGGATATCGAGTTTGTTCATGACGCTTTGGCGGTGCTTCTCGACGGTTTTGATGCTGATTTTCAGGTCCGTCGCGATCTGCTTGTTGGCCCAGCCGTCGGCAATCAGTTGGAGGACTTCGCGTTCACGCGCCGTCAGGTGTTCCACCTTTTTCACGGGGTGCCCCGCGCGGCTGAACTGTGGCCGCTTGTCCGCCGCCGTCTGCCGACACTCCCCCATTTGCTCGGCAACGGTCGGACTGTAGAATGTTTTGCCTTTCATTATTTCCCGAATCGCTTCGGCCAGCCGATGCGCGGAGGTTTGTTTGACCAAGTATCCGGTCACGCCCAGGGATGCCGCTTTCTCGATGTAGACGTCATCGCCGTGCGCGGAGAGAATCATGATCTTCGGACGCGGATCGCCCTCTTCCAGAATTTGGCGGGCGGCATCCAGTCCATTGAGCCGCGGCATCGCGACATCAAGGACTACGACATCGGGCCGCAGTTCCCGTGCCAGTTCAACCGCCTGCAGACCATCGGTCGCTTCGCCAACCACCTCGAACCCGCCTTCCATATCCAGGAGCGCCCGCAACCCCTCGCGGACGACTGTATGGTCTTCGGCCAAAAGAACGCTGATTGGCTTCATGGTATTCTTCATCTCCTTAAACCGTCTGCAGAGTTGGTTGCCTGAGTGATTCTTCGACGCCGTTGTCCAGAGGTATCAATACGCGGACCGCAGTTCCTTTTCATGGTGTCGAATTGCCCTCCTGCTTTCGCGGCGTGACATCGTATCCGTCAAGTTGTCATCAATGCAAAGGCAATTGCCGGAGAATGAAGCCGGAATGCCGGCCGATCTGGACAAGGTCTCGTTGGAGGGTGTTTAGAAAGGGCGTGGGCATAGCTTTGAGTTCAAACGATCCACGGTGGGTGTTCACCCCATGGCGCAGTGGGTCTCCACCCCTTACCAAATGCGCCCGGAATAGCCTATGGTACTCTTTATGACAACCCGGAGAGTCCAATGCGGCATTTCGTGGAAACTCCGCAGCCACGAAGACTGGCCCCCAAAAAAGGGGATGAGTATGAAAAGCAAAATGAAAGGAGGTCCTTGGATCCGTGTAGGTCGTGGTGGCCAATACCACCAATAACACAAAAGGAGCAAAAACAAATCCAGACAAATCCCGAAGAAACCGAACAACTGTCCCCCGCAAACCATCAACAACAACGGAGAAGGGGTTATGCCGGTTCGACGGGCGAGCAAGGATCGACCGGCGTGACGGGTGCCCGAGGCAGCACCACAGTCGGAAGCGTTGGTGCCGTTGGCCGCACCGGTGAGACTGGTCAGCGCGGCGAGTCAGGCGCGACAGGAGTCAAAGGCAGTACCAGGGCCGGAGTGACTGGTGCCGTCGGCTCTGCAGGCGAGGTCGGTCCGCAAGGCCGGATTGGCGCAACAGGCGCGCGAGGCTCGGCCGGTGTGGTGCTCAACTGGATCTTGTATCGGGAGTTCCAGTTCGACGCCAAAAGCTCGGACCTTCAGGATTCCGAGATGAAAAAAGTGAGAGAAATCGCTCGCTATGTTTCAAAGCCAAAGCGCGGGGGAGATGCCGATCATAGCACAACCAACTGTCGCAACAAGGACCAACAGACAATGAAGACGCTACTCGCATCTCTCGCCGCGGTTTTGATCTCGACCAGTGTCATGGCCGGGACCAAGCCGTTCAACCTCAGCCTAACCCCGGACATCGCCGTCTACGACCGCAACGAAACAATCGAGGGTGTAACCCTCAGCGCCTGGGGCGAGAACCAGCAGAAGTCGCTGGCCCTGGGGATTGTCAACGGAACCGTCGGCAACAGCTCCGGGCTGAGCCTGGGCCTTGTTCTCAATTATGCGAACAATTACAGGGGCATACAGTGGGCGCCGATCAATTACACCAAGGGCGATTTTTTCGGCTGGCAGAACGGATTTGTCAACTACAGCGTAGGAAACATGGAGGGACTGCAGATGGGCACGGTCAATTACGCGGGGCGCCTGACCGGCTTGCAGCTCGGATTCGTCAACTTCGCCGAAGGCGCGGATACCGGACTCCAAATCGGACTGGTCAATGCCATCCACCAGAACAGGCACTGGTTCTCGGAATTGCCCGAGGAACTGGCGCCTGCGATGATCTTTGTCAACTGGAGGTTCTGAGCGCGCCCGGCGCAATGGAGGGCAAGACTCCGTCGAGCCCCGCCGTCGGACGGATGGCGGGGCAGGTCGACTGCACCGGCGAAGTATAGGTCGGCGCCCCGACGACCGGGGGCGTGTCGACCGGCGCCCCGACGACCGGGCGAGAGTCGATGGGGCGCGGAGGCCGCGCCCGCTACTTGAGTCCAACCCCGGCTCGACGGGAGTTTCGCCCTCCAGGGCGGGCGGCACGCGCCGCTATCCGGCTTGCCGGAGTGGAACCGCAGCCCTGGCAGGGGTTGTGGCGGGGTGGGGAACCGTAACAGGCTCGTCCAAGACGGCGAACAGCATGTCAACTGACGAACAATGAACATCCTTTTGATCCACCCTGAGTTTTCGGATACCTTCTGCAGTTTCAAGTACGCACTTGCGTTCGTGCGCAAACGGGCGGCGCATCCGCCTCTGGGGCTGCTGACTGTCGCGGCCATGCTGCCTTCGGAATGGTCGCTCCGTCTTGTGGACACGAACGTGCGCCGGCTGAAGCAAGGCGACCTGGACTGGGCGGACTGTGCGTTCATCAGCGCCATGGGGGTACAGCGGGCCTCGGCGCAACAGATCATTGCCCGATGCGAGGGTGCCGGGCTGCGCATCGTGGCCGGCGGCCCCCTGTTCACGGGCGAGCCGGAAGCCTTCGACAGCGTCGACCACCTGGTCCTGAACGAGGCCGAACTGACCCTGCCGGACTTCCTGACAGACCTGTTGCAGGACAGGCCCGGACGCCTCTACAGCTCCGATCAGTTCGCCGATATACACCAGACGCCCATGCCCCGCTGGGACCTGCTGGCGGATGTCCGGCGCATCCAGCATGCCGGACTCGAAGTGCAGGGTGGTTTCATTGTTGGCTTCGACCACGACCAGCCGTCCATTTTCCAGCGTCAGATCGACTTCATCCAGCAGAGCGGGATCGTCACCTCCATGGTCGGGCTGCTGCTCTATGTCCACAGAATTTGGTTGGATTGCTTACGTACTGCGGCCATCCTGGGTGCGGAGAACTTCACAACAGGCAGGGATGCCCGTTGATACTAAAGTCATTGCGAACTCAACTGACCGGATCCAACCAAATTCTGTGGACATAGCTGCTGCAGGCGACACCGGGTACCCGCTTGCATGACCGCCTACAAAAGGAGGGCCGCCTGCGCGGGCAATCCTCGGGCGACAACGTGAATGGCATGACCAATATTATGCCGAAGATGGACCTGGACGTGCTGCGGCAAGGCTACCGCGAAATCCTGCGGCAGATTTACTCCCCGAAAAACTTTCACGGACGGCTTCGGGTCCATCTCCGCAACATTAGGTGCACTCGGGCGAGAGACCCTGTGCGATTCTCCCATCTGCATGCACTCATCCTTTCCTTCTGGCGGCTGGGCATTGTCGGACGAGAGCGCTTTCAGTACTGGCGGCTGCTGATTTGGACCCTTTGCCGCCGTCCCCGGCTCTTGCCGCAAGCCGTGGCCCTGGCCATTTGCGGGTATCATTTCAGGAAAATGTGCGACCGGCACGTCACCTGACGCCGCGGTTGTACGGAGTCAGGTCCTGGACTTTGTGGGCAGGCGATTTGCGGCATTGACTCGGGACGTGACAAGGGGTGCATGCAGGGACACGATCCCGAGGGCATTGTCGCCGATCCGAAATTCGCCGACCCTCAAAACGGCGACTTCCGGTTGCCGGAGGAATCGCCGGCCTTCGACATCGGATTCATCCCCTGGCTGGTCGAACAAGCCGGGCCGAGAAACTGTCACCGCAGGAATGAGCCGAAGGGCGAGAAATTGCTCTAGCCCGTTTCGGCTGGAGGACTGGCGAGGCACGGGTATGGTATCAGCCCACTCGCGAGTCGCAAGTCGCCAGTCCTTAACCCAGTAAAATGAGTCTTTAGAGCAACCCGATACCGGCAAGGAGGGCGAGACTCCGTCGAGCCGGGGTGGTTGGTACCGGCACCCCGGGTTTCCTC
>CAZSBQ010000017.1:2196-29370 GCA_964604795.1 uncultured Victivallales bacterium | reverse complement strand
GTTTATTCTCTCTGTCGTGTGATGTCGAATACATTCCTGCACACCTCCTTGGGTTCGCGCGGCTTTGCCGCACTGATTGTATCGTTTCGGATCGGCACGACGGTGAAATTCAGGTTGAGCGTTTGCGGCACCAGCGGTTTGCCGTCCATGCGTTGCATCAGCGCCTCCGCCATAGCATTGGCTGCTTTGGCCGGGTCGAATTCAATCCAGGTGACGGGAAACGGATAGCGAGCGGAGTTGCCGGCATTGCGATGGGAAACAATCTGCAGATCGTCTGGAACGCGTATTCCCAATTCGGCAATGGCCATGGCGGCTTCGGCAAGGAGCTGATCGTCGCAGACCAGAAGACCGTCGGGCTTCTCGGGGTAAGCGCCCCAGATTTCGCGGAACTCCTCCCAGCCCGCACCGGCCAGTTGCGGATGCAAGTCATGGCGATGCCAGTGAGGACGTGTTTCCAGGTTATGCGCCGCCGCGGCGCGCAAGAAAATGTCAGACGCAATGCCTTCCGCCCAGGAAAGCACGGCCAGTCGCTGCACTCCCTTATCAGCCAATAACTGGATCCCCTGGTTCAGAAAGGCCCCGTAATCATACTCAGCCACATAGTCAGTCCCGGTGCCGACGACGGGCAGGGAAACGTCTCTCATCAGCCGATTCCAGACCGCCGTTTCGGGCCGGTCAATCATGACTGCCCCATGCAGACGACCGCTTTCCAAGTCCTCGACAAACCGTGTGCACGTGGGTTCCTGAAGCGTCTCTCCTGGCTGGGTCCGGCCCATGTAGAATTCAGTCTCAATACCGCGTTCTTCGAACCAGTCACGCAGGTGTCGAACCTGAACTGCATGAAATGACGAAGCGCGGGGATGCAGCAAATCCAGCTCGGAATAGAGTCCGACCCGCCGTTTGCCTGCAGCTTCTGTTACGTGCGCGCCTGCCCCGTGCCGCACCTCGATCAAGCCCTCTTGCTGTAAAAGTGCTTGCGCGGAACGAACAACGGCAACGCTGACCCCCCATGTTCGCGCGAGCGCACGGACGCTGTCCAGCGCATCACCTGGCTGTCTGGTGTCGCCAATGTCCTCCCGCAGCCGCTCTGCCAGTTCCCAGTGCAACTGCCGCCGATGTCCGAGTGGGTATTGTTTGTTCATCATGTCACAATGTACCACCACTGTTGCACTGTGTCAAACAGAGTGCGTGAATCTCCTGTCCCGCTGGATCGAGTGACCGCTGCTGTTTTGACTGGGCAGACGTATGCGGGCACGTCGACTTCCGGTTCGGTGCGAAAGACAATTTTCTCGATGCTGCCGAGCGGATGCTCGCGCCGCCAGAGGCTGCGCACATCGAGCGACCCGCGCTCTACGTCCGCGCCATGAAAGCCCAACAATTCGACCAGTCTCGCGCGCAGTTCGCACTGCCACGCCGGGACATCGCCGCCCCGGTAGCGCAGCGCCTGTTCAGTCCGGGCGCCCAGCGCCCGATGGTAGATGGAGGGTGAGAAGTTCATGACTGCACCTCAGGTGAAGTGGCGGGTTGATGGCGCCGGGGACGGCGCTTTCTCAACCGGCCGATGGATCCAAAAGGGCCATTGGCTTGACGGCAAGGCGCTGTGGATGAACCGCGAGCACTGCCTGTCCGTATGTTCCAGCCGGCCGAAGAAGTCGCCCAGATCGGCCCGGTCCGGGGCCCAGGCCCGCTCGCTCATCGCCGCCAGGCGTTCCCGGAGGCTTGGCAGTTCCTCGGGGTCCTTCTGCCCCCAGGAGCAGAGCTGCGCGCCCCACATGGCCGGGGTTGGCGCAATCTGGATCGGCTTGCGGTAGGCGGGCGAGCGCTCCCACGGCGTCTCCCAGCGCCAGGGGTTCCAGCGGTAGATGCTGGCCGGCGGCCAGCAGAGCCCAGGACCAACGACATAGAGCGGTTGCCAGCTTGTGTTGATCACCGGGTACCCCGCCGCCAGCAGGTCCGGGGCGAGATGGTAGTCCGACTCGAAGACCATCACCGCCACGTCAGTCGGAACCTTCAGCATGCCGCCAGGGGCGAATCCCTCCCAGACGATGGTCTGCTTGCCGTGCTTCTTCACCATCTCGTTCAAGCGGATGAGGAAGTAGCGGTACAACTCCTCTTCGTTCGCCAGTCCCTCGGCCGCCATACGGGCACGGCAGTGAGGGCAGCTCTTCCACGCCAGCCGCTCCGACTCGTCCGCGCCAATATGGAAATGCGGCGTGGCGCGGAAAACCTCGCACATCTCGCCGATCAGCGTTTCCATGACCGCGTAGGTGCCCTCCCTCCCCGGGCAAAGATCCTTGTTGATCCCGCGGGCGACCAGCTCGCCGGAGGAGAGCTTGGTGGGGTTGATCGCCGGGCCGGCTTCGCTCTCGGCACAACCAACCAGCTCCGGCAGCGCAGTCAGCAAGGCGCGGGAATGGCCCGGCACGTCCAGCTCCGGCAGCAAGGTCACGCCCCCGGCCTGGGCGTAGGCTTCCAAATCCAGCAACTGCTCGCGCGTGTAATGGCGACCTGACGTCGACAGGTGCGGATAGGCGCGCGACGGGAACGTGAACGACTGGTCGTCGGTCAGGTGCAGGTGCAGGGTGTTGATCTTGTACCAGCGGCACAAGGCCACCAGCATGCGCACACTCTCGATGGGATGCCACTGGCGCGCCAAGTCCACCATCAGTCCGCGATAGCCCAGGACGGGCCGGTCCTTGACACGCAGACAGGGAAACTCGCCTGGCTCCTTGACACCGCCCTGCAACGACTGCAGCAGAGTGACCGTCCCCCAGGCCACGGCCCGAGGATTGCCGCCGCAGACCAGAACCCGGTCCGCCACCTCCAGGGCATAGTCCTCCCCGACCAACGCGGAATCCAGGCCGAGTACGATGTCGCCCGGCCGGGCGGTCTCGGTCGTCACGGATGGCTTCACGCGGGCCAGCACGGCAATCTCATGCGCCAGCAGTTCCGCCAACGGTAGCAAGGCGGGGTCGCCGGCCACGATCCGCGTGTCGCCGGAAACAGGCAGAGAGTCGTTTAACGGCTCAAGAGATTCTGGCAGTGGAATTATAGCCATGGTTTTGTGGCCATTCCCGCTATTGTTGTGCATGTGTTGTTTCTTCCGTCGCTTGCAGCCATGCCGTTTCTCCCTCGCGCAGGTCGATTTCGAAGCGGCAGCGACCGTTCGGTCCGCTCAATGCTCGTGCCGTGAGCTTGCGCTTGCCGCTCACAGCAAGGTCATCTCTTTCAGCTTCAACGATGCACGATTCTCCCGCCAGACTGTGGATTTCAATCCAAGCCGTTCTGCCGTTGCTCCATTGCGCCGAAACCAGAAACGCCCCCTCGGTCCGCAGGTTCTGAAATTCGGCGTCCGGCCAGGCCGTTGGCATGGCCGGGAACACACGAATGACATCACCCCAGCTCTGCAGCAACATGTAGTTGACAGCTTCCACGGCTGACATCGGCGTTTCGATGACCGGGCCGCCGTCCTCGACATACATCGTGTTCGCCTGGACGGTCGGTTCCTCAAGAAACTGGCACATTTCCTGCAGCGCCCGGTCGCCCTCGCCGAGTACACTGAACATAGCCGCTGTACCCAGGAAGGAATAGCCACGCCAGCGCTCGCTAAAGCTGCACCAGCGCGCCAGGGATTTCCGGAAAAGCGCTTCCGCCTCCGGCCCCTGATCGGGGTTGATCGTATGCAGGGGATAGAGAGCCAGCAGATGCGACCAGTGCCGGTGGCTCATGTCATATCCCTGACGGGCCGCCACCATGAGCCCATGCTCCCCAACAGGCAGGTCCGCCAGGCGTTCCAGCGTGTCCTCCCAGCATGATGCCAGCGGGTCTTCCAGCTTGAAACGTTCATTGAGTTCCAGCAGCGCACACAGTGCCCAGCGCAGGAGCTGGTGGGCATAGCCGGTATTTTCGAACGGACCACCGGGGTACTCGGGGGAGACGCTGGGGGGGATATGCAGCCGGCCGTCGCGCTCCGCCAGAACCATCAGGCAATAGTTCACGTCCGCCTTCAGCAGGGGAAACAAGCGTCGTCCAATCGCGTCGTCCATCGAAAACTTCCAATAGCGCCAGTAGTTGTGCAGACACCAGGTGAGGTTGCCGATCTCGTAGGTGACGCCGCCACTCGCATCATAGCTCGAAGTCCGGTCAATGGTTATTGCCTCCGGATGCCCCGGCACCCGCATGCTGCCGGTTCGGAAATAGTGGTCCATGGCGGTAATCAGGCTGCGGCCGGCGTCCAGGCGGTTGGCGCTGAAGGTCGGAAAATAACTCAACTGTACGTTGAGATTCCACCAGGTCCCGGCCCAGCCGCAGCGGGTATACCACGGTCCCAGGTTGTCGATGATGATCGGAACGTCCGCGCGCGACGCGCAACCGAATTTGTAGATCTGCACCCAGTAGAACTGTTCCCACCGTGGATCGTGCGGCAGCGAAACCCAAGACTGCTTCAGATAGGTATGCCACCATTCGCGGTGGCGATTCCGCAGAACCTCGGACCCGATCTCACGCGCTGCCCTGACCGCGGCAACGGCCTCGGCTCTCGCCGCGCGGGCGTCGTCTTTGCGCGGGCGCTCAAGGCTGAAGGCCGAACGCACGGCCAAGTAGAGAACTCGCCGCCCGGGTGCGATTTTCGTGACTGCCCAGGCGGTGGCATGGGCGCCGTGTTCGGTCAGGGGCTGGACCGCCACGTGAATATCCTCATCATCGTCACGGTACGGTTGCGGCGGCTTCTGTGCTGCGGGAAGGGCGTCGAAATCCACGCCGCAATCAAGGGCCCGAGCGCTGATCGACCATTCCGGCTGGAAATTGATCCGGGCAATCCCGTCGGTATCTTCCTCCAGCTCGACAACCAGGACATCGGTTTCACGCTCGATGAAGCTGGTCCATCGCAGCAAACCGGCGGCAGACCTCATTTCGCCGGTGGCCTCGCCATCCCAAAGGCGCAGGCGCATGTTGCGCTCCTTGACAGGTTGCGAGAGCCGCAGGAGGACGTTGCCGATGGGGACACGCGGAACGCACCAGTCCTCGGGCAGGCGATAGTGAGCCGTGACATCTGTTCGCCCGAGTTCCCAGCGCAAGACGTCTGAATCGCCGGGCATTCCGTAGATGGATGCGCCGGTCCAGCCGTCGGCAATGAAAGCGCACTCCCCCCAGGTGTCGCCGACTCCGTCGTCCCAGCGAAGATCGCAACGCTCCAGAAACGTCGGCCAGTCTACGGTTGGCTTTGTTTTGTGTTCCATCATGTCCTATTTCTCCATCCCTTATGGTCTTCCGATGAGATGAAAGCCAGTGCCTGCCTGGCCTCTTCCTGCGACGGGCGCGGGTAGTCGCAGCGCCGCCGGTGAATGTGCTCGTCGATGAAAAGGGAGACTCCGCCAAGTTGCGGAAAGGTCTTTTTGAGTGCCTGATCGAGCAATCGGTCGGCCAAGGTCAGATCCAGCGTGGTCGCATGACGGTTGTTGAGGTAGATATGCTTCTGCATGGCGGTGCGCTCGAAGAGCCGCAGAGGGGCGTCGTAGAACGGTACCAGCAGAAGATGCGTGTCATCGTTCAGCACGGCAGCGCTGCGGTAGAATTGCATACCATAGGGCGAGGCAAAAGACAGACACGACAGGGTCGGATCGGTGTCATCAAGACCGCGCTCAAGCTCGTCAATGTCGGCCTGTTCATAGGGGCCGTAGAGCCGTTCCATGACGAATCCTAGCAGGACCCGCTTCAGGTCCACTCTTTTCTCCAGGCACTCGGGATCGTGATAACGGTTGTCGAAGGTCAGGGGATCGTTCTCCAGATCGAAAAGCGCGTTTTCCGTTTCGTGACACGTGTCGAAGACCAGTTTCCAGCCATCACGGGTGACCATGCGGTTCCAGTAATCCTCGCAAAAGACCGGGCGATGCGGATCGAGAGGCGCATCCCCCAAAATAGCCGTAGAGAGATCTTCGCCTTCGGCGGATTCCGGTGCGGCCACGCCAGCCAGTCCGTAAAGAGTGGGCACAAGATCAACCAGCTCAACTGGTTCATCAAGCATGCGTCCCGGTTTGTTCATACCCAGCGCCGGTGCAGGCCGGATGATCAGCGGCACGCGGCTGATGGCTTCGGCCGAAAGCCCGCAGCCCTTGTCGTAGAGTCCGTGCCAGCCGGCTTCATCGCCATGATCGGCGGTGAAGACGATAGTGGTGCTGTCAGCCATGCCCAAGGCTTCCAGCTCCTCCATCACCCGTCCGATTTCGGCGTCGATCCATTCGATGCAGGTGAAGTAGGTGGCTAACGTAAACCGAAAATCCTTTTCACCCATACATTTTATGGATGCATTCTCGTTGAAGTCCCGCCACCAGGATGCGGGCAGCTTGAGTATCTGTTCAGCGGTTGGCAACGGCTGCAAGACAACATCTTCCGGACGCACACGCGAAAACCACGGCTCAGGGAGGGTGGTCGGCGAATGCGGGCGGTCATAGCTCAACCAGGCAAAGAACTGTTGTCCCGACTTGGCATTGTCCTTGATAAAATCAATACAGCGGTCAGTAGTCCATGTCTCCAGGCTGTGCTCGCGCGGAACCTCCGACTGGCAGCTTCGGCGGCGGGCCCAATTCATCTCGGGATTGGCCGTGGACGGCGGCTGTGGATCACGCCCGAACGGATTGTGCCCGTGCAGCTGATCGGTTGGCCATGGTATGCCTTTCTCTTGACAGTAAGCCTTGTAATGGTAACCGGATGGCCGGGCAAAATCGACATCTTCAGACATCGACGGCGCGGCCACATCAAATCCCCATTCCGGCTGTCCGATGCAGCGCACATGGAATTTGCCGAAGGCTCCGGTGCGATAGCCGGCCTGGCCCAATATGCCTTGCAGCCATGGGACACGCCGGTCGCAAAGGCCGGAGAAGCCGTACTGTTTCAGGGACGAGCAGTATTGCCCCGCAAGCATGCTCACGCGCGAGGGCATGCAGATTGGGTTGTTTGCGGTAGCATGCTGGAAAAGCAGACCATCGCCGGCCAGACGGTCCAGGTTCGGCGTATGCACATAGGAGTGCCCGAGCGTGCTGAGGCAGGAATGGTGCATCTGGTCGACTTGGATGAGCAGGATGTTGTGCGATGGGCGCATTGGCTGAGAATTACTCATGGCTTAGGTGCTTCCTTCTTGTCGATTTGATAGAGAAAGGTCTTCTTGTCCGGCAGGTCGACGGTGAACTCATCAGTGTGCCGCGCCACCACTTCGTGTGTGAAGACCTCCGTTACCTGATTGGCGGTTGCGGGCAGATGCAGAGCACGCGGCCCGGCCTGGTCGCGGGTGTGGATCACCAGAAATTCCCCGCTGGCATAGAGTGCGTCGTCCTGCGCATTGTAAATGTGGACATCCGCAATTCTTGCGGCCAGCCGGTACAGCGCCGGTGAAGCGGCCGGCGTCGCCGAAAGGATGATTCTGCCTTTTCCCCGCTCAATCATGGCCGCCGCTACGGCACCGTCTTCATAATGCGCCAGCGGCGTCGCGCGGGGATCGTCGATGACGTAGTGGAAGTGTTCGGTCTTTGGGTTGCCGATTTGACGCTCGCTGTTGGCCATGCCATACTGGTGGAGAACGTCTTCGTCGAGGGTGGCAACCAGCGGCTGCGATTGTTCCACCTGCACCTTCATTCCCAGCAACCGCTCCATGTTCGCCAGCGACGCGGTCTCGCCGTCGGTGATGCCAGCGGCGTACAGAAAGAGCGCCGTGGCGCCGGCCTCGACGCGGCGGTGGATCTCCTCCCGCATCGCCGGCTCGCAGAGAAAGGAGAACGGGAAGATCAGCAGTTTGTAGGTGTCGCGCGGGGATTTGCTGGCGTCCGGGGAGGGCGCTCCCCTTTCCGGCGGGGGCGCAGGGGCAGATCCCCTGCTGCCCGGCATGCTGTCCACCAGTGAAGGATGCAGGAAATCCTCGGCCACGATAGCGTCATTGGGTGCGCCCAGGCGCTGGATATTTTCGATATTGGCCTGCGTCATGTCACTCAGGAGTTGCTGGTTCTCGCCGCTCCAGACCGTCTTGAGCGCCAGTTTGTGGTCGGCCAGGCCGAAGTACTTCCACGAGCGGTTTTCGAAGACCACCAGAGTCTCGGCCACGCTCGTATGCGGTACGTCCAGCAGTGCATCACCGACCTGCTGCTGACGCTTCAGCTCTTCGAGCAGCTCCGGCCGGTCGAACCAGCCGCCGGGCATGTCGAAATACCAGAGGCCGTGCCGCTGCACAAGCGCCATGACAGCGAACTCGCGGCGCATGGAGGCGATGCCGTCCTCGATGCAGTCCTCATCCCAGGGGTCCCCGGAAGTGCCCGGGCGGATGTCCGCCTCGCCGAGCGCCAGCTTGTCATGCAGCTCATGCGACTTGATGGAAGTATTGATATACGCCGAGACCCCGCCGGCGTAGCGGTCCTGATAGCCCAGCGGCGACGTAATGAAGCCGAGTGCCGGATGCTCGAGGATCGGGCTGAAATCACTCTCCATGGTTTGCACACCGCTGAACGCCGTGTTCATGGTGCCGAGATGGAAGACGCCGTGGAACAGCGGGGGACATGGCTGTGTCGGGGCAAACCTTTCTGAGGAAAGGTTATTCCCCGAACCCCTTTCCAAAGACTTTTCAATATCTTCGACCGCCTGCGGGCGCAGGCGGTCGAAGATGTGAGTGAGGATGCGGGTTGGCTGGTCGTTGTAGCAGTCGAGGAAATCCTGGATCCAGCGCGAGTGCGACTGCGACGGATCGCGGAACCCGCAAATATCACTGTGCGTACGGTCTTCGATGCCGGGCAGCGGCGGATTCTCAAAATCGGCGTCCGGATCGCCCCAGGCACTGCGTAGCGCCTCAATGGTGCCGTATTTACGCTGCAAAAAACGCCCGAACTCGCGGGTAACGGCCGGACAAATGTCCATCATCAGCCCCCAGTTGCCGCCGGGGTTGCCCCAGTTCCACTCGAAGCCGGCCCCGCAGATCACCGTGCCGATGATTCGTCCGGCTTCGGGGAGCGATGCCAGGTGCTCCATGATGTGGATCATCGCCCCCGGCGCGTAGTCGCGGTAGGTCTCGGAAAACAGCGAGATCTGATCGAACACCTGACAGGCTTTGGCGTCCGAACTGTCCCCCGGACGGCGCGACACCTGAATCTGCTCGTCGACGGGCAGCGGTGGCGGGGGGATGATCACCCGCAGGATGAAGTAGGCTTCCGGCATCAGCTCGACCAGCCGACGCAGTACCGTGTCAAAATTCGTGTAGTCGAACTGCCCATCCGGTCCCCAGCCGATCTCCGGCATGCAGGGCTGGAAGATGCGGATGCCGGCATTGTAGACGCGGCGCATCTGGTCGTAGACGACATCGTTCGCGTAGTCAAAACCCGGGTCATTCCGCGCCATGTAATGCGTCCGTGCGAACGCCATGATCAGCGGCAGATACCGCCTGCCGTCGATCATCAGCGCCAAGCCGCCATCTTGCCGTTGCAGGCACACCTCGGCGAAAGGATTGTCATGTATTTGTCTCATACTTCAGCCCCGTGGGTTGTTGGATTTATCGGAATCTGCGACACGTGCGGATTCAGTTTCGATTATCACGCCGTAAATCGTGCCATGAATGGTCAGCGGACGCAAGTCTTTTGATTCACAACACACGGCGACCGGCCGGTCATTCTTGAGCCGGCTGCAGTCAATCTCGCCGACTGCCCAGGAAAGACCGCTCCAAATGGCCTTGTCGTAACTGATTTCCACAGCGACTTTATGTCCGTCCTGTTCGGCGGACAGGATGAATAGCTTTTCCATGGTCAAACCGTCGGGCGGCGCGCCACCGGAGAAACGCAGCGGGCCCGAGGCATCACGTTGCTGCATCACGATGCGGAGCCGTCCCTCTGGTGGCGGCGCATCGAGCACATGCGTGACGCGATGTTCGTCACTGCCGCCGGTAAACTCGGCCAGCATACAGGCCGCCTGCGGAATGCGCACATCCTCCTGAGTTCCGAGGTCGTTTGCGGCGTGCGCAAACTCGCCGACTCCAATCAGCGCCATCTGTTCAGGGCCCAGAAGGATCCCCTCACTGGTTAACTCGGTCGCAAACCCGGCATCGCGAAAGAGCAGGCGCAAAGAACTGCCGTTTTCCACCGGCAGCGGCAGCCTTGCCGGCAACTGCCCGGGATTGACCACGGTGAGTAGTCCGTTGCCGCCATGCAATGCCGCGAAACCGTAGGCTGCACCGGTTCCCGGCCAACCGCCAAACGTCGAAAAGACAGCCGAGGCCTGCAATTCCATAAACATACGCTGGACCGACGCAAACCAACGGCTCTGGGCTTCGTCGAGCAGGTCGAGATTGCCGTAGCAGGTATTGCCCCAGCCGCCGCGTGCAAGGGACAGAATCAGCATGCCCTGCCAGGCAGCCGTGCCACGGTAATAGCAGGTGCCGGTGGTGCCGATCATGAAACCGGAATTGTCGATCCGCGGCAACGGTATGCCGTTCCACTCGTACATTCGCACCATGTGATCGGAGTAGACGTCCTTCGAGCGCCAGAAGTTCATGGCCGGGACGTCAGCCGGGCGCGGATCACCGCAGTAGAGCGAGTCGAAAACGTCAAGCCAGCGCTGGTCAAGTGCCTTGACCAACGGCGTTTCGGTGCTGTGCTGAAGCGGTGCGTTCTCATAGCCGTTGTAGGCAATCAGGACCACCTCGGGATGCTCCTGCCGAAACGCTTTCATCGCTCCCTGCCAGGCCGCGACATTAGCCGTGCGAATCTCGGCCGGAAGCATGACCCTGCGCAACTTCTCCGGCGCGGCATCGAAATTTGCAAAATCGAACTTGAACATTCGCACACCGCGCTCGTACCACTCGTGCAGTGCCTGAACGTAATCATGCAGGTAGCCGCCGTAAAAACAACAGAGGGCCTGGTTTTCCTCATCCAGCGAGGCGCGCCAGGCCGGCGCGCAGTCCATCTTGTTGAGCGTGTTCGCGGTCACCCACAGGCCCGGCTTGACGCCGGCCTTGATACAGCGAGTCAGCCAGGCGTCCGGCCCGTTCGGCCAATGCGGCTTGCGCCAGGTGCGGTAGGCACCGCCGGGTGCGAACCAGAAGGCGTCCATCATGTAGTAGTCGAAGCGTACGCCCAGCGCACGTAGCCGCAGCAGCTCATCGAGCTGGCGCAGAGCAAGTTCTTCGGTCAGCTCGACGTTGTCGGACAGCTCGTCGTAGGCAGCCCAGTTGATGTAGGCGGAAACGGGTTGTTGTATCATCATGATTCCTTTCACAGGCATCCCATAGGACTTGCGTTTGTCGTTCGGCGAGTTATGCGATGACATGCAACATTTTTGTCGTTCCTGTGCGTGCAAAACCTACTCTCAGCCGAAATTGACTTGTGTTGCCAGAACCAGCAGCATGGCCTCGTCGGTGCAGTCAACCTCGATTCGGTTAGGTTCACAGTGGTTCAGTTGATTCGTTGGCAACAAATAGACATAGCGCAGCCACCCATCGGGCACCGGGTATTCGGTCTGCTCTGCCCCCACCTTGGTGCGGGTCATGAGCTCCAGCGGTTCGCCACCGTTGATGCGCACCTCGGGCGGTTCCGGGTTGTCCGGCTGCCGACGCTCCAGATCCAGAGTCAGCGTTGCAGGCAAATCTTGCTTTGGTAACGGCCCGGTCGGCAGGGCCAGGCCCAGCCTCTGCCCTTTGGCCGGCAACTGGTCCGAACCGTTTTCGTCGCCGTCCGGGCCAGTGACATCATGACAGGTGATGGCATGGCTGCGCGGCAACTTTGTAAGCTCCTCCAGATTGGCAAGGGATAGAAGTACCGCCGGATATTCCTCCACTGTCCACCAGGTTTCGCCGGCCGGTCCACCCGACGGGAAGTAGTTGAACAGGTAGATGCCGTCGGCACCGCTCGCGAGAAACTGAGCGGCCGCCCCGCGCGCCTGGGCCGGGGTCACGCCGTGCTGCGCCGCATTACGGAATGGGCGGTAGAGCACTTCCAATCCGCCCAGCAGAACAACGTCAGTCCCTTCCAGTAATCGACGCCACTCGGCGATGGGAATGTCAAACTCCAGCGACGCCCAGCGAGGGGTCGGCACCAGGACATCTATCAGTCCTTCCTTCGCCCAGGCCGCCGGCTCGAGGCCGAACCGGGCGCAAACCTCCGGGCGGGACGGCACACGAATACTAAGTTGAATTGGGTGGCCCCGTCGTTCACCTGTTGCCCGCACCAGCGCACGCACTTCTCGCAGCCATTCAGTCAAAATTTTCCGTCCGCGCTCTTCCTCGCCCTTGCTGAACAGGTACGGCTCGCGCATGAAGTCCAGCTCCAGCCCGTCAAGGTCATAGCGTTCAAGCGTCTCGACGATCAACTCCCGGTAATAATTACGCACCTCGGGATGGGCATAGTCCAGTGCCTTGGCGTAGTAACCTGTATACCCCCGCCGACGCAAACGCGGGTTGTCGCGCCAGAATGTGCTGTGAATCGGGTGCGCCTCGTTGTCCTGCACATGCACGTCGTTCATGCGCAGAGTGATCCAGGCCGCGGCGCCGCGTTCGCGGCAGCGCTGCAGCACGCGCGCCGGGTAGTCGATCCCCTGCCGATGCAGGTTGAGCATGCTGTCGACCAGGCGCCGCCAGCTTTGCACCTCTTTCGAACCGGGCTCGCCCGCTGCAGCCAGGTACGGCTGGTCGTCCGGTCCTGCCGGGTCATACCCCGTCCAGAACGGTTCCCACACGGCAGACCCATAATTGGCGCACTCCGCCTGAGTATTGCAAAGAAAATGCGTCACTCCACCATCAATGATGAGATCGACGTAGCGGTCGACCTGCGCACCACCGTCACAAGTGGTATCATGGGTCCCAAAGAAATCCGTGCAATCGAGATTGAAGAAAAGCATGTGATATTTTCCGAATTTGGTCCAATTTTCGTAACTCGGCCTAGTGTGCAAGCACCAGCATCTGATGGCAGCTGAAGCGATCGACTTCGAATTCCAGGTGCCCGTCGGCACTGCGGAACGGGATTTCCTTGCCCTGCGGTTCGAGGGTGACGCGGCGGACCGGTTTGTCCAGCCGCAAGGTCAGCTTGACATCGCAGCATGGGGTGAGGTCCTCGATCACTTCCATAGTCATCTGCCCCATGTGGGTTTGGTGGAGACTGCCGCGCTGAACGAGATTACCGTACAGCAGGTGCAGGACGTGGCGCTTGCAGTCCGGCTGTTCGGTCAGGGTGACGCGGGCGGTGCTGGGCAGGTTGGCGGTCAGTCCGATCTCGTCGGCGAGGAGCCGGCGGAGACAGGCCAGGAAAAAGTCCTTGGCAGTCACCTGGCCCCATTTCCGGTAGGCCAGGCAGATGTCCATGGGCAGCCACATGATATTTCCGTTCTGCACGCCGCATGCGTAGCCGGTTCCCTGCCGACGCTGCGGTGCATGCTGGTGCGAGCAGAAATGTTTCCAGTCCCGCTCAAAATACGGTTCAATCACTTCGCCCAGCGCCGTGCCGGTGGTCACCTTCAGGCGCGGATAGCAACAGTACATGATCAGCGGCGACTGTGTGAACGCCGGTTGCAGCTCGGGAATGGGCAGGATGTAGTCGAGCGAGAAGTCGCTTTCCTTTGCGATTTCCGCACCGACCTCGAACAACGGCTGTCCCTGCGCGTTGAGCATGCCGCGGCCGGTGAACAGGACTTTGCCGCCGGCGGCGATGTAGTTGTCGAGCTTGGCTTTCAAGCCTGGGTCGATCCGGCCCTCGTCCGGGATCATCAGCACCTTGTAGCGTGAGAAATCCATTTCGGCATCGAGCATATTGAAGAGGATATGCCCTTCAAGCAGCAGTCGGGTGGCACCGACATCGGAGTCCTCGCCAGTTTGATGGAGCGGATCAAGGGCCTGAGCAGAGAGGATGCCGACATCGGCGACGTTGCGGGCACCCTCGCACCATTGCTCCTTGGCTTCGACCTCGGCATACGCCTGGCCGATGATGTCGTAAGTGGATTCATCAAGACGACCGTCCGGATGAAGCTGGTCGCCGATCGAGCATTTGGCACCATAGGCGAGCATGGCGGCGCACTCGTAGCGCAGTGCATTCGGATGTTTGAAGCCGCCGAACTCGCCCCAGGTGGTGTGGAATTTGCCGGTCATGCCCAGGAATTCCATGCCGGTGGCCTGGGCGTACTTTGCGCCCATCGGGAAGTGGTCGTAGCCCCAGCCCCAGGTCGGCAGGCTTTCCAGCTCGAGATGCGTGACGTGATCAAGGAAGCGCCGGTCACCCCGCGTGACATTGCCGCTGTTCTGGGTCAGCAGCATGGTCGGATGCACCTCGCGCAAGGCGGCCAGGGTGCGCCGGTAGTAATTTTGGAGAACGATGTCGGCGTGCTTGGCGACGTCCTCCTCCACCTTAGGGTCGAGGTCGAGCTTGACCATACTCTCCATGCACCAGGGGCAGTGGCACAAAGGCTTGTGAATAATATCCAGCCACAGCCCGTCCGTATCGGGGAAGAGCCGGGCGATTTCGCGAATCTGCTCGCATACAAACTCCAGATAGGGCGTGTTGAAGCAAAGCTGGTGAAATCCGGTGTCAGTCGGCCGCTGGCTCCACCCGTAATAGCCGCCATGCTCGTTGATGCAGCGCCACTCGGAATGTTCACGTGCGACGCGGTTGTTGACACCCACCGTGCAGTACACCTGCGTACGAATGCTGGCTTCAGTGCAGGCGTCGAGCTGGGCGCGAGTAAGGTCGAAGCCGTCGGCCAGCTGCGGATGCCGCACGCCGACCTGCGTGTCATAGTAGCTCCAGCCATGGTGGCAGACAGCGAAGATATTGATGCTGTTGACGTGGCCGCGCTTCAGGGTTTCCTGCCAGTGCGTCTTGTCCCAGGCCGAACCAATGCCGGGGATCTGTTCACTTGTGTGGAAGTCCAGATGAATCTGACGATAGGGAATGGTCATGGTTGATATCCGGGGTTGGCGGTTTGTTGAGAGTTGAGTGTGCTTGGTGCTTGGTGCTTGGTGCTTCGGGTCATGAGGTCACGGGTCTACTCGCTCCCAGGCAGTCCAGCATCACCGGCCAGGCGTCGTCCGCGTAGAAGCGGTGGCCCCCGTTGCCGACGACGTGTCGGCAGTTGTCAGGCGCGTCGAGATTACGATAAATTTCCTGCACGCGTGCGAACTCCGCACGTGCTGGTTCAAGCGGAAAGATCCCGTCTTCAGCGCCGCTGATGATGACCAGCGGGCGTGGTGCGATGAGCCCGGCGATATCGCCCATCTCAGCTACTTGGAGAAGACCCGGAACATAATTGCAGACGCAATGGAACATGGACTGTATGGAGGCCTGTAAGGTGCTGAAACAACATGAGGGCATGGCCGCCCGCACCCGTGGGAGCAGGGCGGCCGCAAAGAGCGTGGTGGTGCCGCCACCCGAGTTTCCCATGACCCCGATGCGGCTCATATCGGCGTCACCGCGTTCATCCAGGTAGTCAATGGCACGATCGACATCGAAGATGCGTTCGGCCAGCAAGCTAGTACCGAGCATCAGTGCGTTCATCGCGGCCTGATGGCAGAGGTAATCGAGCGATTGGGGCTGGATGAACTCGCGGCGCTCGCCGAACGAGCGTTGCTCGAGACAGAGCGCGGCGACCCCGCGGCGCATGCAGCCGAGAGCGAAATCGCGGTCACCCTCGGTTTCCATTAACTGACTTTCATCCTCATAGGTTACGGCGATCGAATTGTGCATCCCGGTGGTATGGCCCTGCAGACAGACGAACCAGGTGTAGGGCGGTTCAACGTCTTTCGGCAGGCAGACGTACGCCGGAACATCCACACAGGGCTCGGCGCGAAACACGATCTTTTCGATCATGCCTGCGGCATGTTCGCGCCGCCAGAGCGACCGGACATCCAGGGGTACACGTTCGGCGGCATCACCGCGATAGCCGGCAACCTTCCGCAGTTTATCGCGCAGCGCCTGCTGCCACGGTTGCACGGGACCGCCACCATAGCGCATTGCCGGTGCCGTTTGGCCTGCCAGTGCGCGGTGATACAAAGATGGAGAATAGTTAAACGAGGGTTCATCCATGGTCTTGTTCCTCCTCCTCGGTCTCGTGAAACGGGTACAACGTGGCGGGAGAAACGCCCATCCACGGATGCTTCTGCCAATTCTTCATGCGCTTGTCTCCGTGTTGTGGTTGGGTATTTCTACCTCGTACAGTTGACTGTGCCCGCTTCGGTCCGAGGTAAACACCACACATCTTCCGTCCGGCGAAAAAGCCGGATGCGGGTGAGTGTGCTGCGGAGCATAGACGGTCCACTTACCCTGCTTGAATTCGTCGTCATCGTAAGGGCAGTGGTCGGTGTTCCAATGCTTGCCCTCACATGATGCGTCGGGATAACACAATGCCTGGGGTTCCCCGACACCGTCGCGGGGATCGAACAGCTGCAGCCCAATATCGGGAAATGTCGTATCCGCACACATAAGGGTCCCCTTCCGGTTGATCGAGGCGTGCCAGGCGTTGAAGGAGCAGGCCGGCCGCGTCGCACCGGTGTCGATGTCAATACCGATGCAGCCGCGCGGCCAGTTAACGGTGATGATCTCGCGGGGACGAGCGGGATTCCAGGTCTCATGGACAATCCATTCGAATTGTCCAGGCGTGGCAAGAGGCTTGCGGTCGTACACCAGGCGATTACCGGTGGCGTCGCGGTTCACGACCCAGATGCGCTCCCTGTAGGAGCCGGCGTAGCGCAGCAACGTGTTGTCGGTGGGATGAAACTCCGGATGCCCGATCGTGTCGGCCTCGAGAATCTTTTCATGCGCACCGGTCGCAGTATCGATGAAGATGAACTGAAACCGTGCGCCCATCTTCACCGGCACAGCCCAGTAATGGTCGTCATGACTCAGGGCAGTCGTGCCCATGGCGGCGCCGACCATGCCCGGCTCGCGTCCTGCCAGGCCGTCAAAATCCAGCAGGCAATCCGCTTTGCCGGTGTCTGTGTCGACCCGCCAGGCCCCGCTTCCCGCGGTGTAATAGGCAAACCGCCCGTCATGAGAGGGATGCAGCGACCACTCGGCGATATCCGGCTGGTCGGTCAGCTGCCGCAGCTCGCCGGTGGCCCGCAGTTCGCACCACACTTCCGGCCGCCCGGTACGATGCGCGATGAAGAACAGCCGCGTCATCGCGTCATCGTACGCCGGCAGATAGTAGAACGGATGATGGTGAATCGACGGGTGACTGGTCACCTGCCGTACCCGCGCACGAGTACGAGGATCCGTGAACATATTCGATTCAGGCTTAACGTTCATAAAAGCGGCTCTTCTCACTTTTCTAGCGTCATCGTCTGCCACAACAGTCCGTAGATTGAGTTGCTGCGCTGCCCGGCCCCGATCAGGGCGACCCTGACAGGTTTCTCAGGCTTCGGAATGGGTTGGGTCCAATCGATCTTACGCATCGTTTTCTTCATCCACATGCTGTTGTTTCTGTGCACAGGTAATCCGAAAGACCTCTGGATTGGCCGGGAGCAGCGAGACGTGAATGCAGCCGTCGACGAACTCGGCCCTTTGCCAGACGCCGTCCGGCAGGAGCCGCTCGACTCGGCCGACGGGCGACGTGGCGATCAGCGGGATCTTTTCGAGCGGATCGTGACCCAGGTTGAACAGGGCCATAAGATAGCTGCCGTCGGCGAACCGCCGCAGCTTCAGGTAGACTTCGGCATCCCCAGGATAGTAGAACGGAATCTGCTGGCCGCAGACGAACCCGAGAAGCTCGACCAGCTCGCGCTTGCGGTCCTCATCGTAAAAGCTGAGGCCGGGTGCCGTCAACGAATTGCCCTGACCAGTGCTGGCAGCGAACACGGCCACGCGTCCGCCCGCCGCGTTCTCGAAAAGGGTGACGGCGGGACCGATTTCTGAGTAGTTCGCGTTCACGCCGGACGCGCGGTGCAGCAAGGACGAGTGGATGCGCACTCCGGGGGCGCGCGGTTCGAGTCGAGAATAGCGCAGGTCGCGCGGCAGGATAACGTCGCCCCAGCGTTCACCTGAGACGCTCAGCCCGGTCCACGGTTCCGCCTGCACACCTATCGCGTCTGTCAAGCCGCGCCGGGTGAACGCTTCGGCGGCCGGCCCGTCGAGCAGCAAGCCATGCTCCACCATGCGGCGTAGGTCGTCATCCGGGAAGACCGCCACGTCCTCGCCGGTCATCATGGCTGGCAGTCCGGCCCGGCAGGCGAAGTTGCACGGCAGTCCGAGCACGCCCATGACCGCAGCCCAAGTTTTGACGGAACCATCCGAATACCCCTGGCACGGCGCGGGAACGAACGGTGGATCGCCTGGCAATGCCGCCACGACATAGGCGGCGGCCCGGCTCTCCTGCACGGCACGGAAAAGTGTCTCGTAGAAGCCATGGTGGCGCGTGAGGATGTCGCGGTAAGCGACGCCGCTGGTGAGCTGCTTGTCGCTGCTCCACGGATTGCCAATTCGGGTGAGCCAGTGTTTGGCACCGTGACACCCTTCGATAATCGATCCGGCGTAATGCGCATGCAGCAGGTGGGCACCGGTGCTGTAGCGGTTGTGCGGACAGGTATCGGTCTCGGCCAGAATCGTGGTTCCGGCGTCATAGAAGGCCGTCTGCATCGCCGTGTGAACCATGCGAACTGGAAAGGTCCGCATCTCGCCACAGAGATAGCGGCCGTTGTTGATGCGAACGACCGGCCGCCGTCCCTTGCCGGCGAGACACCGTGCGATCGGTTCGGCATAGCGGTTCTCACCCAGGCAGGTGCAGAAACTGCCGGGAATTGCCGGATCGATCGCGTCAATTGCCGATCGAATCACGCCTGCCAGTCCAAGCAGCGAGCCCAGCAGCACATCGTCATACGCACGCGCGACGGCGGTGTCTTTGCGCACGCATTCGAGCAGCGCCTCGCGGTCCAAATCCTGGCCGAGACGATGCTTGATCGTCGCCAGATGCAGCGGGCAGTAGCAGCCGTTGCGGCCAGCCAGCAGCCGGAAGTCGTCGTCGATCATGAAGAAGGCTGGCCGCAGCGCGGCAAGATGGCTGAACGCATCACCGATGTACCCTTGAAAGGCCGGATCGAGCGGGCACATCTGATAGGCCGCGCTCCAGTCCGGGCGGATGATCTTCTGGAAGGGTGCCGGCTCATCCGGCGCCCAGCCATGCCCGATCGTGGCCTGGGCGAGGATGCCGACTTTGCCGGGATCGCCTTTGAACGCCTGTCGAAAAGTCAGAAAGCGCTGGCCAAGAATCTGTGCCTTGTCCACGGGCGGATCGCTTTCGGGCACCAGCGTCATTATGCAGGCGATATCGGTGCAGACCTCGGACTTGAGTAGTGCCTCCGCGTCGGCGGCCAGTTCGGCTTCGCGTCCGGGAATGAGCGGCATGACGTGATAGCTGTTCAGAACGCGGTTGTACATCATGTTTCTACAGATCTGCCATTTTCCAGCCGGTATACGGCGGTGGACTTTGCGGGGATGTCGACTGTTATTTCCATGACGTTCTCCGCGACAGTTTCGTTGCTGAACACCTCGGTGATACGTGCCATTGTACGCTTGAAACGCAGCCGCTTTGGCCCGCCTGTCCGCGTATGCAGTACGAGGAACTCGTCGCTGGCATAGAAGGCATCGTCCGTTTCGGAATACAAGTGCACGCCGGCGATCCTGGCGGCCAGTTTATACAACACCGGCGAGGCGGCCGAGGGTGCCGAGAAAATCAGGCGCCCCGTGCCGCGCTCGACCATGGCCGCCGCTACGGCACCGTCTTCATAATGCGCCAGCGGCGTCGCGCGGGGATCGTCGATGACGTAGTGGAAGTGTTCGGTCTTTGGGTTGCCGATTTGACGCTCGCTGTTGGCCATGCCATACTGGTGGAGAACGTCTTCGTCGAGGGTGGCAACCAGCGGCTGCGATTGTTCCACCTGCACCTTCATTCCCAGCAACCGCTCCATGTTCGCCAGCGACGCGGTCTCGCCGTCGGTGATGCCAGCGGCGTACAGAAAGAGCGCCGTGGCGCCGGCCTCGACGCGGCGGTGGATCTCCTCCCGCATCGCCGGCTCGCAGAGAAAGGAGAACGGGAAGATCAGCAGTTTGTAGGTGTCGCGCGGGGATTTGCTGGCGTCCGGGGAGGGCGCTCCCCTTTCCGGCGGGGGCGCAGGGGCAGATCCCCTGCTGCCCGGCATGCTGTCCACCAGTGAAGGATGCAGGAAATCCTCGGCCACGATAGCGTCATTGGGTGCGCCCAGGCGCTGGATATTTTCGATATTGGCCTGCGTCATGTCACTCAGGAGTTGCTGGTTCTCGCCGCTCCAGACCGTCTTGAGCGCCAGTTTGTGGTCGGCCAGGCCGAAGTACTTCCACGAGCGGTTTTCGAAGACCACCAGAGTCTCGGCCACGCTCGTATGCGGTACGTCCAGCAGTGCATCACCGACCTGCTGCTGACGCTTCAGCTCTTCGAGCAGCTCCGGCCGGTCGAACCAGCCGCCGGGCATGTCGAAATACCAGAGGCCGTGCCGCTGCACAAGCGCCATGACAGCGAACTCGCGGCGCATGGAGGCGATGCCGTCCTCGATGCAGTCCTCATCCCAGGGGTCCCCGGAAGTGCCCGGGCGGATGTCCGCCTCGCCGAGCGCCAGCTTGTCATGCAGCTCATGCGACTTGATGGAAGTATTGATATACGCCGAGACCCCGCCGGCGTAGCGGTCCTGATAGCCCAGCGGCGACGTAATGAAGCCGAGTGCCGGATGCTCGAGGATCGGGCTGAAATCACTCTCCATGGTTTGCACACCGCTGAACGCCGTGTTCATGGTGCCGAGATGGAAGACGCCGTGGAACAGCGGGGGACATGGCTGTGTCGGGGCAAACCTTTCTGAGGAAAGGTTATTCCCCGAACCCCTTTCCAAAGACTTTTCAATATCTTCGACCGCCTGCGGGCGCAGGCGGTCGAAGATGTGAGTGAGGATGCGGGTTGGCTGGTCGTTGTAGCAGTCGAGGAAATCCTGGATCCAGCGCGAGTGCGACTGCGACGGATCGCGGAACCCGCAAATATCACTGTGCGTACGGTCTTCGATGCCGGGCAGCGGCGGATTCTCAAAATCGGCGTCCGGATCGCCCCAGGCACTGCGTAGCGCCTCAATGGTGCCGTATTTACGCTGCAAAAAACGCCCGAACTCGCGGGTAACGGCCGGACAAATGTCCATCATCAGCCCCCAGTTGCCGCCGGGGTTGCCCCAGTTCCACTCGAAGCCGGCCCCGCAGATCACCGTGCCGATGATTCGTCCGGCTTCGGGGAGCGATGCCAGGTGCTCCATGATGTGGATCATCGCCCCCGGCGCGTAGTCGCGGTAGGTCTCGGAAAACAGCGAGATCTGATCGAACACCTGACAGGCTTTGGCGTCCGAACTGTCCCCCGGACGGCGCGACACCTGAATCTGCTCGTCGACGGGCAGCGGTGGCGGGGGGATGATCACCCGCAGGATGAAGTAGGCTTCCGGCATCAGCTCGACCAGCCGACGCAGTACCGTGTCAAAATTCGTGTAGTCGAACTGCCCATCCGGTCCCCAGCCGATCTCCGGCATGCAGGGCTGGAAGATGCGGATGCCGGCATTGTAGACGCGGCGCATCTGGTCGTAGACGACATCGTTCGCGTAGTCAAAACCCGGGTCATTCCGCGCCATGTAGTGGGTGCGTGCGAACGCCATGATCAGCGGCAGATACCGCCTGCCATTGATGTTGAGCGCGAGACCGCGGCCGCGGTGCTCGAGATGAACGGTGGGAAATGCGGCGGCCTCGCTCTCCTTTGAGAGGACATCCTCGGCAAAAGATTCCATCATATCATACCATTCCCTTCTCTTTTCTTGGGACTTCAGATTATCGTTGGGCCACAGATTGCGGTTGGGCTGCATGGAAAAAGCTGACTTCATGACACGGTGACTTCATGGTTCCCGGCGTCATGAGATCATGGCACCATGAAGTCATTGCTTTCGCCTTGGCATCTACTGTCCAGCACCGTCCATCGGTTGTGAACGGACAATGATTGCACCGGTCTCTTGCAACACGGCAACCAGAGCTGCGCGGTCACCCCGACTGACGGCGGGGGCGTAACGGACCGCAGTGCGCCGCTCGGCAAACGGTTTGCCTTTGACCAGGTCCACAACCTGCTGCTTTAAAGCCTCCAGGTCATCCACCGGTTTTTTCTGCAGAAGCAAGCCGCCGTCGGCGTTCAGTGTCACCCGCAGCGGCGCACTTTCCGCAGCTCCCGCGTAGATGTCGGTCAACACTTTGGGCGGGCCGAACCAGCCGAGCGTCATGAGCAGATCGCCGCGTTCTATGGCGTTGCCGTAGGCTTCAGCGGCTTTTTCGATATGCGGCGTGGCATTGCCACCCATCGAGATGCAGGCAAAAGCCTCCGGATAGACAGCACGCACCACGTCGGGTGTCGGACCGTCGTACGGCGGTTGGCGGTACGGTGCGGTGGACGCCCAGTATTGCGGGTACTCGTGCTCGGGGATCAGCAGGCAGTCGGGATGCCGTCGCTGTAATTCCTCCCACTGTTGCGCGCTCATCAGCTTGCGCTCCCAGCTGCCGATGGTCTCATAGCCGCCTTGTGCATTGGGATCGCTCTTGGTCCGGGCACGATTGAAGTGGTTGGTGTCGATATAGAACAGGGTGGCGCCCCAACGCTCCTTGCAGTAGCGGATCTTGGCATCGAGCCGCTCGACTGGCGAGCGCTCGATATGGGTGACCGATGTGCCCTCGCGCAGTCCCAGTTCGCCGTAGTGCCAGAATTTAAGGCCCATGCTGTTGATGTCGAAGTCATCCCAGGTTTCCTGGTAGGGCATATCGGCGAAGAAATTGGGCTTTCGGTACTTTTCCACCTCACTGTCGGGCACGTCATTCGGGTAGATTTGGGTGGGACGGAGGCAGACACCTACGCGCAGTCCGGCATCGGTCAGTTTTTTGAAGAAGGCATCGGCCATCGCCTCCATTTCCGGGGCGGTGTGTCGCATGATGCGGGGATCGCCGTAATAGACCATGCCGATGTACTGCTTGCCCTCGAGATCCCAGACGATCACGCCCTGACTGCCTGCCTTGTCGGCAACAGCGATAAGTTGATCGGCATAGTCCAATATCCACTTGTCGAAGGCGGCCCGTCCTGCCGGTGTGCGGATATCGTCCTCGGTGTCCTTCAGCCCCCACCAGCCGCGCCGGTTGCGTTCCGGACCGCGGGCGTAGGTCAGATGCGCCATGGAAATCGGCCGCCGGTCGGGCCAGTTCAGAATGCGGGGGAATGCTTCGCGGAAGGCATTGATGAAATCGGCGCCGACATCCGTGACAGGGTGGCCAGCAGGACCGAAGCGCAGCCCTACCTGGATAATCTCGCTTGCCCCGGGCTTGATCGGCCGGACGTTCCAGACGCCGTCGTAGACTTCCGGGGCCTGCTCATTGCCGCTGACGACCTGAAGCGTCGCGGTACCGGGCGCCAATTGCAGCACGAGCGGCTTTTCCGCCTGCCTGGTTCCGGCCACCACCATTGGGTCCGAAGGCACGCGAGTCTCGGCGCCGCACGCGGCGCAGACACCCTCGTTCACCTTTTCCAACGGCACCGCCGCCTGCTTGGTTTCCATTAGGTGGTCTCTGGCGGCCTTGGGATAGCAGTCCGGGCAGAGAATGCGGACGTCTTTATCGTCCTGCTCTTCGGCCATGTCTTCGCCGAACAGATCGTCCAGCGCCTCGTCGCGAGCCGCCGGAAAGGCTGCCCGCCGGAAATAGGTGATCCGGGGCGCAATGGAGGCGAGTACCGGAGAGCCCAGGTTGTGACCGCCCTTGCCGATGGCGGCACCCTCGGGAACTTTCAGCGTCAGCAGGTCGAAGGCAATCTGCTCGATAACTTGCGCGGAACTGTTCTGAACCGCGATCTCCATGTCGAACCTGCCTTCGGCTGAATGATAACTGACCGCCACGCTCCCCCAGTCGAAACGCTGCGTCAGCTTGTTTTCTTTTGAATCAAAGCGGCTTTCGCGCACCTCGACCGAGGCGTCCGCGAAGGTGCGGCCGTCCTTGACATAGGGGTCCTTCAGTTCGTACGGGTTGCGGTACTCATCCGCGGTCCGCACCCTGGTCACCCGCACGGTGCCGCTCGCCAGTTGCTCGATGCCGTTGACCTGCAGGGAGGCCAGACCGGTGGCGTCAAATTCGGGGATGACCGGCGGCAGCGTCGGGCGAATGGTGTCCGCAGTAGCAGACGCTGCGCAGAGCAGTAAAGAGACGTAAAAAAACTTATGCATGTTTGGGGGCTCCTTCTTGTTCGGTTGCTGTCGATTGCAGTCGATTGCAACGGGGGTTGTCTTTTTGTCGGCTATAAACTCCAAAGTGGCTTGAAGAGCAACATTTGTCGCTCATCCACTCCACTTGGAATCATGCGGCTCGAAGGGAAAGTCGCCCGCAATCGATCGCTGTCGTGAGCTACCGATTGCGGTCGATGTCTCAGCGGTCTTGCACTTTCCTACTTCCCGATCACCAGAGCCCGGAAGTCATGCTTCCTGAAATTCGGCAGGGCGATGGTGCCGTTGGCTGCGGTCGTCTTGTCGTTCGGGTTTTCCCAGTTGACGGCGGTGAAGTTGGCGGGCAGGCCGAGGCGCTTGGTATCCAGCGTCACCTTGGCGGTGCCGCCGTTGCCGTAGTCGCTGATCACCAGCATGATCTTGTCCTTGCCCTCCACCACGAGCCAGGCGCTTTCGAGGCCGTCGACAGTCACCACCGGGTTTTCCTCCCAATAGTTGTAGACTTTAGCGTCCTCACCATAGCCCATGGCAATCATTGCCTGGGTGAGCTTCATGAACAGGCCGTCGGTCTGCCAGACCTTGATTTCGTGCGGCACGCATACGGCGATTCGGGTGCGTTCGACCCAGGCTCGTTTTTCCGATGACTTCACGCCGGTGATCCCCTGCAGGATCAGCGGCACACTGCCTGCCGTGCGACCGATAGTGCAGGCGCGTGTGTAATCCCGAGTGAATCGGTCTTGAAAATCAGCGGCGCCGTATTTCCACTCCCAGGCCAGGTTGAACCCGGTCCACGAGAAGGCGGGGATGAGGAAGGCGTTGGTGGTGTGCGGCACGGAGGCATTGGGCTTGCCCATCTGGTGGAGCATGACTGCTGTGCGCTTGGTGACCTCGCGCACCTGCCAGATATCGCCTTCCGGCTGGATGCCGCCGACAGGCATGGTATACGCATTGCTGGTGACGGCGTTTTTGTTCGCCTCGATGTAGATGTTGTCCCAATAGATCGAAGAGAAGCCGTTTTCAATGAACTTCTTGTAATGGTAGAGCAGGTAATCAACGCGGCTGGGCGGCAGGGCAACCACGAAATCGATGGTCCCGCCGGCACCCGGTTCGGCCACGCGCGGTGAGAACGGAGCGTTGCGCCATTCGTCCTGGAAGGTAAACCATTCCGGCAGGCGCGTGAAGCCGCCGCGCAGGTTGGTGTAAGGAATGACGCCGGCCGCCTTGCCGGGCTGTGCCGACCAGTTGATTTCGGCCTGTATGTCCGGATACTTCTTCTTGTAGGCTTCGATATAGGCATCGTCACGCTCAGCCTCGGTCGCCGCATCCGTAATCTTACGGATAATTTCGTAATCACGTTCGCGCGGCACGACCGTGTAGAGATTACCGCCCCAGTACTTGGTCATACCCAGAATCTTGTAGTCGACCGGCACGCGCGAGGTCACACCCATCTGCCGCCAGTTGTCGGGCATCGGCCGGGTCGGGGTTGCCTGCAGGCCGAAGACGATCTCGTGCTTACGGTCGAGGGTGGTCGGCAACTGCACAACATTAACCACGAGTTCCAGCACACCGTCGGTGCGATGCAGTTCGAGCGCGGCGGTCTTCAACTCGGGATCCACGATCCAGTCACTGTCGTTGCCCGCGAACCAGCACAGGCCGCGCGACTCGCCGCCGACCCAGATGTACGGCAGGAAGGTGCCGAGAAAATCGTTGCGCGATGCCTTGTCACTGGCCCAGACACGACCATCGCCTGCCGGGACACGCCCGCCGTAGTTGAAGCGGATGCCGTCGCCGACGGCATGCATCAGCGGCGCGACCGAGTCTTTCAGCGGAATCACCAGACGCAGGCCGTCGATCGGCTGGTCGTCGGTCGGTTCGAAGCTCAGGGTGATCCTGGCGCAACCGTCGTATTCGATGTCCATCGCGGTGCGACCCTTGACGCCGGGAGCTTTCCAGGTCGACTGCGCTTTCACTTCCGTCGCTTTCCTGCCGGTGATCTTCGCTTTGCCGTCCGCAGCTTCGGCTTTGCCGTCACGCACCACTTCAATGCGCATCGGCGCTGCCAGGACAGGGGTCCCTTCGGCCACGATCTGTTTCCACAGGCCGTTGTCGCCCAGTTCGTGTTCGCGCAAAACGGTGGCAACAGTTCCGCCCTTCACCTGCATCGGAGTAAACGGCGGGATGACGATGTCAGCTTTGCCGATGTCATTGCCCAGCCATTCATAATCGCTTTTCATCTCGAACAGAACCGACTTCACCGACTCCGTCCCGGGCTTGTCGGCGTCAAGGTAGATGGCGGCCTGATACATGCCATCCTTCAGCTTCTTCAACTCCTGCGTCTGCACCGGCACAATAAAATTTTCGTTCGTCTCGTACGCACTTTCGTGCACCGGCTTGCCGCCGTCCTTCGGAGTGACGACCAGCCGCACCTGCTTGATGTCTTCCCGCCCTTTCATGCCGGCGTAATCGGCTTTCCAGCGCAGCGTTTTCCAGGAAGGATGAAACTCAAATCCGAACAGCACGGCTTCCTCGGCGCTTTTGTCGCCCATCGGCACCCAATATTCGCCTTCCGGGCGGGTGTGCCAACGAACATCCCGATGGTAGAAAACCGTGCCGTCCTGCCCCGTGACCTGAATTTCGGCCAGGGCCGGATAGTTGTCGGGCGTGAAGAAGTCCTTGCGGTACTCGAACAGCTGCGTCTTGCCCGGGGCCAGCGTGACGCTCTTCTCGTCGTAATAGCGCGGTTGGCTCTCGGCATTGTAGCCCAGCTTGACGTTGACCGGCAACGGCGCATTCGTCGTATTGCTCAGTTCAACCGCCACGTTGATCCCTTTGTCGTCCTGAAAGCCGACCTCGTTAACCACGGGTGCTTGATCGATGAATTTCACGGTCGGCATGGTTTCCGGTGAATCGAAGGCATGCACGCCCGCGCCCCAGCGCGACTG
>CAZSBQ010000017.1:0-2096 GCA_964604795.1 uncultured Victivallales bacterium | reverse complement strand
TCGAAGACCACATCCCGGACGTCCTTGCCGGGAATGAGCGTATCATACTTGACAACGGCGCCGGCCGTTGGGTGCACGGCGCTGCGCACCGCGATGTAAAGGTTCTGGTCATCGCGTCCAATCCAGAATTCGCCGTGCGCACGCTGCAGCAGATCGGCGTTCTGACTCACAAAACGAGAGACGTGCAGTGAGTTCCATTCCCCCGCGCCGATCTCGCCGTCGATTGTTGGCGGCTTGGCCATCACCGGCAGTGCGGCGATTGGCTTGAGGGACGCCTTGTTGTAGTTGATTTCCTCTGCCGCCAGGTTCCCTGCCGCCAGACCGGCAGCCAGACCGGCTGCTGCGAGATTACGGATACATTGTTTCACGATGGTGTTCCTTTTGGGTTTTGGTTCTTGGTTCGTCGTGCTTGGTGCTTCGTTGTTCACGTCATTTTGCAGTAGATGGCTCGTGAATAATCCAGGTTAACATCATGTGCCGGTCTTTTCAGTCACGCCGGGCAGATAGGCCCCCTGCGCCACGAGCGACTCACGCACCCGCGCCACATCAACGGCATGCACGTCGGGTTGGGCTGAGGAAGCCGCGAGCGCCGCCGCCGTTCCGGCGGCTTCGCCGGTAGTCAGACAGCAAGCCATGATGCGGACACTGCCGTTGATCGGACGATCCGTGGAGATGCAGCGGCCGGCGACGAGGACATTGCGCAGATTGCGGGGGGTCAGGCATCGGTACGGGATGCCGTAACTCTCGCCTTTGTCAAGCTGCCGGACCTCCTCATCGAATTTCCGCCGAACAGCTTCGGGATCATCCTTGTGCTGCGCCAGGAAGGCGCTCATACTGCCTTTGCGCCCATGCACGTCCACGTTGTAGGCGTTGCGCGCAATTTCGTCGGCAAAGCTCCGCCGTGCCAAATAGTCCTCAATTGTCAGGACGTAGTCACCCACGATTCGCCGGGTTTCCCGTACCCCCAACAGTCCCCCCGTGGCGGCCAGATGGGCATCGCCGAACGCCGGGTGGAATTCCGCGAACGCATCCCGGTACTGCGCCGCCTGGGCGCGCCCGCGGATGAGTCCGGCGGAGACGCTGGCCGGGTCGGTGTTGTCTACGTCGTAGATGTGCCCGAAATTGTAACTGTAGGCTTTGGGTCCGATCTGCCGGCTGCAGGAATGCTGGTCGATGATGAAGGGATAGCGCTCGGAGGCAAGCGCTTTGTGCACCGGACTGTCGGGATCGAAGAAATGCAGGCTCGGCGGATCGCCTGCCGGCCGCTGCGGGTCGTGCCAGCAGGCGTACGGTTCAACATTGCCGAGCATGAAACACATTGTGGCGGGCTGAAGACTGCCCTGTCCGTCGCCCTTCTCGAAAGATGCGCCCGCCCAGACTGCCAGGTCGCCGTCGCCGGTGGCGTCCACATAGACTTTTGCGCGATAGGCGCTCAAGCCAGCCTTGTTGGCGACCAGCAGCGTGTCAACCTCGCCATCGACCTTCGTTTCAACAGCGCAAAGATGGGAGTGAAACAGCACCTGGCCCCCCGCGTCCACGACCAGACGGTCATAGAGACGTTTGAGGAATTCCGGATCAATGGCCGGAGCCCAGTTGGCGCCCTGCTTGCCATGGGTGCACAACTCCTGCCGAACACGCTCGGCAATGCCTTGTGCGATGACCTTCTCTCCGTCAGCATAGCCGCAAAACCAAGGCACCAACCCCAGCGTGCCCATGCCCCCCAGTGCGCCTTCCCGTTCGATGAGCAGTGTCTTTGCCCCTTGCCTGGCGGCTGCAATGGCCGCCGCACAACCAGCCGGGCCGCCGCCGACCACGATGACGTCCCAAGAATCCTCCAAAGGCACCCGGCGCACCGGCAAGCCATATGTTTTCGCAAAATTTGTCATGCAACTCCCATTTATCCAAGAGAACAAGCGTTCCCCCTGATTAGTGGATTGTTTCCGCAACGCACTGGATATCAATCTCTTGCTCCACCGACGCAAGGTCGGCGGGTCACAAAACCCTTTCTGGACATGTTCGAGCCACTACCGCCGCCGGCGGCGCAGAAGGGCGAGGCCGCCGAGGACCAGCAGGCTGATCGAGGTTGGCTCGGGGAT
>CAZSBQ010000016.1:0-30478 GCA_964604795.1 uncultured Victivallales bacterium | reverse complement strand
GTGAAATTGTAGCAGCTTCCGCAGGTGCATTGGTTCTCGTTGTTCAGGCGCAGCAATCCCTCCGCCTCGGCCCATCTGGCCTGGCGGCGCGCATTTTCGCGCAGCAGCGTCAGCAGTTCGGTGAGGGTTTCCGGGCAGTCGTACATGGCCATGAAGAAGGTTTCCATGCTCATCAGTCGCATGAGACGCTGGGTGAGATTGTTGTTGCCGAAGGAACTGGTGAAGATGCGCACGGGCAGAACGTCGCCGAACAAGTCGTGGAGAAAGGCCTGCTCCTGGTAGGTTTCCTCCTTGTCGACGCCAAACCGGGCGGGCTTGACGCAGTCGAATCCGTCGTTGAGGTCCTTGATCGGGCAATCGAAGTGATAGCCGGTTTCGACACCCTCGTCGTCGGCGATGCGCTCGGTGGGAATCTCGATCCCGAATTCGTCGCACCACATATGCCACCCGATATCGAAGGTGTCGGGGCAGACATGATCATCGTCCAGGATTTCATGATGCCGGATATGCCGCCGCAAGCCATTCTCGATTCGACGGCCGTAGTTAGATTCGCACTGCAGGATCGAGGGCGGCATGAAATCGCGGTCGAAGGTCCAGGATTCAATCACGAACGGCGGCTGGGTGCCGGGCACGCCGTCGTTCATGTCCGTCCACATTTTTCTGCGTGTTCGCATGACCGGCAGGCGCGCGATTTCCGCCTGTTTCTCCGCCAGTTTCCGAAGGATATCGCGGTCTGTGGTCGGCAATGAGTACTGCATGGGGGGGGCGCTCCGATGAGGCTGGGGAACGGGAGGGCAAGATGTCAGGCGTCAGGTGTCATCGTTCGGCGACGACGGCATTTTCGTGATCGAGCACGATCACGCGGGGCTTGAGGTCGCGCGCTTCGGCCTGCTCAACAATGCCGAAAACCATGACGGTAATTTCATCGCCCACTTCGCCCCTGCGCGCGGCGGCGCCGTTGAGTCCGAAGCAGCGACTGCCCCGTTCTTCCGGGATGGCGTAGGTTTCGAGCCGTTCGCCGTTGGTGGCGTTGACGACCAGCAGTCGTTCGCCCGCCACAATGCCGACGCGGTCCATCAGGTCCTCGTCAATGGCCAGGCTGCCCTCATACCTTAGGTCGCAGAAGGTGAGGCGCGCCTTGTGGATTTTGCTTTTAAGAATGTGAACCTGCATTCGTGGTCCTTTTGCCGCGCGGTCAGCGCTGTTTGCGTTTCAACATTTCGGCTCGGACGCGCAGACGCAGCGCGTTCAGCTTGATGAAGCCGGTGGCATCCTGCTGGTCATAGCCGCCGTGCTCATCGAAACTGACCAGCGAGGGCTCGTAGAGGGATTCGTCCGAGCGGCGCCCGTTGACGTGACACGCCCCCTTGTAGAGGCGCAGACGGACCTCGCCGCTGACCGTCTTCTGGGTGTCGCAGATCAGGGCCTGCACGGCTTCGCGTTCGGGCGCGAACCAGAAGCCGTTGTAGATCAGCTCGGCGTACTTCGGTATCAGGGAATCACGCACATGCATGACCTCGCGGTCCATGCAGATGGATTCGAGCGCCCGATGGGCGGTGTGCAGAATTGTGCCGCCGGGCGTTTCGTACACGCCGCGGTCCTTCATGCCGGTGAAGCGGTTTTCGACCATGTCCACGCGGCCGATGGCGTGCTCGCAGCCGAGTGCGTTGAGCCGGCGCAGGATGTCGGCGGGCGTTCCGGATTGGCCGTCGACCGCGACCGCCCTGCCCTTCTCGAACTGAACGATCACGTTCTGCGGCCTGTCCGCAGCTTTGGACAGCGGCTTGGTCATCATCCACATGTCCTCGGGGGGCTCCGCCCACGGGTCCTCCAGGACGCCGCCCTCGAAGCTGATGTGCAGCAGATTGCGGTCGGTGCTGTAGGGTTTGGATGCGGAGACGTCGCAGGGGATGTTTCGTTCCGCGAGGTAGTCGATCATATCCTGACGACCCGAGAATTCGAAATTCGGAGTTCGCCAGGGCGCGATGACTTGGATGTCGGGCTTGAGCGCATAGGCGCTCAGTTCGAAGCGCACCTGATCGTTCCCCTTTCCGGTTGCGCCGTGGCAGATGGCTTCTGCGCCCTCGGCCTCGGCGATCTCGACCATGCGCTTGGCGATCAGCGGCCGTGCGATGGAGGTCCCCAACAGATAGGTGCCCTCGTAGATGGCGTTCGCCTGCATCATCGGGAAGATGAAATCCTCGGCGAACTCATCGGTCAGGTCGTCTATGTACGCCTTGGAGGCGCCGGTGGACAGCGCCTTTTCCTCGATTCCGTCCAGCTCCTCCTGCTGGCCAATGTCGGCGGTAAACGTGATGACCTCGGCGTCATGCGTCTCCTGCAGCCATTTCAGAATCACGGAGGTATCAAGCCCACCGGAGTATGCGAGCACTACTTTCATATCGGTATCCTGCTGAAATTGGGAATTGATCTTGACCTGCGGGCGGCAAGCCGGTACTTTATTGTCCGAACGTCCGAATGCCAAGTCACGGCGCAAGACCTTGCCGGGACTTGTTTCATTTCCAATGCATCAACGTGATCTCGAACGATTCTTTTGGAGGCGTCGCCGTGCATGCGCGTTTACGATTTTACGGAGAGCTGAGAGATTTTTTGAGCCCCGACCGTTCGAGCGTGGAGTACGGGGTGGAATTTCCGGAGCTTCGCTCCGTCAAGGACCTGATAGAATCCGAGGGAGTTCCGCACACCGAAGTGGGATTGATATTGGTGAACGGCGAATCGGCGGGATTCGAGGAGCAGGTCGGGCACGGGGAGAGGGTGTCGGTGTACCCGCATTTTTCGGACTTGCCGGTGGAGCTGGCAAGCGCCGTTTCGCAGCCCGCGCCGCCCGTATTGCGGTTTATTGCCGACGTCCACTTGGGCAAGTTGGTTCGACGCCTGCGGCTGCTGGGGTACGACTGCATGTACGGACCGGACTTCGAGGATGCGCAGTTGGCCGAGCACAGCGCGCGGGAAGACCGGGTGCTGCTCACGCGCGACCGGGGATTGCTGATGCGCCGGATCGTGGTCCGCGGCATTTTTGTGCATTCGGATGATGTGCGGCAACAACTGCAGCAAGTCGTGACACGAACGGGGATTGACCCAGCGAAGTGCGCCCTGTCACGCTGTCTGGAGTGCAACGGGCGACTGAAACAAGTGGACCGCGACCAAGTGCGCGACCGCATCCCGACATACACCTACGAGAAAATGGGGCCGTTCCTTCAGTGCGAACGATGCGGCAAGGCGTACTGGAAAGGCACCCACTGGCCAAAACTGCGCGGCTTCATTGACGACTTGCTTCGCTCCTGAATCCGCGTAACGCGGTTTTCTCCGCTTGCAATGCTTGAATGAGACAAGACAGTACTTGTGTCCGTCGTCCCCCGCACCACCGACGGGGGACGTTTGACAGTCTGCATTCCGCGAATCATCCGCGCCGTCCGGCGTGCTCAATTTGTTCGGAAGGATCACGGATTTTCTCGAATGCAGACGCGAAAATTGAAATGCACACAGCACAAACAAACGGCACAAAAGGAAACCAACACCATGGCGCAGAAAAAACTCGGCTACGACGACACCCCCTTCATCTCCGGAAATCCCTATCGCGTGCATGACGACGCCCGACCTCAGCCGCGCGTGGTGACTCCCCCCACCCCGACGACCATCCCCTCCGATGCGGTGGCGCTTTTTGACGGGACATCCCTGGACAGCTGGACCAACAAACAGGGCGAACCGGCGGGCTGGACTCTCGGCGACGGCTGGATGGAAGTGGCGCCGGGCAGCGGCAACATCCAATCCAGGGAACAGCTGGGCGACTGTCAGCTGCACCTGGAGTGGGCGGCCCCCGCCGAAGTCAAGGGCGAAGGCCAGGGACGCGGCAACAGCGGCGTGTTCCTGATGGGAAAATACGAAATCCAGGTGCTGGACTGCTATGACAACCCCACCTACGCCGACGGCATGACGGGCGGAATCTACGGCCAGTGCCCGCCGCTGGTCAACGCCTGCCGCAAGCCGGGCGAATGGCAGACCTACGACATTGTCTGGCTCGCGCCCCGCTTCGAAAACGGTCGGCTGCTGCGCCCCGCGATGGTGACCGTGCTGCTCAACGGCGTGCTGCTGCACCACTGCAAGGAACTCATCGGCCCCACCGAGCACAAGGTCACGACCTGCTACACCGAGCACCCCCAAACCGGGCCGCTTGAACTGCAGGACCACGGCGACCTCGTGCGCTTCCGCAACATCTGGCACCGCCCGCTCAAGGGGTACGACGAATAGAATGAGCCCCAGGACCAGGCTTTTCGGATGCTTTCGGCAGTCGACAGCTGCCGAAAGCATTCGATCAGACCTTGTCGGTGGTCAGTCATCAGTTATCAGTCATCAGTTATCAGTGATCGGTCATCGGTGATCAGTCATCAGTTATCAGTTATCAGTGATCAGTCAACTGATCACCGAATCAACTCCCGCAACCGGAAACAGAGGAATTGAACCGACCATGGCACAGCGACTGGGATTCATTTCGACTCGTTTTGCCGGCACGGACGGCGTTTCGCTGGAAAGCTCCAAATGGGCGCAGATGCTGTGGGACTTCGGCCACCGCAGCTTTTGGTACGGCGGGCGGCTCGACCGTGCCGCCGACATGAGCATGTGCATCCCGGAGGCCTTTTTCGCCCACCCGGAGGTGACCTGGCTCAACGAGCGCATCTGGGGGTGCACCACGCGCAGTTCGCTGGTGAGTCAACGCATTCGCGACATGGCGGCCTACTTGAAAAGCACACTGTACTCGTTCATCAGCGAGTATGACCTGACCATGCTGGTGATCGAGAACGCGCTGACAATCCCCATGCACGTCCCTCTGGGCGTGGCTCTGACCGAGTTGCTGGCGGAAACCCGCATCCCGGCCATCGCTCATCACCATGACTTCTACTGGGAACGAACCCGGTTCACCGTCTCCGCGGTTTCCGACCTGCTGGAAATGGCGTTCCCGCCGCGCGATCCGGACCTGCAGCATGTCGTCATCAACCAGGCGGCGCAGGAAGAGTTGTCGTGGCGCAAGGGGGTACCCTCGATGTTGGTCCCCAATGTGCTGGACTTCGACAACCCGCCCCCCTCCATCGACGCCTACTCCAAGGACGTCCGCGCCGAAATCGGGCTGAAACCCGACGACTTCATGATCCTCCAGCCCACGCGCGTCGTCCCGCGCAAGGGCATCGAGCACGCCATCAAGCTGGTTCAGCTGCTCGACGACCCGCGCTACAAGCTGGTCGTCACGCACGAATCCGGGGACGAGGGCGTGGAATACATCGACATGCTCAAGGAACTGGCCCACGAATCCAACGTCGATTTGCGCTTCATCTCGACCCGCGTGGCCGAGTACCGCCAACTTGACGCGCTCGGGCACAAGGTCTACACGCTCTGGGACATCTATCCGCATGCCGACCTGGTGACCTACCCCAGCCTCTACGAAGGATTCGGCAACGCCTTCCTCGAGGCCGTGTACTTCCGCATCCCGGTGCTGATCAACCGCTACTCGATATTCACGCGCGACATCGAGCCCAAGGGATTCCGGGTGCCGGTCATGGACGGCTTCGTCACCCGCGACGTGGCCGAGCAAGTGCGGCGAATCCTGGAAGACCAAGATGTCCGCCGAGCCATGGTCGAGCACAACTACCGGACCGCCACCCGCTTCTTCAGCTACTCGGTCCTCAAGCGAAGTCTTCGCACCCTGATCACCAACTTCACCGGACTATCGGAGGACTAGCCATGCTGCTGAAAGATTTTTCCAGCCCGGCCATCCGGCGTCTGCGGCAACGGTTTCAGCACCTCTACGGCCCCCAGGCCGAACAATGCGTCGAGCGCCTTTCCATGCTGATCGGGCGCTACGGACTGGGGCTGCAGCCCATCGAGTCCATGGAGCGTTGGACCGAACGGGACACGGTTCTGATCACCTACGGCGACATTGTCCGCAAACCGGACGAAAGACCCCTTGAGACGCTCGCCGCCTTTTTGTCGCGGCACGTCGGAAAGGGCGCAATCCGCGGCGTTCACATCCTGCCCTTCTGTCCCTACTCATCCGACGACGGGTTCTCGGTCATCGACTACCGCGAAGTGGACGCCGAGCTGGGCGACTGGGACGACATCATGTCCATCGCCAAGCACTACAAGCTCATGGTCGACATTGTATTGAACCATGTTTCCCGGCGAAGCTCCTGGTTCATGGACTACGTCAGCGGTGTACTGCCCGCGGCCGACTACTTCATCGAAGTCTCGCCCGAACAGGATTTATCCTCGGTGGTGCGCCCCCGCAACCGCCCGCTGCTGGCGGCCACCAACACGCGCGCTGGCATTCGTCACGTCTGGACGACCTTCAGCGAGGACCAGATCGATCTGGACTTCAGCAACCCCGACGTCCTGTTCGAGTTCCTGGACATCCTGTTCTTCTACATCACGCGCGGCGCCCAAGTGTTTCGCCTCGACGCCATCGCGTATTTGTGGAAGCGACTCGGCACCTCGTGCATTCACCTGCCGGAAACTCACGAGATCGTCAAACTGTTCCGCGACGTTCTCGAGCTGATTTCGCCCAACGCCATCCTGATCACCGAGACCAATGTTCCGCACAAGGAAAACATCAGCTATTTCGGGCACGGCGACGAAGCTCACATGGTCTACCAGTTCTCCCTGCCGCCCCTGCTGCTGCATGCTCTGCAAACCGGCAATGGGCGACACCTCACCCAATGGGCCAAATCCCTGGGTGCGCCCTACCCCGGCTGCACGTACCTGAACTTCACCGCCTCGCACGACGGCATCGGCGTGCGTCCGCTTGAAGGGCTGGTCCCCAAGGAGGAGTTCGACCGCGTCGTCAAAAACATCCGCGACCGCGGCGGACACGTCTCCACCAAAGCCAACAGCGACGGCTCCGAAAGCCCCTACGAGCTGAACATCACCTACTTCGACGCCCTGCGCGCGCCCGAAGACAGCGACCGGCGCCACATTGACCGCTTCCTGTGCTCCCAGGCGATCGCCATGCAGATGCAGGGAATCCCCGCCGTCTATTTTCACAGCCTCGTCGCCACGCGCAACGACCACGAGGGCGTGGAGCAAAAAGGCTACCCCCGCGCCGTCAATCGCCACAAATGGGCGGCCGATGAACTAGAAAATTTGCTCGGCAACGACAAAACCGTCCACGCCCAGGTTCTGCGCCGCTACACCGCCATGCTGCGGACCCGCACCGACCATCCCGCATTTCACCCCGACGCCGACCAGCGCATCCTCGAGCTGGGGGACCGCTTCTTCGCCCTGGTCCGCAGCGCCCCCAACGGCAGCGAGGACATCCTTGCCATCAGCAACCTGAGCGGCGAGGACGCCACCCTCGACCTGGACCGCGTCGCCGTCGACTTCGGGCGCGCCGACGGCTGGACCGACCTGCTCGGCAACCAAACCATCCCGCCCGATCTGACCAAGCTCGACATCGCACCCTACCAAACCCTTTGGCTGACCCCTTAGGGAGTCGCGGCTTTTGGACTCTCGGCGGGGGGCGTATTATGGTACATGCATCGCATCGCCGACTTTCACATGGAGGAACCAGTAGTATGAACAACAGCAGCAGCAGGCATGTCGTAGTCATCATGGCCGGAGGATCGGGCGAGCGATTCTGGCCGCTGTCCCGGCGCAATCGTCCCAAACAACTCCTGAATCTGACCTCGCCGGACCGGAGTCTTCTGCAGGAGTCGGTCGACCGGCTCCGGCCCCTCCTGGACCCCCAGGACATATATGTCGTCACCGGCCGCCACCTTCAGGACGCCATCGTGCAGGCCGACACGGGCCTGCCGGCGGAAAACATCCTCGCCGAACCCTGCAAACGCAACACGGCAGGCTGCCTGGCCTACGCCGCCGCACGTATCCGAGCCCTGGCGGAGAATCCGCAACAGCCCATCACCATGGGAGTGGTCACTGCAGACCATCACATCACAAATGCGGAGGAATTTCGCGCCTCGGTCAAAGCCGCCATGGGGGTGGCGGACCAGTCCGGCGCGATCGTGACCCTGGGCATCCGCCCCACTCGTCCCGAGATCGGCTATGGCTACATTGAAATGCCCGCCGGCGCGGCGCCCATCGAGGGATCGGACTCCGTCCGCCCCGCCTTCCCCGTTGTCCGCTTCCGAGAAAAACCCGACCGCGAAACCGCCGCCCGCTACCTGGCCACCGGCCTTTTCCTGTGGAACAGCGGCATGTTCTTCTGGCGCATCTCCAGCTTCATCGGCGAATTCCGACAAACTGCGCCGGCGTTTGCCGATGCCATCGAACAGATGACCGAAGCCATGCGCGCCGGGGACGAGGACCGCGTCGACGAACTGTTCGCGGGCCTGGACAACATCTCGATCGACTACGCGCTTCTGGAAGGCGCCAATCATGTCGCCACTCTCCCCGCCGCCTTCGGCTGGGACGACGTTGGCGCCTGGGACGCTCTCGACCGGACCTATCCCACCGACGAAAACGACAACGTCACCGTGGGCGCCCCCGTTCTGCTCGACAGCCGCAACTGCGTGGTCTACAACGAACCGGGCGAAGAGAACATGGCCGTGGCCGTCGTCGGCATGACCGACCTGGTCGTCGTCACCTGCGAAGACGCGGTTCTGGTCGCCCGCAAGTCCCACGTCCAGGACGTCAAGGCCGCCCTCAAGGAATTGAAAAACCGCGGCGCACCGCAAGTTTAGAACTCAACCCAAAGAAGAGGATTCTGCAATGAGTGAAAAACTCGCCTGCTTCAAAGCCTACGACATTCGCGGGCGCGTCCCCGAAGACCTCAACGAGGACCTCGCCTACAGCCTCGGTCGAGCCTACGCTGTCGAAGTGCGCCCCAACGGTCCCGTCGCCGTGGGACGCGATGTCCGCCAAACCAGTGAAGCCCTGTCAACCGCCCTGATCCGCGGACTCAACGAAGGCGGCGTCGACACCCGCGACATCGGACTCTGCGGCACCGAAATGGTCTACTTCGCCGCGGGACGCGCCGGCATGGGCGGGGGCATTATGGTCACGGCCAGCCACAACCCAATGCAGTACAATGGCTTCAAACTGGTGCGAGCGGACGCGGTCCCAATCAGCGGCGACTCCGGCCTAAAGGATCTCGAAGCACGCGTGCGAACCCAAGACCTCGGCGACAAAGCAGCGAACCCCGGCACCAACGAAACCGAGGACCTCACCGACGCCTACACCCAAAAAGTGGCCTCCTTCGTCGATGTCTCCGCCCTCAAACCGCTGCGCATCGTCGTCAACGCCGGCAACGGCTGCGCAGGCCCCTTCCTGGACCGCATCGCCGACCACCTCCCATTCGAGTTCATCCGCATCAACCACGAGCCGGACGGCACCTTCCCCAACGGCATTCCCAACCCCCTGCTCGACGAGAACCAACCCGTCACGGCCAACGCCGTCCGCGAGCACAAGGCCGATCTCGGCATCGCCTGGGACGGCGACTTCGACCGCTGCTTCTTCTTCGATGAAACCGGCGCGTTCGCCGACGGATACTACATCGTCGGACTGCTGGCCAAACGGGTTCTCAAGGACTACCCCGGCGCCAAAATCATCCACGATCCGCGCATGACCTGGAACACCATCGCCACAGTCAAAGAGGCGGGCGGCACCCCCGTGCAATGGAAAACCGGGCACGCCTTCATGAAGGAGAAAATGCGCAAGGAAAACGCCGCATACGGCGGCGAAATGTCCGCGCACCACTACTTCCGGGACTTCACCTACTGCGACTCCGGCATGATCCCGTGGCTGCTCATCGCCGCGCTCATGTGCGAAAACGGCAAACCCCTCTCCCAAATGGTCGCCGAAGGCCGTCGACGCTTCCCCGGCAGCGGGGAAATCAACACCGAAGTCGAAGACCCCGACCGCGTCATCGAAACCATCCGGAAAACTTATGCGGACTCCGCAACCCGGCAGGAGGAAGTCGACGGACTGTCCATGGAATTCGGCGACCGCTGGCGCTTCAACGTGCGGAAATCGCAAACCGAACCCATCCTGCGCCTGAACATAGAAACCGCCGCCGATCCCCAGCTCCTGGAGGAAAAGACCACCGAACTCGTCAATCTGGTCCGCGCCTCGTGACCTTTCGAAAAGGAGCGTAAAATGCCATACCTGACCACCATCGAACGAAATGCCATCGAAAAAGGCAAAAAGCAGGGAATCGAACAGGGAATCGAACAGGGAATCGAACAAGGAATCGAACAGGGAATCGAGCGGGGACTGCAGCGGGGCGAGTGCAAGACCCTGCTGCGCATTCTGACGCATCGCTTCGGAGAGGTGCCGCCGCACATCCGGCAGACCATCGAGTCCGCCGGTGTCGAGCAGCTCGAAACCTGGGTGGACAAGGCGCTGAACGCCCCAAGCCTTGATGACGTGTTCGCGTGACCCGCAAAAAGAGATAAGAATGCCGAACGAACTCGACAGCCCATGGAAGGATGTTCTGGACAAGTATTTCCCCGCGTTCATGGAGCTGCTTTTCCCGAACGCTCACGCGGACATCGACTGGTCCGCCAAGCCTGTGGCGCTGGATGCGGAGCTTCAAAAGATGGTTCGCGATGCGGAGACCGGACGGCGTTTGGCGGACAAACTGGTTCGAGTAAAGCGACAAACCGGAGAGGAATTAGTGGTGCTGGTCCACACCGAAGTGCAGGGACAATACGACCCGAAATTCGCCGAGCGCATGTTCACGTATCACTACCGCATCCGCGACCGCTATCGGAAACCGGTCGTCAGCCTGGCCGTTTTCGGCGATCAGAACCCGGACTGGCGTCCGAATCAATTGAGCTATGAACTCTGGGGGTGCAGCCTGGACTTTCGGTTCCCCGTGGTGAAGCTCGCCGATTTCCGACACCGATGGAACTGGCTACAGACTAGCAACAACCCGTTTGCCACCGTTGTGATGACCCACATCAAGGCAGTTGAAACCAAAGACGATCCCGGCGGACGAAAGCAGTGGAAGATGCGCTTGACCAGAAGCATGTATGAGCGCGGCTTTGAAAAACAAACCATACTAGATATCTTCCGCATCATCGATTGGATGATGGCCCTTCCGCCGGAAATCGAAAAACAGTTCACAATCGAACTGGAAACCTTCGAAAAGGAGCGCAAAATGCCATACCTGACCGCCATCGAACGAAATGCCATCGAAAAAGGCAAAAAGCAGGGAATCGAACAGGGAATCGAACAGGGAATCGAACAGGGAATCGAGCGTGGACTGCAACGGGGCGAGTGCAAGACCCTGCTGCGCATTCTGACGCATCGCTTCGAAGAGGTGCCGCCGCACATCCGGCAGACCATCGAATCCGCCGGTGTCGAGCAGCTCGAAACCTGGGTGGACAAGGCGCTGGACGCCCCAAGCCTTGATGACGTGTTCGAGAACGAACTTTCACAATAATACCAAGAAATCCAAGCCGGAAATCAACCTCGAAGGAGTTTTTATGGCGTTTCTCGACCAGAACTACTTGTTCACGAATCCAGTCGCCCCTGAACTGTTTGCGGAAATTGCTGACCTGCCCATCATCGATCCGCACAACCATGCGGACGTCAAGGAAATCTACGACAACCAGCACTACTCGGACATCTGGCAGATCGAAGCCGCCACCGATCACTACGTGTGGGAAGTCCTGCGCAAACGCAGCGTCCCCGAAGAAAAAATCACCGGCAACGCCTCCAACCGGGAAAAATGGCTGGCCTTGGCTGATATCTGCGAGGACCTCGCCGGCAATCCGACCTTCGAGTGGATTCACCTGGACCTCAAACGGCGCTTCGGCATCAGCGACATTGTCTCGCCCATCACCGGCGAGGCCATCTGGCAGCGTACCAGCGAGCAGCTCAAGTCCGAGGACATGAAGCCCCGCGCTCTGCTGAGCAGCATGCGCGTCGAAGCCATGTGCTCCACCGACGATCCCATCGACTCCCTGCAATGGCACCGCAAACTGGCCGAGGAGAAATGCAGCACGCGCGTGCTGCCCACGTTCCGCCCCGACAAGGCCATGAACATCCACAAACCGGACTGGCGCGACTATATCAGCCTGCTGAGCGAACGCGTGGGCGAGCGCATATCTGGCATCCGGGACGTCGTAGCCGCCCTGAAAACCTGCCACGACTTCTTTGCCGAGAACGGCTGCCTGGCCAGCGACCACGGTGTTGAGATCCCCTACGGCTATGTCGTAGAACAGGAGGATGCCGACCGCATCTACCGGAAAGCCATGAACGGCGATGCGCTCAGCCGCGACGAGGAAATCGCCTACATGTCCCATCTGCTTCACGCCGTCGCCGAGATGGACGCGGAAAAGGGCTGGGTCTTCCAACTCCACATGGGCGCGGTTCGCGATGTTCGCGACTGCCTGGCACGTGACATCGGCCCCGACAGCGGCGGCGATGTCTCCTGCCACTCCACTCCCGTCCTCGGCCCCCTGGTCCCCTTCCTCAACCGCTTTGACGGACAGCTGAAAATCGTCATGTACACCCTTGATCCGACACCGCAGTCGACTTTGGCCACCTTGGCTCGCGCCTTCGGTGAAACCGTTTCGCTGGGCTCGGCGTGGTGGCTGCTGGACTCGCCCATCGGCATGCGCCGCCAGCTCGAGTACATCGGCACGGTCGACTTGCTGCGCAATTTTGCGGGCATGGTGTCGGATTCGCGCAAACTGCTGTCCTACGGATCGCGGCACGAGATGTTCCGGCGCTTGCTGTGCGAAGTGCTCAGCAACCTGGTCACCACCGGGCAGATGCCCTCGCACCTGGCCGAGCGCCTCGCCCGCACCATGGCCTACGACCGCCCCAAGGAGTTGTTCGGACTGTAGTCGATCCCATTGGCCCTCCGAGACGTGCACCCTCGGGGTACCCGCGCCGACAGACACACACGGGTGCAACTTTGAGAGTCGAAGATGGGGCCACCCTGAAACCTGACACCTGAAACCATTACGACTCATAGGAGCACGGAACACCGAACGTGAAAGTATCCGCGGGCTTCAGCCCGTCTTCAGGTGTCCGGGCATCCCGCAAGAATACCTCCCTCGACGGCCTCAAGACCGTCGGCGCAAGCTGGTACCACCGGCCTTTAGGCCGCGTGAACAAGGAGCAACGGTCTGAGCGTCGTTGGTACCAAGCGATAGGCTCACAAATCAAAGTAGGGAACGATTCGCATGATCACAAGTGAAATTGTAGGCCATTTGGAGAAGCAGTCCTGGATTCGCCGCATGTTTGAAGCGGCTGCGGAACTCAAGACCCAACACGGCGAGGACAATGTCTTTGACTTCAGTTTGGGGAACCCGGACCTTCCCGCGCCGCCCGCCATGGCCGCGGCGCTGCGCGAGTTGGCGGACCAGGCAGACAAACCGAGGTTTTTCGGCTACGTGCCCAATGCCGGCCTGCCGTCCCTGCGCGCCAAGCTGGCCGAGCGCGTGTCAACCGAACAGAACGTGTCCGTCGACAGCTCGCAGATCATCGTCACCTGCGGCGCCGCCGGCGCGATCAACGCACTCTTTCGCGCCATCCTCAATCCCGGCGACGAAGTTCTGTGCCCGGCACCCTACTTCGTGGAATACGGCTTCTACGCCGGCAACTACAAGGGCTCACTGAAAACCGTGCCAACCACGGACACCTTCGATCCGGACCTGGAGCGGATGGCGGAGGCCATCTCGTCGCGCACCCGCGCGGTGCTCATCAACTCGCCCAACAACCCGACCGGGCGCGTCTACAGCGCCGACGTGCTTGCCGGCCTGGCCGATCTGCTGCGGCAAAAATCGCGGGAATTCGGCCATCCCATTCTGCTGGTTTCCGACGAACCGTACCGCTTCCTGGTCTACGACAACGTCGAGGTCCCGCCGGTGCTGAGTCACTATGAAGCCTCCGTCGTCATCAGTTCCTTCTCCAAAAGCCTCTCCCTGGCCGGCGCGCGCATCGGCTACCTGGCCGTGCATCCCGACATGCCCGAGCGCGACAAGCTCCTGGCCGGCGTCACCATGACCAACCGCGTGCTCGGCTACGTCAATGCCCCGATCATCGCTCAACGCCTGGTCGAAAAGATTCTGGATTGCGGTGTGGACACCACCATCTACGACGAGCGCCGCCACGCCATGGCCGCACTCCTCGATGAGGCCGGTCTGCAGTATGTCATGCCCGAGGGCGCATTCTACTTCTTCCCGCGCTGTCCGAACGGCTGGAACGACCAGCAATTCGCCGCCGAACTGCTGAGGCAGAATGTCATCGCCGTTCCGGGCAGCGGCTTCGGACGCGCCAACCACTTGCGCCTGACCTACTGCGTGGACGGCTCAATCATCCGAGGCGCGCGCGACAGCTTCCTCCGCGCCGTCGAAGCCGCCACCTGAACAACAAGCATTCCGCACAACAGCCTACGCTCCGCATCCCCTTCGCCCGCATCGGCGCCACTGCAAGGAAAAACTGGCCATGAAAGCATACGACATCCTCCGCGACCGAGGATTCTTCTACCAGACCACCGATGAAGAACAGGTCCGCCGTCTCCTCAACGAGGAAAGCGCCACCTTCTACGTCGGCTTCGATCCCACCGGCAAAAGCCTGCACGTCGGCCACCTGCTGCCGATCATGGCCATGCGCCGACTTCAGCAGTGCGGACACCGCCCCATCGCGCTCGTCGGCGGCGGCACAGCCATGGTCGGCGATCCCTCCGGAAAAACCGAGGCGCGCCCCATTCTCACCCGCGAAGAGGTCGACGCCAACGCCTCCGGCATCCGGCGCCAACTGGCACGCTTTCTGCGGTTCGGAGAGAACGGTGCCGTCATGGTCAACAACGCCGACTGGCTCGCGCCGCTCCACTACATCGAATTCCTGCGCGACGTGGGCCGCCACTTCAGCGTCAACCGCATGCTCGCCACCGAATCGGTGCGCCAGCGCCTGGAAACCGGCCTGTCCTTCCTCGAATTCAACTACGCACTTCTTCAGGCCTACGACTTCTGCATCCTGCGTCGCGACCACAACTGTCTGCTCCAGTTCGGCGGCCAGGACCAGTGGGGCAACATCGTCGCAGGCATCGACCTGACCCGCCGCATGCTCGGCAAGGAAACCTACGGCGCCACCTTTCCACTCCTGCTCAAATCCGACGGCCAGAAATTCGGCAAGACCGCCGCCGGCGCCGTCTGGCTCGATCCCGATTTGACCAGCCCGTATCACTACTACCAGTTTTGGCGCAACGCCACCGACGCGGACCTGCCGCGGCTGCTGGCCTACTTCACCGACCTGCCCATGGACGAGGTGCACCGGCTCGGCGCACTCGAACCGCCGACCATCAACCGCGCCAAGGAAATCCTCGGTTTTGAAGCCACACGCCTGGCGCACGGTCCGGACCACGCACGGCAGGCATACCTCGCCGCCGGCGCCGAATTCGGGTTTGCCGAACCGAAGACGAGCATCCAAACCTCCAGCGACATCCGCACCATCACAGTCGTCGACAGCGACACCGACCTCCCCACTCATACCCTCCCCCGCGCCACCGCCGACACAGGCGTCGGAATCCTCGACCTCTTTGTCGAAGCCGGCCTGTGCAAATCCAAAGGCGAAGCCCGGCGCCTCATCCGCGGCGGTGGGGCCTACATCAACAACGCGAAGATATCCGACGAAACCGCAACCGTGACCATCAACGACTTCACCGACGAACGCCTCACTCTCCGCGCAGGCAAGAAAAATCGCCGGCGAATCGTGCTTGAGTAGATTGGCAAATGGTCGCGGACACGGTAAATTGCAAGTTCGCGGCATAAGACTTGGCGAAGCAAATCGCCGTCACATTTCCACAGAGCATTTTCTGCTGATGAAGTATGCAGTCTTCGGCGACATTCATTCCAACCTTGAAGCACTAACCGCCATTCTCGATGCGGCACGCAAGGAAAGTGTTGACCAGTTTCTGTGCCTGGGCGACGTGGTCGGCTACAATGCCAACCCCGTCGAATGCCTGGAGCAGATTCGCAGTCTGGACTGCGAGATCATCGTCAAAGGCAACCACGACCACCAAGCGAGCATCGACACCGACCTGCAGGGCTTCAACCCCCAGGCGGCCACCGCCATCAGCTGGACACGCGAGCAGCTCAGTGACGAACACCGCCAGTGGTTGAAAGCCCTTCCCTACCAGGGCACTCTGTCCAGCAAGGCCACACTGGTCCACGCCACCCTCGACAACCCCCACTCATGGGGATACATCTTCGACCGCTTCACCGCAGGCGCCTGCATCAGCTACCAGTTCACACCGCTCTGTTTCTACGGACACACGCATATTCCCATAGTCTTCGAAAAATTCGGCGAGGTTCGGGACGGCACACGCTACGAGGAAGTTACCCTCAAGCCGGGCCACAAGTACCTGTTCAATGCCGGCAGTGTGGGACAACCCCGAGACGGCGACCCCCGCGCTTCGTTCATAACATACGACACGGACAACCGACAAGTTGTGCTGCACCGCATCGAGTACGACATCGAAAAAACGCAGCACAAAATACTCCGGGCGGGACTCCCCGACCGCCTGGCCTACCGATTGAGCAACGGACGCTGAACCCACAACCGGTGACGCCTCATGATGAACACCACGCCATCACGCCCCGCACCCGCCAAATCAACCGGCACACCCCTTTCCCTGAGCAGACGCCGCGACGACCGCCGCCTCTTCGGATGCCGAGCCGCGCTCCTTCTGCTTTGCACATTGGCGCTGAACCTGCACGCTCAGCTGGCCATCGAACTCGACCTGGACCGCGAACACTACATCCTCTACGAACCCATCCAGGCCACCATCCAACTGCGAAACTATGCCGGCAACACGCTGGTGTTCGGAACCAAGGACGCCAGCAGGGAAGTGGGAGGATACCTAAAGTTCGAAGTCATCCGAGCAGGCGGCCTTTCCGCCCCGGGTGTCCGCAAGGACGTCAACCCCGTCGAAAACCTGGTCCTTGGCCCCGGGGAAACCAAACAGTTGACCGTGCAGCTGAACGGCATCGTCAACGTGGCCCGTGAAGGAACCTACACCGTCAGCGTCCGGGTTGGGCATCCTCGCCTGTCCCATGACTACGAGTCCAATTCCGTCCCCGTGGACGTCACCGAGGGGTACCCGGTGTGGACCCGAAGCGTCGGCGTACCCCAGGAAAGCGAGACAAACTCGATTCCGCCGCGCACAGTCTCGCTGTTGCGCTTCCGCTCGAAGGAGGGCGAAACCTACGTGCTTCGGGTCGAGAATGAGCGCATGGTATACGGCATCGTGCGCCTGGGCCCATACTTGTCCAGCAGCCGACCCGAATGCCGAATTGACGCCATGAGCAACATCCACCTGCTCTATCAAATCCACCCGCGACTCTACGTTTATCGAATCTACAGCATCGATGTCGAGCTGAAGCAGAATCTCTACTACGCCATGAAGGACACCGTCCCCACGCTCCGGCGCGATCCCGAGGTGGGCAGCATCCGCTTGATCGGCGGACGCCGCGCCAAACCCGGTGAAGACTATCAGCTCAATCCCAACAAAGGTGCGGACCAGCTGCCCCAAGCTATTTCTCCGGACTCGGATTCGGACTCCGAAGACGGAACTCTTGAAGACCCGCGCGGCACCATGCCGCGACTGCCGCGCAAAACCATCCCCTCATCCCCCGACTCCCCCCGCATTCCCGACTCATCCAGCGCCCCCTCCCCCTGAAAGAGCGCCCGCGCCCAAGGAGAAAAGGCGCATGCAGACATTGCCTGAATACGAACTCAAATTCGAGATCGGTCCTCACCAGACAACCCGCTTGCTGCGCCAGGAATGGATGCGCGAAATGCAGGTCGGAAAACCCGCCAAACGCCACCTGCGGGCAATCTACTTCGACACCCCGGACTGGCAACTGCGCCACAGCGGCATTTCCTTCCGCATCCGCAAAAGCGGACAGCAATTCCTCCAGTGCGTCAAAAGCATGCCGACCGAGGCGCACAAGACCATCGCCCGCAACGAATTCGAAATCCCCGTCCCCGGCAATTCCCCCCACCCCGAACTAATCCCGGACGAAAACCTCCCCTTCGAACGCTCGCTCTTCGACCGCCTCGAACCCATCTTTGAAACCGACATTCACCGCACCATTCGCACCCTGCAACCGAATCCGGACACAGAGTTCGAGATGGCCGTGGACAAGGGCGAGGTGCGCTGCGGCGAGGTGTCCCACCCCTTCTGCGAAGTCGAGCTGGAACTCCGTCGCGGCACTCCATCCGCCCTCTTCGAGACCGCCCGGCGCATCGTGCGCGCCGCCCCGGCTCGCATGGGCGTTCTGTACAAGTCCGACCGAGGCTACCGCCTGGCGGCACCCCCGAACCGCCCCTGGCAAAAAGCCGACCACGTCCACCTTTCCGACGACATGACGGCGGAGGAAGCCCTCGTAGCAGGAATACTCAGCCACCTCCGACAGCTCCGCCAAAACGAACAGTTCGCACTCGAAACAAACCACCCCGAAGCGGTTCATCAGTTTCGCGTGGGTTTGCGCCGTCTTCGCTCGATCATGCAGCTGTACAAGCCGAACATCCCCCAAAAACAATACAAAAAATTCAACAAAAACCTGAAGTGGACCACCGAACGGAGCGGCGCCGTGCGCGATTGGGACGTTTTCCTCGAACAACGGCTCGAGCCCGTCCGCAAATCCTTCCCGGATCTTGCCGCGCTCGACACCCTCGCCGACCAAGCCGTCACTCAGCGCCGCCATGCCCAGTCAAGTCTCACTCGGGCGCTGCGCTCCACCCGCTACGCCCGATTCCTCATCGATCTCGAGGAATGGCTTCACGACCGCCAGTGGCGCTGCCAACCCGTCACCGAAACGAGCGCCGCCCTGTTCTCTCCCGTCCGTGAATTCGCCGACGCCAACCTGCACGAACGTCAAGCCAAAGTGGCCAAAAAAGGCCAAAACTTCAGCCGCCTCTCCCCCGAACAACGCCACAAACTGCGCATCGCCGTCAAAAAACTCCGCTACGCCACCGAATTCTTCGGCGACCTATACGGAAAAAAATCCACCGGAAAAACCATCAAACGCCTCAAGCACCTTCAGGACTATCTCGGCGAACTCAACGACATCGCCAACCTGCCCGCCATGACCGAACCCCTGCTCGCCCAGCCGCCGCCGGAAAAGCCGGAAACCTCCTTGCCCTATGCCGCCGGCCTCCTGGTCGGATGGCACAGCGCGCACGCCGACTGCATCCTAAAAAAAGCCGCCAAGGTGGGGGACACCAATGATGTTCTTACGGTTTATCATTGCACTTGCGAATCGGACCTGCTACTATCATAGTACGGGGTTGGGAGCAAGCAACGGAGACGGCGGCAATGACCATCACGGAAACGGCAAGCAAGCGACTGGCGAAACTGCTGCCTGAGACGGCACGCGGGTTCCGCATCGAGGGTTGGGTGGGAACCTGCCGCGGCAGCACGCCGATTCTCAAGCCGGCGTCCGAACCGAGGGCAGACGAGGCGGAACTGACCCAAGGCCCCTTTGTTTTCTTTGCCAAGCGCGCGCAAACCGATATACTCCAAACCGCCACGCTGGACTACGAATCAGGTTTTCTCGGGCGGGGCTTGTGCATGACCTGGCCGCACAGCGACCAGTGCGCCTGCCAAGGCGACTGACCACAGCCGCGAAGTCCGCAGTGGTTGCTGTTCCGTTCTCGACAAGCCAAACAACTCCATTACGAATCAGGTGACCGCATGCCGAAATCCGGAGCAAGGCCGAAGGGCAAAAGCTGGTTCAAGCGCCAGACCATCATGGAGCGTGTTCTGTTGGCGCTGGTTCCGTGTCTTGCCGGTGCGGTGTACTTTTTCGGCTGGCGCAGTTTCGTCATGCTGCTGTGGGTGATCGCGGTCGGTTGTCTGACCGAGTATCTGATGGCGTCGAAGCGCGGGGATCCATTGACCGGTTCGTGCTTGGTGACCGGAGCGCTGCTCGCCTTGTCGCTGCCGCCGACGACTCCGTTCTGGATGGCGGCGGTCGGAATCATTGTGGGAATCTTCTTCGGCAAGGAGGTTTTCGGCGGTTTCGGGCGCAACGTCTTCAATCCCGCCATCGTGGGGCGGGCGTTCATCTATGTGTGCTTCCCGGTGGAGCTGACGGGACAGTTCACGCCGGCCTACGGCGGTTTTCCGGGCGGCCTGGCGCACTGGGGGCCGATACGCATGTTTGAGGGAATGGACGCCCTGACCGCGGCGACTCCCATGTGGGCACGGCGTGATCACGGAGTTGTGACGGAGCTGTCCGACCTGTTTTTCGGAACCATCGGCGGCACGTTCAATGAGGGAACCCAGGTGTTGGCGGCGGGTTCGGCGGGCGAAGTTTCCGCCCTGCTGGTGCTGCTCGGCGGCATCTACCTGCTGTGGACAAAAACGGCAAACTGGCGCCTGGTGGTCGGCAGTTTGGGCGGAGCGGCTGCAACATGCCTGTTTTTCCGCCACGCGCTGGGCGCCGAAGGGGTGCCCCCGCTGCTTTGGACGCTGTTTTCCGGCGCCATGCTGTACGCATGCTTCTTTATGGTGACCGATCCGGTCAGCGCCCCAAAGGACCGCCGCGCTCAATGGATTTACGCGGTCTTCATCGGCGCGATGATCGTTTTTCTGCGCTGGAAATCGGTGTTCAGCGGCGCCGTGGCGTTCGCCATCCTGCTGGGCAATACCGTGGGGCCGACCGTGGAAATGATCACTTCGTCCAAAAATGGCAAGAGCAAAGGGAAGGGGAAAAACAAGAGCAAGGGCAAGGACGCAACCGGCAAAGCGTCGGACAAATCCCCCGAAGCGGCAAAGGCGGCAGGCTGAATGAAACAACGCATACAAATCATCGTCTTCATGATGGCACTGGCCGCCGTCTTCGGCGGCGCGGTGACCGCGCTGCAGCTCGCGGCACGAGACACCATTGAGCGCAATCGGCACCTCAAGGAGCAGCGGCAGCTCATCGGCTTGTTCGACCTGGGCGATCCCGACGAACTCACGCCCAAAGAGTGCGCGCGCCTGGTCGAGCGACAGATCATCCGCGACAAAACAACGCTGACCGATCCCGAAACCGGCAACACCGTCAGGCTGATCGAAGCCTATGCAGACGCCGAACGCACAAACCTCAAAGCCTACGGGCTGCAGTTTCGCGGACTCGGATTCTGGGCGCCCATCGAAGGCATTCTGGCGATCAATCCCGAAGGAACACGAACCCTCGGACTGGCCATCCTCGAGCAACAGGAAACCCCAGGTCTCGGCGGACGCATCGAGGAAAAACAGTACCGGAGACAGTTCGAAGTCAAGCTGGACATCACCGCGCCGGCGGATGACTCGCAATCCCATCTGACCATGGGCTCCGCAGAATTCGAGGCTGAACCAGGCGACCGCAAGTTCGCCGCCATCACCGGCGCCACGCAGACCTCGATGGCCATGGAACGAATCCTCAACAACGCCGTGGTCACGTTCCGCAGAGCCACGGACAATCAACCCATCGACCAATAATTCCGGCAAACAACGTCCCACCCACCGACGAGAGAGCAGCCATGGCATTCGCAAACACAATTGGCGGACAGGCATTTCTGAAGAACTTGTGGATCGAGAACCCCGTGTTCCGGCAGGTTCTGGGCATCTGTTCGACCTTGGCGGTAACCAACCTGCTGAAGAACACCGTGCTGATGTGCGCCGGCTTGATCTTCACGGTCTCGCTGTCAAACCTGACCGTGTCGCTGCTGCGCAAGCACACCCCCAAACAGGTGCGCATGATGGTCCAGGTGCTGATCATCGCCGCCTACGTAATCGTCGTGGACATCATCCTGCGCGCCTACTTTCCCGAGGCGCACAAATTCATCGGTCCGTACGTGGGGCTGATCATCACCAACTGCATCATCATGGGGCGATGCGAGGCGTTCGCCGCGCAGAATCCTCCCGGCGCCTCCTTCATGGACGGTCTCGGCGCGGGTCTCGGCTACAGCATTGTCCTGATTTTGATGGCGGTTTTCCGCGAGGGTCTGGGCTTCGGCACGCTGTTCGACTTCGCCCTGCCCTTCCGGGAGCTCTGGTGGCACCAATGGACGATCATGGTCATGCCGCCGGGGGCGTTCTTCATGCTGGCGCTGGTCGCCTGGCTCGGCGTGAGCACCTCGCAAGCCAAATCAAAATCGGGGACTTGAACCACCCCGCCCGCAGCACCGGAGACAAGCAATGACGGACATCCTGGTCCTCGCCAATACCGCCGCCGCAACAATGCCGCAGGCTGAGTTTCCCATTCAGCTCATGGTCATTCTGATGGCCGCGGCCATCACCGACAACATTCTGCTGACGCGCTTCCTGGGCATGTGCTCGTTCCTGGCCGTCTCCAAGCAGATGAAAACCAGCGTCGGGCTCGGCATTGCCGTGGTGTTCGTGACCACCTGCACCGCCGCGCTCAACCACCTGATCCACACCTACGTCACCGTGCCGCTGCAGATCGAATTCCTGGAATACATCATCTTCATCGTCGTCATCGCCTCCTTTGTCCAGCTGGTGGAAATGATCATCGAGCGCTTCGCACCGCCGCTGTACTTCGCCCTGGGAATTTTTCTGCCTCTGATCACAGTGAACTGCGCCATTTTGGGGGTATCCCTGTTCATGCTCAACAAACAGGGATACGGGCTGATCGAATCCACCGTCTTCGGCTTCGGCAGCGGCGTGGGCTGGATGCTAGCCATCGCTCTCATGGCCGGCATTCGCCAGCGCCTGCGCGAAAACAAGATTCCCGAAGGCCTCCGCGGGCCCGGCATCACTCTCATCATCACCGGCATCATCGCCCTGGCCTTCATCGGCTTCAGCGGCATGATCAAAATTTGATCCCGTTCCGCGAACTCCGCACAACCCAACCTGAACCCGTGAAATCCCCCGAACAAACCATCATCGAGCTGCTGAAGAAACTGGTCGCCCTGCGCCCCGTCACCGCCGACCTGGACCGGGTCAACGCCGCAGTCGACTGCGTCCGCGACTTTCTGGACGCCGCCGGAGTCCACACGCGCGAGTACAACCTGGAGGGCCGGCGAATCCTGTACGCGGCCACCCGCGAAACCAGCGAAGTCGACGTTCTGCTCAACACGCACTTGGACGTGGTCCCCGCGGACGAGGGCATGTTCGCCGTCACCGAACGCGACGGCTGGCTGCTCGGGCGCGGCACCGATGACTGCCTGGGCAATTCCGCCCTGGCCGCCACCCTGCTGGTGCACCTGAAAGGCCGAGCCTCCGTCGGCGCCATCTTCTCCACCGACGAGGAAACCGGCGGCGCCACCACCGCCCACATGGCCGAACAGAACCTCCGCGCCCGCCGTCTCATCGCCGTGCTCGACGACGGCGCTGGCAACGCCCTCACCATCGCCCAGAAAGGCGTGCTCACACTCAGGATGCGCGCCCACGGCACCGCCTGCCACTCCGCCGAACCGTGGGCTGGCGACAACGCCCTGGACCGCCTGATCGACGGCTACTCCAAGGTTCGCAGCCTGTTCACCGAAGCCGGCCCCGACGATCCGTGGCACAACACGCTGGCCGCAACCACCTGCACCGCCGGCACCGTCGCCAACCGCGTTCCCGACAGCGCCGAAATGACCCTCAACATCCGCTACGTCGAGTCGGACAAGCGCGACTCCATCATCGAATCTCTCCGGACAACCTCCGGCCTCGAGATCGAAGTCCTCATGGAGTGTCCCCCCGTCAGCGTCGATCCGGACACACCCGTACTCGAGCAGCTGCGCGGACACCTCGAACGCGAACTGGGCACCCCCATCTCCCCGCGGCGCCTGAACGGCGCCACCGACGCCCGCCATTTTGCCGGCCACTCCGCCCCAATCGTCATTCTCGGCCTGCCCGGACGCGCTCCGCACAGCGACGACGAAGCGCTGAAAATCGCCTCCATCGGCCCCTATTTCAATGCCCTCGCCTCCTTCTTTGAACCCTGAATCCGGGAGCGGACCATGCCACATCCAAAAAATCCCCCACCACCCCCGCAGCCCGAACTGGTCGCCGACATCGCCTGCCGGACCGGCGAAAACCCGCTCTGGCATCCCGACGAGCAACGCATCTACTGGACCGACATCCCCAACGCCACACTCCACCGCATGACCCCGGGAGGCCTCGTGGAATCCTTCGACGTGGGCGCGCCCACCGGCGGCTTCACCATCCAGGAAAACGGCGAACTGCTGCTGTTCATGGCGCGCGGCGCCGTCCGAACCTGGCGCGACGGCGCATTCACCGGCACCGTCCTCGATCACGTGCCCGGCGAGGAGGACAGCCGGTTCAACGACGTCATCGCGGACCCCGCAGGCCGCGTGTTCTGCGGCACCATGACCAGCGATTCCCATGCAGGACGCCTCTACCGGCTTGATCCCGACGGCACACTCACCCGCTTGATCGAAGGCATGGGAACCCCCAACGGCATGGGGTTCGCCGGCGACCGACAGCACTTTTTCCAGCAGGATTCGCGAGCCTGCAATCTCTATCGATATGACTACAATGAAGCCACCGGCAAGATATACAACCGCGAAATTCTTGTCCACGTGGACCACGAAACCGAAGGCAAGGGCCGTCCCGACGGCATGACCGTAGACAGCGAGGACTGCATCTGGTCCGCCCGCTGGGACGGCGGACGCGTGGTGCGCTACTCCCCCGCAGGCGAAGAACTCGGCGAAATTCTCCTGCCCGTGCGCAACGTCTCCTGCATCACCTTTGGCGGCAACGACCTGCGAACCGCCTACCTGACCACGGCCGGCGGACACGACCGCCACCGCCAAGGCGAACTCGCAGGCAGCCTGTTCAAAATCCGCCTGCCCACCACCGGACGACGCGAATTCCGCTCCCGAATTCCCTCCCGAAACCCTGCGCCTTGAACACCACCCTAAAACCAAAAGGAAGTAGCATCATGGAACCGCTGACACCGGAACACGTGCAAAACATTCGCAGGCAAATCGAAGCGCTGCCCGCCGATGCCTCGGACGACCAAATCGAAAAAACAGCCCATCGCCTGGAATCAATCACCTACCAGCCGATGCTGATCGCCGAACCCCCGGATTTCCTCCGGATCACAAAGCGCCGCCTGCTCGCTTTCATCGACGATCTGGTCGCAAACCCCGGCGAAACGGAATTGACCGAACAACATCTGAATCTTCTTCTCCATCACTACAAGCTTCTGCAGCGCCTGCGGCGCGACGATCCTGAAGCCTGGGACGACATCTCGGAGTTGATGGAGGAAGACTGACGGCTGCGCCAGCCCAACTTCCGCCGCCAAAAAACTTCATCCGCAAAAGTATTTCGCCGCATTGCATTTTTGCCCGGATGACCGGAGCAGAAATCGGCGGGCGGAGACCAACGCGTCACTTTCAAAGAGTGGCGGCCGCGTCCTTGTGCGGGAACCAGTGCTGGGTTCGCAGGCAGATTTTCACCAGCATGAGCATCAACGGCACTTCGATCAGCACACCGACAACCGTGGCCAGGGCGGCGCCGCTGGACAAACCGTAGAGCATGGTGGCCGTGGCGATGGCAACCTCAAAGTGATTGCTGGCGCCGATCATCGCGGCCGGTCCGGCATCCTCGTAGGACAACTTCAGCAGTTTGGCCAGTCCGTAGGTGATCGAAAAGATCAGCAGCGTCTGAATCGACAGCGGAACGGCGATCCACAGAATGGTCCAGGGATTGTTCAGGATCACGTCGCCCTTGAAGCTGAACAGCAGCACCAACGTCCCAAGCAGAGCAATGATCGACACGGGCGTGAGCAGGTGCAGAAACTTCTCGTTGAACCATTTCTCCCCCTTCGCCTGAAGTATCCACTTGCGTGAAAAATAGCCGGCCACCAGCGGCAGCGCCACGTAGATGCTGATCGACAGCAGCAGCGCCTCCCACGGCACCGGCATCCGGTTGACCCCGAGCAGCCAGCCGCCCAGCACTCCGTACAGCACCAGCATGGTCAGCGAATTGATCGCGACCATGACCAGCGTCAAGCCCTGGTTGCCGCGCGCCAAGTATCCCCACATCAGGACCATCGCCGTGCAGGGAGCGATCCCGAGCAGAATTGCCCCGGAAATGTACGAACGCCACAATTCAACCTCACTGCCGTCCTTGAGCACTTCCGTGCCCGGCATCAGGTCCCGAAACACAAATCCCAGGAAAAACCAGGCGATGGCAAACATGGTAAAGGGCTTGACGCACCAGTTCATGAAAAGAGTCAGCATCACCGGCTTCGGGGTCTTGCCGGCCTTGACCACCTCCGCAAAATCGATCTTGACCATGATGGGATACATCATGAAAAACAGGGCGACGGCAATCGGGATCGAGACCACCGGCGCACCGTCCACGGAAATGGCCATGCCGTCCAAATACTCCGCCATGCCGGGCACCACCTTGCCGAGCGCAATGCCGACGACGATGCACAGCGCAACCCATACAGTCAGATAGCGTTCGAACACATTCAATCTCTTGGTTTCAAGCTTTTCATTCGCGCTGCATGTCATAATTGCTTGTCTCCTTGTGATTTTTGGGTTTCGACGACTGCCGAGCGCACAGAATCCTCAAGCCCCTCCCCTGGCGGGCGGGGACGCCCGCGCTCCAGGGGTATTGGTTGTTCAAGTGTCTCGATGAATGCTTTGATCTCGTCGCGGACGCGGCGGTAGCAGTCCAGTTTTTCCTCTTCGGAACTTGCGGACTCCGCAAGTTTCGGCGGGTCGTCAAAGCCGACATGGATGACTTTGGCGCCGCCCGGGAACACCGGGCAGGTCTCATGGGCGTGCCCGCAGACCGTGACGACCAAGTCGAAGTCCACGTCCATGACCGCGTCCACCCGCTTCGACCGCTGTCCGGAAATGTCAACCCCCTCCTCGGCCATGACTCGCACTGCGTATGGGTTCAAACCGTGCGTCTCGATACCGGCCGAATACGGTTCGATCGCATCGCTTTTGAGGTGGCGCACCCACCCCTCGGCCATTTGGCTGCGACACGAGTTGCCGGTGCAAAGAAACAGCACGCAATACCGATCCTGGTCGTTCATGGTCATGGCTCCTATGATTTTTTTGGAGTTTCAGTGTTCAGTTGTCGGGCAGTACTACAGGCATCCCTGCCTGCAGCACCCCCCGCAGTACTACAGGCATCCCTGCCTGTAGCACCCCCCCTAGTACTACAGGCATCCCTGCCTGTAGCAAACCCCGCAGTACTACAGGCATCCCTGCCTGTAGCGAACCCCATGCAGTACTACCGGCATGCGAAAAAATCTCATAACGCCCCCAACTGCTCCGCCTAAAAGGCAGAGCCACGGTTTTATTGCCCTGTCTGACTGCTCCGCCTAAAAGGCAGAGCCACGCACGCTTGGTTCAGCAGTCCAGTCCCAGGGCAAAGGCCAGCACGCGCATGTCGATCCGCACGCCCTGTGCGCGCTGCTCGGTCAGAAACGATTCCAGCTCGGTTTCGCGGACGCGAAAAACTTCAATGTGCTCCGAGCCCTCGAGTTGCTGGCGGGGCGCGGCATTCCCTTCGCGCCCGACATCCACGTCCACCAGCGCGAACTGCGCGGCTTCATTGGTCAGCCCGGGGCTGCTCAGCGCCGGCGGAAGCAGGCGAACCCGCTCGGCGCAATACCCGGTTTCCTCGCGAAGTTCGCGCAGAGCGGTTTGTTCCGGCGATTCGCCGTTGTCCACCAACCCGGCGGGAAACTCGAGAGTCCAAGCCTCGACGGGCGGACGATACTGACGCACAAGCAGCAGCTTATTGCCCGGCTGCAGCCGGGCGACAACAATGACCGCGCCTCGATCATTGCAGCGTTCGGCGCTCTCCCATATCCTCGCCGTGCCCCACGGATCCGTATAGCGAATCCGCCGCAGCCGCATCCACCGCCCCTCGGCAAGCACCGCTCGCTCGTGAATGACCGGCGCATTCGGCGCACCAGAATCCTGAGAGTGGTCGCTTGCCATTGTCGGCCTCCCTATTGCTTGAACATGTCTACAACGATCAGTCTGACGGCTGCCCAAAGGGGAACTCAAGACAGCCGCGGAATCACTCACCGAAAAAACTCCGTGGATTCAGCCTTCAGAATGGCGCGCTCGACATCTTCGGGCGCTTCGGCCGCCATCAGCTCCTGCAGCACATCCGGCTGCTGAAGAATTTCGGCCAGCCGCCCCATCAGAATCAGGTGCGTCTGAATCATCTGACAGCAAATCAGGAAAAAGTGATGAACCGGTTGACCGTCCAATGCCTGAAAGTCCACGCCCCGGGGACTGCGCCCGTAGACGAGCACGGACGGCTCGCGCAGGGTGGTGATGGGATCCCGCGGATGCGGAATGGCCACCCCGTGGCCCACCCCGGTGCTGAGCAGTTCCTCCCGGCCCTTAATGCGCTCCTTCAGAGTCGCCACATCCGGAAGCAAAGCCTCCTGAATGAACGGACCGCACAGCTCCTCCAGAACCTCGTCCGCACTCTCCCCCTCCAATTCCAGCATAACCCGAGAAGGCTTCAGAATCCGGCTCACGGGGCAAACCAAGTGCTTGGGCAGCAGGTCCGAAACCGGCAGGTGCTCGGCATTCGCCTCGTCGGGAAAAAATATGCGGTCGACCTGCGTGCCGTTGAACCGCCACTGCCCGCCAATCTTCGCGCCCTGAATCTGGCCGCTCTGCAGCATCCGAAGAATGGTCCGCTCGTTGACCTTCAAGTGATTGGCCAACTCTTTAAGTGTGAGAATCATTGCCCTCGTCTCCGTTGTCCTTGACGCATGCTGACGCTAGTTCAGCAAGTTTGACGTGTTTTGTCACCGCAGCTTGCTCACCGTACCGTTCCAACCACAGGATGCAAGCAACGCCGCCATTTTTCCCGCGCGATTCCTTTCCGTGGAAGGGGAGCGGCGTGATTCCCCCCCCGCTGGAGGGCGAGACTCCGTCGAGCCGGGCGGCGGCCGACACTGGAACCCCGGGTGTCCCTTCGAAGGGGGCGCGCCCTCCCCACACGGGCCGTCGAGGCGCCGGCCTCTACCATGTAGGGGGCGCGCCCTCCGCGCCCCGTGTCGACCTCCCGATGACGATCCGTTTGCCGGTGCAGGCGACCCGCGCCGCCATTCGCCAAGGGCGGGGCTCGACAGAGTCTCGCTCTCCAACGCGTCCCGCGCGAGTTTTACATTCCCACACAATCTGTTGCAGAAAAACATTTTACACGTTAGAAAAGAAGTGCCCTGCACGGTTTCAGGTTTTTACAGTACTACAGGCATCTCTGCCTGTAGCGAATACTCTGATTCGCCCGATCACTGATTATTGGTCACTGCGGTCAGCTGTCAGTACTGCAGTCATCTCTGCCTGTAGCGATTACTGACACCTGACACCTGCAAAATGACTCATGACTCATGACTCATGACTGATCACTGATCACCGATCTGATAACAGGCGCGACAATCCGCCGCAACCCCTTATAGTACCGGCATCATCCGACTCGAATCGCAGTGAAACGCTGAACCGCGGCAACCATCCGAACCCGAACAACCACCGACATGAAAACCTTCGAGCAACTTTTTGAAGAACTCAGCGACAAGGTCGCCCGCCAGGACGAGCGCTCCGGCACCGTACATGAAGTCAATGCCGGCCCCCACTTCATCGGCAAAAAACTCTCCGAAGAGGCTGCGGAAGTATGGATGGCCGCGCGCCACGAAGGCAAGGAACGCGCGGCCGAGGAAATCTCCCAGCTGCTCTATCACGCCCAGGCCATGATGCTGGCCATGGACCTGAAACTCGACGACGTGTATCGCCATCTCTAGGAATCGAAAACAATGCTGAAAATTGCTTTGCCCAACAAGGGATCCTTGTCCGAGGGCGCGGTCGACATTGCGCAGGCAGCCGGCTACCGATGCCGACGCTCGAACAGGGAACTGAGACTTGTCGACGCCGAAAACAGCGTCGAATTCGTCTTTCTCCGCCCCCGCGACATTCCCGTGTACGTGGACGGCGGGATCATCGACCTGGGCATCACGGGGCGCGACCTGGTTCTGGACAGCGAAACCGATGTTCAGGAGAAGCTGGCGCTGGGATTCGGGCGCAGCACGTTCCGCTACGCCGTCCCGGCGGACAGCGAGCGCACACCGGAGCAGTTTGACGGCTTGCGCATTGCCAGCTCCTATCCCAACCTGGTTCGCGCGGACATGCGCAGGCGGGGCGCCGACGTGCAGGTTGTGCGTCTGGACGGCGCAGTCGAGATTTCGGTGCGTCTGGGCGTGGCCGATGTCGTCGCCGACGTGGTGGAATCCGGACGGACCCTCAAGGAAGCGGGGCTGAAAACCGTCGGCGAGCCGATTCTCTCCTCCGAGGCCGTGGTCATCGGCCGTTCGGACAGCGCGACCGAAGACAACGGAGAAACCGCTCTGTTCCTGCGGCGGCTGAACGGCATTCTCGTGGCGCGGGCATACGTCATGGTCGAATATGACTGCCCCCGGCAGCTGGCGGACGCCGCCTGTGCCATCACCCCCGGCATCGAATCGCCCACCATCGCACCGCTCAGCGAACCCGACTGGGTGGC
>CAZSBQ010000015.1:17202-31228 GCA_964604795.1 uncultured Victivallales bacterium | reverse complement strand
AAACTATGTCGTTCAACTTGCGCGTCCCTTGAGCCTACTGTGCCGAGTTCTGGGTGAAATACTGTCCACATCATATTTTGTTGCTCAATTCTGTCTTTTATGTTGTTGTTAACCATTACTGACATCTTATTTTGTTGTTATTGGTTACCAATCTTCTTAACCGGGATCGGTTTGAATCCAATATCCCAAACCGGAGAATCCGGATGCAAACGAAAGTTTTCTGGTGGTTTGTCCTTAAACAACGGATCGATTCCAATCAAATTGTTTTTTGTGGTGACCACGCCTTGCGCCGCTTCCTCCTCCGGCATCCGCAAAGGGGTATTATCAACAATAACATTGCCAACTACTTTCGTTCCCGCCGGTGGGATAAAGCCTTCGCTATTTTCGTATAATTCCTTTATCCGGTTCAGGTCAGGAAACTTTTCTGCATATATGGGGTTATGCTCCAGAATGTCAAAAAGTTCGGTTTTGATTCTGGCATGAACCATATTTCGCCAGTGTGGATGTTTATTCGCGCCGCGGGCGTCGATATATATAGGATTGCGTTCCATATCGATAAGCAAATTATTTGCGATTAAATTATCGCGTCCGCCACCGACATAAACACCGTCTTGTCCTTTATATATGATGTTGCCGAACACAGTCATACCACTGGCCATGTCGTCAAGATAGATAGCCTTTGCTCCATGGCCGCCCAGGCCGTCAAGATGATGAATATAGTTATAGCGAATTACGTTATCGCGCGCCACCCATGACCTGCCGGTGTAGATGGCGCCGACGTCGCCGGATTGCTGACATACGGAATGAATTTCATTGTACTCGATGATTGTATTGACTCCCCTGAAAGAAATGGCGCTGTGTGGGCCGTCGTGAATTACGTTGTGTGCAAGGCGGATGCCCACCCCCCTCATTTCTATACCGGGGCGGTAGCAGTAGCTCCACCGACCCATGCCATGTATGTGGTTATTGATAATTTCGTGCTTGGCGGGAGTAAGTTTGTCTGTGTCACCCCCTTGGACTCGTAGGCCGGTCTCCCCGGCATTGGAAATCGTGCATCCCCGGACTTGATATTCATGTCCTCCCTGCAATCTGATTCCCAAGGTCCCGCTGTTTTTTATCTCGCAATTTCCGATGCGGACATGTGAACCATTGGCAACCTGTATTCCCGTGCTTCGTCCCCCGCGCAAGTGCAAGCCGCGCAATGTGACATGTGACACATTTTGCAAATCAATTAACGGCGCCTCGATAAGTGACACTATCGTTTCCCCTTCTTTGGGTGATGAGGGGAGCCAGAAATATAGTTTGCCCGATTTCCTGTCCAAATACCATTCGCCGGGCTGGTCCAATTCTTCGAGAATGTTGTAATAATAATATCGTTGACCGGTTTTAAAGCCATACTCTCCACGGGGCGGGGCAGTAATGATATGCTGCCGTTCCGTGTCCAACTGTTCGATGCGTTCGTGCGTATCGGCCCAGTCATGCATCCAGAAACCGTGCATCCAGACTTTCTCCGGTTGCTGCCAGGTTTCCGGGCGCTTGTTCTTGTAAAAGAACCCCCCTTCCAACTTGCCCATCTTGTACCCTTGGCTATTTTTATTTTCGTACTTTTTCGGAAACCCCATAATTTTGACAAAGCCTTTATTCGGCCATCTGGCTAAAGTCATCGGTTCATCATTAAAAAACAGTTCTAATGCCGCCGGCCCGGGACCTCTTTTAAATCCACGGCTTTTCAATTTCCCTAAATCCTCGATACCGGTAGCGTAAAGGTCAACTACCATTACTTTATCCTGTGCGGCTTCCGGCAACCGTTTGCGTATATCCGGATCGGACACAGGCTGCCAGTCATCCACTATCCGGCCTCCGATAAGACGCACATTTGCGTCGGGCCGAGCCTGATACACTACCGGCGCGTTAGAAGTTCCCCCGTCTTTTTCTATCAAGACAAAGGACTGTTCTCGAATATAATCACCCTCATGGAGCCAAACCGTGACCGGTTCGTTCTTATCCCGCCGTTGCCGAACAGCATTACGGGCCTGTTCCAGAGTTCGCAGGGGATCGTCCTGTGTCCCTTTCGCATCCTTTTCCCCGTATGGGGCAATATGTATTTCAAGCGCACTTGTCATAAATGTTGTTGTTGCAAAAAAGGCCGCCAGCCCCCAGGTAATCAGTCGTTTTTGTTTCATTTCATTTATCCTTGTTATATATTTGGTTTTGTCAGGAAAGCACTGTGATGTTATCGCCTCTTGAACCATGCTTTGGGGATGGGTTGTTCTGACCAGTCCGGTCCGGAGACGAGTAACTCCGGCGTGGCGCCGTTCCATATCGTGTTTAATTTCATTCCGGGGTGATTCAGGCGTTCGACGGCATCACCGCGATAATCGACATAGGCGACTTTGAAGGGGTGGATGCCTTTTTCGAGCGCAATGCTCCAGGCGCCGTAGGCGTGGCGCGTAGTGGCCGGATACCATTCGTTGATCCGTCCGCTGGGGCGATTGTTAGGCAGCATTTCCCGGCCGGCAAACAGGCGCAGGCTGTAGCCGGGTTCCTGGCGCGAGGTTATCATTTCCTCGGGTGCGTGGAAGGTATAGACACCGTCTTCGGGAATGGCCAGGAAGCCTGAGTATGTCCAGCCGAAGACGCTGCCTGCGTTCGGTCTGCACCGGTCAAACAGATGGCGGACGTTCACGGTTTTTACGGAGTCGACAGTTTCGGGGAAAAAGACCAGGTCTTTCCAGTCGCCTTCATAGTACCTGGCCGTGAGGCCGGGTTGAAAGCGCTTGTCATTCAGGGGCGCCGCGGGATCGAGCGGTTTGGCTTTTTCGAATCGGGCCGTCCGCGTCACGGTGGCATGGGTGCCGGCCAGGCGGGTGGGGTTTTGTTCGAGCCCGGGGCGGAAGGCGCGGGCTTTCACCGTGACGCTGTTGTCGATCATGAACGGCTCGGTGTAAAGCGGCGAGTGAACGGTCGGCTCGCTGCCGTCGAGAGTATAACGAATTTCGACATCAGGAGTGGTGCAAGTCAAGGTAATCGGCGTGGGGCCGGTGATGATAGTGCGGGCCGGTTCGATCTGCACGGGTGCAATAGGGCGGTGAATCGGGATGCTACGGTTGCCGTCTTGTTCGTAGCTTTCCTCGTCAATGACCAAACGACGATCGCCAAGTGCCAGTACCGTCCTGCCATCGGTGGAGCTGGCGAGGGTGAGTTGCCGGCCGCCAGTCAGGGTTGCCTCAAAGCCGTTGCCGGTTTCCTGTGTTTCCGCAATCCGTGAGTTTTCCCCTTGGGGAATGACCTCGATTAAAGAGACAAGCACGTCGTTGCCTCGGCTTTGCCAGCTGCCGCTGACCCGCCAGAAGTCGTACATTTTATAGTGGATGGTGTAGTCGTCCTTGATTCGTTCGCCGTCTTCACGCTTAGTGGAGAAATTCAGTTCAGGCCCGAAGTGCTGAATGTTCAGGATCGGCATGTCGGCGGCGGACGTGGCAATGGTTTGACTTGTTTCTTCAACTTCAATATTGTTGGGGGAAAAGGTTTTGCCGTTGTATTTGGCGTGGCGTTTTCCCTCGAACTGGCGAATGGGTGCAGTGGGCAGCCGCCAGTCGAGCGTGTATTCATGCGATGCCCGGCTTTGCAGTTGGTCAACGACGATCCAGAGAGCCGAATCTTTCACGAAAAAGACCTGGCGTTTATGGCTGACGCCGGTGATGATTTCGCGGGCGCGGCCGGCGAGGAATGCGGGGCGATAGTCCTTGGTGTCATGATGATCATCCACAAAATCGCCGTATGCGCCGTCGTAGACACCCTCTGCGAAATCGAAATTCGCGCTCGAATGAGAACGCCAGTCTGGGGGCGGCGGATCAATATAAGCGACACCGAAGCCTTTGTGGTTTTTGTTGAAACCGGGGTTGCCGATGCCGGCCTGGGCGAACTGCTCTTTGCCGTCAACCCGCAGGGGTGAACGATCATAGGAATAGGCGCCGAACCCGCCGGCGGTCAGCAGATCCTGCCCGTTGTGTGAGAGCCAGAACCCGTTGTTGCTCTTGAGCCCGCGCATGGCATGGCCGCCGGTGGGGTAGGGTGAACAGAAGAAGTGCGCATAACCCGCAGTCTTGTCCCACCCTGTACGCATGATCCAGCTGCCGCTGTAGGGAAAAGCCGACATTGTGAAGTCCGGCAATCCGGAGGCTGTATTCCCGCGCAGCGTGTTCAGCAGCACCTGCAGATCCGGGGCGCCGTTGAGAATGGCATGTTCTACCATGGCGGCGGACTTCCAGTCGGGCAGAGTGCGCTGATCGCTGCGGTTGCCAATCGGATATTGGCGCTGCGGAGTGAGCATCTGCAGGAAGTAGCGGGCCCGGTCAATAAGTTTGCGGCGTTGTTCGTGTTCCCAGGCAGGGTCATATACCGGTGTTTCCCAACTCGGGCGGTGCCATTGGTTGACACTGCGGCGACGGTCAACCAAGTCAAGCGCCGTTGTTGCACCGTCGTAATAATGACAGTTGTACCACAGAGCGTGCTCGGTTTCGCCGCCGTCGGGCAGAAACTGGATGACGCCGTAGTTTTCATGCCGATGCCTGGCGCGCCTGAATAGGTGCTCAGCGGCTTTGAATTCATCCATCAATGCCGCGACTTGCATTTGGGCGGCTGTTGCGCCGGGGGTCCAGTTCTGCGGGTTGCTGTCGTGGTAGACAAGGCTTAAAGGCATATATACACGGATGAGTTTTCGCAGTATTCGGGCCAGGCTGTCTGCCGGAAAGTTTTGTTCTGCGGCAGGTTGCAGCCGGGCAATGCCGGCGAGTGTTTTGTATACATTGAAAATATGCTGAATACCCTTGTTGTCACGGTCGGATATGTCAGTCGCCGGGATCGCGTCATCGGTGTTCTCGAACATGGCCCAGCCGTCCATATACTCGATCCATTTATCCAGATAATCCTGCCTGCCTGTCAGCAGGTAGGCGGCGGCCAGGGGCTGGAATCTGCCGGGTGACCAGGGGTTTCCCGTGCCGGTCGGTCCCGGTTTGGGTCTGGGCACCCAGACTGTCCCCGGCGGCATGGGCGGCGCGTCCTGAACGACTTGCCCTTGCATAAGTTGATCGGCCCGAGCCAGGGTTTTATCCATCGCGCCCGGTTTGATGAGACCGCGGTACGGATCCAGCAAAGGGTCGGGCAGTCCGTATACGGACGGTTTGCGGAGTTTGTGAAAAATGTAGTCACGGAAAGTATCTAGGGCTGCGATCGGCTTATCTGCCTGGGCGAGGTCGGCGGTTTTTTGCAGTAACGGGCGCCGTCGCAGGTTGGTGCGCACCAGGCCGGCGTGATCGAGAAGCAGAAGATCAAGGAATTCACGGGCGGTTTTTTCAACCACTTCGGGTGTATGACGAGCTTCGAATACGGCTCGACGATCATCCTTGCTGAGAGGGTGCTGAACAGGTTGCAGCCGATAGCGATGGGTTGCGGGCTGATTATGCCGGTATATCTCATCATCCGCAGCGGCAATAGCATCCGTAATTTTCGCCGCCTTGGGTTGATTATCCAGATACTTTTCGGCCATAGCCTGGGCGTACCCGCCGCGGCCCAGCTCCGCCCGGCCCTTGGCATCAGGATCATTGATCAGCTTTTGCAGGGCTGCCCTGACTTCATCTTCGTGATCTATGTCGATGCCCGCGGGGGCGAGAGTAAACAGGCGGGTGAACGCCGTCATGCGCGGGGCAAGCGAGGCGGTCCTGTGACGTTTGGCATGGATTGCGGATACCTCTTGTGCCTGTTGATACTGCGGAGTGGTTTCAATGGCGGCCAGGTTGATTCCATCAGCGAGATCGTCATGTCGGAAACGTCCGACCGCCTGATCGTCGATAATCAGTTTATATTGGTCCTCGGGCAGTCCGGTTACGGTCAAGCTCTGTTTATGCAAGGCATCCTGCATCGGCATCCGGTCCCAGCCGGGGAACGTATAGGCATCCCGGGGGGATTCCAGGTTTTCGAGAGTATCCAGAAGTGCGTTCCCGGGGGTTAGACGCAGGGCTTGCCGCATTCTGCTGCCGAGCGGCATCGGCAGGGCTTTCTCAAGCAGGTTAAATTCAATGGCGCCGTCATCTTCAATTCCGAAATCCGTGAGCTTGGCATTTTCAGTAGTGACCGGCCTGCCCGCCGCCGCATCGATCACCGTGTTGGAAATTACGCCGCTGACATCCTGGGCCTGTAGGAACAGATGGGCCATGACGGTGTTGCCGAGCGTGCCTGGATGAACCCGATCCTCACCGATCAGCGTAAACTCGGGGTTGTTCTTATGATAGTCAGCGGTGATTGAGTTCATGGGACCATTGAAGTCGACCAAAGGCAGGTCATGCTCTGTTGCCAGTTCTCGGCAGATGTCGGCACAGCGGGTGAGGGCTGAATTGATGCGCGGATCGGCTTCCCGCTTCAGCTGTGCGGTGCTTTCGTATGGGCTTGGAGTGCACAGGATGATTTTGATGTCGGCCTGGCGCAGTGCCTTAATGAGGGCAAGCATGTCGGTTTGGTATTGTTCGACTCGTGCATCACTGCCGATCTCACCCGGCAGGTCCGGGCGGGCGACATCGTTCATGCCGAACACGATGACAACCCGGTCCGGTTCACGGTCGAGTACGTCCCATTGCAGGCGCTGCAATGCGCCGCCGGCAGTATCGCCGCTGATACCGGCGTTGAGCCACGTTATGCGACGCGTAGGGAAACGGGTTTCGTAGAACAGGCTGATCTGCGAGTGCCAGCCGCCGCTGCGGGTGATGCTGTCGCCGAGAAACAGCACACGCTCGCCGTCTTCGAACGGCTCGGGCGCCGCGGCACTTGCCAGGCTGCATAGACACAGAAGGATGAGTGTCAGCAGGCGGCAGCCTGATTGTGATTGAATTGTGACCATGATGGTTTTCCTGTGATTTGGAGACTATTATTTACAATTAATGATAAGGATCGGCGGCATCGCGCAGGCCATCGCCGATGAAATTGAACGCCAGGACGGTGACAACGATAAACACGGTCGGCATGATCAGCCATGGCGAGCGGACGAGCTGGTCGAGGTTCATGCAATCCTGCAATAGAACGCCCCAGCTGACTACCGGGGGGCGCAGGCCGATGCCGAGAAAACTCAGCGCCGTTTCACCGAGGATCATTCCGGGGATTGCCAGAGACAAGGTGACGAGTATGTGGCTGGTGAAGCCGGGCAGAAGATGTCGGAAAATAATCCGGCTGTGTCCGGCCCCGAGCAAACGCGCCGCCACGGCATATTCCTCTTCGCGCAGTTGCAGCAGTTTGGAGCGCACCGTTCGCGCCAAACCGGTCCAGCCGAGCAGACTTAATACTACAGTGATGCCAAAATAGACCTTTATATCCGACCAGTACGCGGGCAGAATGGCCGAAAGCGCTATCCACAGGGGCAGACTGGGGATGGCTTGCAGGGTTTCGATCATGCGCTGAATGACCAGATCCGCCAGGCCGCCGAAATATCCGGAAATGCCGCCGATGGTTATGCCCAGGGAAAACGAGATGGCGATGGCGACCAGACCGATGGACAGCGAAATGCGCGATCCGTACACGATGCGGCTGAATAAATCGCGTCCGTACTTGTCCGCGCCGAGGAGGAAGAACGGGGGGGAGGCCGATGCGGGCAGGCGGTGAGCGCCGGCAGTCGCCCCGTCACTCGAACTTGTCTCCCGCACTTGTATCTCTTCAGCCACGCCGAAAAGATGGCGGTTTATCGGGATTAGCCCCCAGAGCTTGACTTTGTCTTTGGGGAAGAGTCGCAGGCGAATAATCCGGGACTTGTCGCGCTGATAGACAATGGTGCGGTCGATAGGGTTCATTTGCCCTTTGAGCCCGGCTGTGTGAAACCCGTATTCCAAGTTGAAAAGCACGGGTTGCGGCGGTGCGTACCGGTAGTCCAGATGACGCTCACCAACACCATACGGCGCCACTATCTCGGCGAAAATCGCCGCCAGGTAAAGCAACATCAGAACCCCTACGGCAAGCACGGCCAGACGATGTCGCGAAAAGCGCTTCCGAATCAACTGCCATTGCGTCATAGTGCCAATATCGCGCGTTCCGGCAGCTCGAGCGGCGAATGATTGATCATTCGCACCATCAAGATTTTCAGATGATGTGTGTGTGTTTTCTGAATTCATCATTTACCCATTTAAGCATTTGCAAAAAATCTGCCGGACAAGCTTCAGTTTTTCGGGTCGCCATTCCAAATGCGTCCAGACGGTATTGCAACCCGCTACTTGTTGCCTCCCTCCATGCGAATACGCGGATCGAGTGCCATCAGCAGGAGGTCGCTGACGAGAACGCCGATCACCGTCAAGGTGCTCAGCAGAAACAGCAGTGAACCGGCCATGTACGTGTCTTCATACATAACCGAATCCAGCAACAGCGGGCCGATGGTCGGCAGGCTGAGGATGATGGCCACAATGGCGCCCCCGGAAACCAGCCGGGGGAGGATGCCGCCGATCCCCGAGACAAAGGGGAGAAGCGCCAGGCGGAATGGATATTTGAACAGCAATCTGGTGGGGCGCACCCCCTTGGCTCGCGCGGTAACCACATACGGCTTTTTAAGCTCGTCCAGGAGGTTGGCTCGCATCACGCGGATCATTCCGGCAGTGCCGGCAGTGCCGATCACAACCACCGGAATCCATAAATGTTTCAGTAAATCCACCACTTTTGCCCAGCTCCAGTAGTCCTGCATGGCATATCGGGCCGAGAACAAGCCGGTTATGGTGACGTCGAACAGTTGCCGGCTGAGCAGCATCAGCACCAGAGCCAGAATGAAATTGGGAATGCACATGCCCAGAAACCCCAGTACGGTAAGGGTATAATCGAGCTTTGAATATTGCCGGACAGCTGCCAGAACCCCTATTGGAATGGCTACCGCCCAGGTGAAGACAATCGTGGCTAACGAAATAAGGAAGGTGAGAAGCAGGCGGTCGCCCATGATTTCATTCACTGACCTGCCGTTGATCATCGACAGCCCCATGTGCCCCTGCAGCAGGCCGCGGTCGCCTTTTTCATAGGTGACAAACCACAGCAGCCCGCTCCAGCGGAAGTAGTTTTTGACCGGGCCGTCATCCATGTGGAATCTCTCGCGCAGTTCGTCGGCTTCCTGCTCGGCCATTTGAGTCAGGCCCTGCTCTTCGAGGGTCATGATGCGCGTGTCAAGGTAATTGCCCGGCGGCAGTTGAATGCCGATGTAGACAATGATGGAAATCACGACAAGGGTCGGGACCATCAGTGCCAGACGACGAATTACAAACGGATGGCGCATGGCCGATAAAAGAATGAACAACGCGACTGCGGTCCAGATGGCGATCTGCAGCAGCCAGCCGATATTTAACCCGGTCGAAGTCGTTTTGACGCTTTCGGATTCTGCGTCAATTTGCTTTGGCGGCAAGGTGACATGCTGAAGCTCGTCAAGGATGCTGTTCCGGCGATCCGTCAGGTATTTGTCACTTGCCGGCTTGCCGTTGATCGTGTCCGGATCTTCCCAGTACCAGGTCTCGGGTGCCGCGTTGTTCGGAGTTCCGTGCTTGAACGAGGAATAGATCATTTCCGGTACGCCTCGCAAGCCGTCTTTGACCACAAATTGCGCCGCGTTGCCGATGCTTGCCTGGGAAACGATGCCGATTGCCCACACCTGTTCGCGGGCGTGCCGCATGATTTTCTTCACCAGTTTTTCTTTTTCTTCAAGGTCCGGCGTGACGCTGGCCCGCTGCCCCATGCGCATGAGTTCCTCTTCGAGGGACGAGGGCTGTATGGGCAGCCTCTCGGCTTCTTCGGCACCGTACAGTCCGCCGCGGTAATACCAGTCACGGTAGAGATTGCCGGCCCCCAGTGCCTGCCACTCAGCGGCGGCCCCGGCACCGAGTTCGGTGATCTGGAAGTCGGCTCGCCTCCGTTCCATCAGCATCAGGCGGTGCGGTTTTTGCTGTACCACCACCCGGATGCCAATATTTTTCCAGTCCTGCCGGATGGACAGCACCATTTCGGAGTCGCTGCCGACCATGCGAAACCAGAGACGGCGTCCATCCGGCAGTGTCCGAAATCCTTGCTCATCACGGCGGGTCAGGCCCAGCTCGTCTAGAATGGCGTTGGCCTTTTGCGGGTCGTATGCGGCATTGGCCCTGAGGTGTTCGGGATCATATCCTATCTGCCCGGGGCCGGGGCCGGGGTTCGACGGGATGCCTATCCCCATAAATTCGGCTTCAATGATCTGTTGTCGATTTATGGCCAGCGACAGTGCGCGGCGAAATTCTTTGTTGCGCAACAGCTCGCGCCGGGCGGCGCTGGTCGGATCGTTTTCAGTCACCGGCAGTTGCCGGTTCGGTATGATTGTCAAGCCGCTTCCGCCCCCCACATACCAATGTCGCACACTGTAATTGCCTTCCTCCCGCTGTCTCATAAGGCTGGCATAGCTGACGTCTCCTGCGAGCATGGCCGATACGGCGCCTTCAACCAGGGCTTTGGGCTGCAGTTTTTCATGCACCTGTCTGAAAATCACCCGGTCGATGTACGGCAATTGGTTCCCCTCCGTATCGACGGCGAAGTAGTAGGGGTTGCGAACCAGCGTCCACGGCCCGTTGGAGCGGTATGTGCGCAGAAGCCACGGGGAGAGCGAGGGCCGTTCCGGATTCATTATATGGTTTCTTTCATCCAACACTTTTTCCTTCGTAATTCCCGCTTCATCTGCAATTGCCTCAATGAGTTCCTGGTCGCCCAGTTCATGGTGAAACTGTTTCAGATAATGAGCCGGTCCGGCCATATAGAGCGAGCCCGCAGCAGAAGCCTGGTCATCCAGGAAACCGGGGTTCTCAAGCGGAAAGGTGTAACGCAGGGTGAAATCATCGATCTTTTCGATGCGCCCCGGCTGACCGGCTACCCGCATGGTTTCCGGGACCCAGCCGGTGACAGGGTCGTTCGCAACATGTTTCCACCAGAACATGATGTCATCCGCCGTGAACGGGTGTCCGTCGGACCAGCGCACGCCCCGGCGCAGATATACCTTCCATATCGTATAGTCTTCGTTGTGTTCGACTTCTTTGGCCAGGTGCGGGCGGATCGGCTTGCCGTAAGGGGAATAGCGCACCAGCGTGTTGTTGTTGGCAAAGTACTGCATGAAAAGTCGGACGCCGTCGACATCCTCGGCCATGCGCCACCAGTCGCCGCCGTATTGCCCGATGCCTTCAAACCCTTTGTACACGACCGGTTCCGGACCTGTCCGCTCAAGCAGAGGCGGCAGTTCGTCTGCCTCTTCGAGTTTGTCAAACAGAGAACTTTGGTTTTCGGGCCACCAGGCCGCGTCCTTGCCCCGTTGATAATCAGCGTCAACCCAGAAGTCCGGTGCGTTCTCCATGTTGATCGTCGGCTGCCGCATATCCTCGTATTTGCGGAGCATCTCCGGGTCGCGCAGTTCCGGGGGCAGCTTCATGGTCGCTCCCAATTGCAGGAGTGCGCCGAGCCCGATGAGGATCAGCAAACTGACGACGGCAATAAGCAGCAACCGAAAGGGATGACGCAATAATCTATGCAAAAGAATTGTACGCTGGTTTTTTTTCGAGTTTTTATGGTGAATTAAAAACATCGATGAGGCACCATGGTTACAGGTTTGAATCTATGAAAAACTCCGGGCAACAGCAAACTATGTCCACAGAATTTGGTTGGATTGCTTGCGTACTGCGGCCATCCTGGCTGCAGAGAACTTCACAACAGGCAGGGATGCCCGTTGATACTAAAGCCATTGCTAACTCAACTGACCGGATCCAACCAAATTCTGTGGACATAGACAGCAAATATGCTGTTCACTTGAATTTTCGGATATAGTCAAGCACCTCTGTGCTTTCATCTAAATTATCATCCTTTATCACTGATACGATAAATTTTCCTTCCAGCTTCCCCGTTTCCGGATGCCTCAGGTATGGCAGGAACTCTTTGATCCGGTCTATCGGCATTGCATCGAACATAACCGGAACTTTACGCGAAGCATAGAGTATTTTTGCTCTTATATCTTCGTTGTCTTTTATCAGGTTTATTGTATGCGGTCTGTCCATATCCGGTATGATTTCCAGTACGTGAATATGATCAGTTTCGGCGATTAGGTCAGTCTGGTAAATCCCCATCGAATGATTATGAAAGAATCCCGCATCGCATGCTTTAAAAAACTTTCCCGTGTAATAACCTTCAAATTCGGGTTGCATTTCGCGACTGATCAACCCGACAGGATCGCCATTGACGAAGACCCCGTTTTCGGGCAGCCAGGTTCCCCAGACTGCCCGTTCCATGCCGTCGGGATAATCCACTTCCGCGGTAAAATGCCGTTCCAGGCTTATCGACCATTCCGCACACCAGTCAATCAGTCTTTCAGCACGTTCTTTTTCTGCGTACATGTCAACAAAAAGCTCTGTGCCACGAATGCCGTTTGCAGCATCCAAAGGAGAACGATGTATGAACGGACAAATGGCAAAGTCACCTCCCCATTGCCGGCAGAACGCTTTGTTTAATTCCAGGGCGAGCTTCACCCATATATTTTCCGGATCAAATTTTAAATTTTCAACCTCCTCCCAGCTTAGACCCGGTTCACACCAGGCGGCACCGTTCATATAATCGACTTCGCTTCCGGTCATGGCGCCGGTAACACTTCCGATGCCGGCATAAATCTGGATCCAGGGAACTGAGTCGTCATCAAGCTGAAATAAAACCTTAAGCGATTGCCGGTATGTCTTTAGAAAATCACGCGCAATGCCATCACATTGATCCCGATTACAGATCTCTTTTGGGGTTTTCTCGTGCAACAGTTCTGTAATGTACGGTGTGAAATTCAGGGACTTGCGGAAATATGGCATGACCTGAGCCTTGTCCGACTCAAAGAAAGCCTTCTGCCTGGCGATGCGTTGTTGAACGTTAGCGATGCACTCCGCATTCATCTTGAACAGAGACCTTTAGCTGCTGCGGCGGCGTCCAGCGAAGCCCAGGGCGGAAATCAGCCCCAGTAGCGCGAGGGTGGAAGGCTCGGGGATGACCGAGTAATTCAGGTCGTTTGAATCGTTGGAGACTAGCACATTGTCAATGTAATAAGAGGAGCTGGTGCCACTATTGTTCCAGTAAAATTCGGCTAAGCTCAACTCGGAAGGAGAATCCGGAAAATCCAAATCGGCAAACGTAACATCCCGCGACTTGTCGGCCAGACTCTGAATCCGCAAGTCAAACGTAGGATTTGTCGCTGTAACGTCCGCTGTCGCAATGGTAAACCGATACCATGAATCGGCATCAAGGTCCGCATCTAAATTCTGAAATCCGCTACCATCATGGTACGCGGGTTGACCGCTGCCTCCCGTCATATATATGCTTGGACCGTCACCTGTCTGATTAGAAGAACGAAAGCGAAAAGCTGAGTTGGCAGTATATGCCGCAGTGCGCTTGTAGTCGAACTGAGCATACAGATCGCCTGTTTGGTCGGTGAAATCTTGGTTCAACTTCGGCCAGGCGGGGGTACTATCATTGTCCTGCAGCCTGACGCCTTGTGAATCACCGGTCTCACCGATCACGGACTGGTCGGAGGTGATTGTTACGTCTTCGCCCTTCACGGTCCAGTCGACGCCGGGCTCGCTGTCTATTGTCCATGATTCAAAATCGTCCTGAAACAAAGCTGCCTGAACCGATGTTATTGCCAGGGTGAAACTCGCCCCCAAAGCAATCATGAGCTTGATTTTGTTTGTGTTTGTGTGTTTCTTTTGCATGATACTACTCCTTAGTTTGGTTAAGTTTGTGCCTGACTTTGAGTTTGAGTTTGAGTTTTGCATGATAACGCTCCTTTTTTTTTGCTGCTCCTCACTTGTGTTTTCGCGTCGGCTCGTGGTTCCATTTCGTGTTTCGCCACACTTTGACTTGAAGCCAGACACTCAGGCTTGTTGGTTGAATCTGCTATAAATATACAACACATATCCATAAAAACCAAGAAAAAGCGAAATAAGAGTCATAACATACTGCAAACCAGTAATAAAACAATGAGAAT